>NZ_JBSZJV010000031.1:0-28314 GCF_054188265.1 Stenotrophomonas sp. IS26
AACAGCCAAGGCCAAGGCGGGGTGCGCACGAATTACGCATCGAAGGCGGTTTTTGTAGTGCCGAGCCATGCTCGGCATTTCGCCAATAGCAATCCGTGCCCTGCCCCAGACGCTGAGGTTTCGATGCTCGGCTGTGCACCTGGCTGTGCTTACCCATACGCACCGGCCCACTGTCGAGGTGGCGGTACGGGTGGGTTTCCGGGACCGTTGAGCAGCATGGATGCTGCTCACGAGACGCCAGGGATGGATTCACGGCGGGTCCCGGAAACCCACCCGTGCCGACGCCCCTCCCGACAATCCGGCGTGGCTGCCTCTATCATGGTGGCCACTTCCGGGACGGGGCCCTTATGTTCAATCGCAATGTCGGCATCATCCTGCTGATCGCCCTCGCCGCCGGGCTGGGACTGGTCGTGGCGCAGAAGGTCTTCGCGCCCAAGCCGGGCGGTGACCGCCCCGCCACCGAGTCGATCACCTTCTATCCGCAGCCGCGCCCGCTGCCCGATTTCAACCTGGGCCAGTCCGACGGCACCCGGCTGATCCCGGGCGAGCTGAAGGGCCACTGGACCCTGGTGTTCCTGGGCTTCACCTTCTGCCCGGATGTGTGCCCGACCACGCTGGCCGATCTGGCCCAGGCCCAGAAGCAGTGGGAAGCCCTGCCCGAGACGCTGCGCCCGCGGCTGGTCTTCATTTCGGTCGATCCCGAGCGCGATACGCCGGCACGGCTGGGCGAGTACGTGCATGCGTTCCATAAGGACACGCTGGCCGCGACGGCCGATGTGCCCTCGCTGGAGCGTTTCGCCACCTCGCTGGGCTTCGTGTTCCAGAAGGTGCCGGGCAAGCACTTCGATGAGAATCCCGAGGATTACACCCTCGAACACTCGGCCAGCCTGGCCGTGCTGGATCCGGAAGGCCGCCTGGCCGGTCTGATCCGCCCTCCTTTCCAAGCGCAGGCCATCGGCCGCGACCTGCACCTGCTGACCGAGAAATCCGCCCCATGAGTTTGATGACCACGCTGAGCTACGCCCTGCCCCATCGCCTGCTGTCGTCCATGGCGCGCAGACTGGCGTATTCCAGCAACCCGCGGATCTCGCGCTGGCTGATCGACACCGTAACCGCCAAGTTCGGTGTGCATCTGGCTGAAGCGGCCAATCCGGACCCGCGCAGCTACCCGACCTTCAACCAGTTCTTCACCCGGGCGTTGAAGCCGGGCGCGCGCGTGGCCGATGCCGATCCGCGCACGCTGGTGATGCCGGCCGATGGTCGGATCAGCCAGCTGGGCAAGATCGAGGACGGGCGCATCTTCCAGGCCAAGGGCCAGTCCTTCACCGCCGCCGAGCTGCTGGGCGATGCCAAGGATGCCGAGGTCTTCCACCACGGCCTGTTCGCCACGGTGTATCTGTCGCCGAAGGATTACCACCGCGTGCACATGCCATGGACCGGCACGCTGCGCGAGACCGTGCACGTGCCGGGGCGGTTGTTCAGCGTCGGCCCGGCCGCGGTGAACAGGGTGCCGGGGCTGTTCGCCCGCAACGAACGCCTGGTCTGTCACTTCGATACGGACTTCGGCCCGATGGTCTCGGTGATGGTCGGCGCGCTGCTGGTCTCCGGCGTGGAGACGGTGTGGGGCGGCGAGGAGATTCCGGCCTACGGCGATACGATCACGCGCAAGGATTACCGTGGCAAGGGCATCACCCTGGAACGCTTCGCGGAGATGGCGCGCTTCAACTACGGCTCGACCGTGATCGTGCTGCTGCCGCCCGGTGTGGCCGAGTTCGCGCCGCACCTGGATGCAGAGCATGCGGTGCAGTTGGGGCAGGCGCTGGCGACCCTGAAGTGACGGTAGTGCCGGCCGCTGGCCGGCATCGCAGGTATTCCGGGTAGCCGGCCAGCGGCCGGCACTACTGGTAGACCATGCGATCCGCACCAATGAAAACGCCCCGGTTTCCCGGGGCGTTTTTCGTTGTGTCCGGTTCGATCGGATCGCGCCGATCAGATCTCGACCGGGCCGACGTCCATGCCGTCATAGTCTTCCACGCCGTTCGCTTCGGCCAGGGCCTGCAGCTCATGGTTACGGGCATCCAGCGAGGCTTCGGTGTGCACCTCGGCGCGCTCCACGTGCAGCACGTGGTAGGGGTCTTCGCCTTCTTCAAGGTCCGGCTCGAACACTTCCACCAGGGTGTAGCCCAGTTCGACCAGCTTCTCGCCCAGGCCGTGCAGCGGCTCCGGCGTGGTGTTGACGAAGAAGTAGCCCCACAGCATCGGGCCGTTGAGGTCCCAATCGGTGTTTTCACGGATGTTGGCGAACATCTCGTTGATTGCGGTGATATCCATCTGGGTGTCCTGTATGCGTGTTGCGGTGAGCGTCGGCACGTGGCCGAGGCTGCGATGGATGTGCTGGGCCGGGCGGCCACAGGCGTGATGCCGGCGAGCCTACCCGGTTATGGCTTACTTGTCGCAGCCCTGCAGCTTGATGCTCTGGCCCTGCTTGAGGGAATAGGCCGGCGCCTTGAGGCCGTTGGCCCGGGCCAGGGTCGGCACATCGCACTGGAACCTGGCGGCGATCTTGCCGAGGGTCTCGCCCTTGCCGACCTTGTAACTGCGGGCCGGCTTGGCCTTGGGCTTGGCGGCCGGGACGGCTACCGGCGCGGCCGGGGTCACCGCAGGCATGGCCTGCGGCTGGGCCACCGGGACCACGCTGCCCACCGCCACGTTGCCGGTGTAGCTGACCGCCGTAGGCCGCACGATCGCCGCATTGAGGTCGGCGGTGATGAGGGTGCGGGCCAGGTCGGCGCGCGGGCCGCTGACGCAGAACCGGTTGTACAGGCCGGCGATGCGGGTGGTCGCGTTGATGGTGGTGCCGGCCGGAATCCAGCCGTCGGCCTCATAGCGCGGGTTGAGGTTGCGCAGTGCACGCATGTAGCCGTCGCGGGTACCGCTGCTGCCCAGGCAGATGGTCAGCTCGTAGATCGTGGTCGACTTGGCCAGGCGGATCGTGGCCGGCTGCGCGCTGATCTTCGGGAACTCCACGCCGTACTGCTGCGGGTGCAGATAGATCCACGCCGCAGCGATCACCATCGGTACGTAGTCCTTGGTCTCGCCCGGGAACTGGTTGTAGACGCTGTCGGTCCAGAAGCCCTGCCCCGGGTACTGGCGGAACACGCGGATGGCGCGGCCTTCACCGCCGTTGTAACCGGCCAGCGACAGCTCGACGCTGTTGTTGAGCTCGCGCATGCGTTCGTTGAGGTAGGTCGCGCTGGCCTCGGCCGCGCTGCGGGCATCAAAGCGCGTATCAAAGCCGGTGCCGTCCGGGCCCAGCCCGAAGCGACGCCCGGTGGCGGGCATGAACTGCATCAGCCCGGCGGCGCCGGCACGCGAGGAGGCGTGCACGCGCCCGTTGGATTCCTTGGCCATGATCCCGAACAGCAGCGCTTCGGGCAGGCCGCGCTTTTCCCACTCCGGCCACATCACCGCACGCAGGTTCTGGTAGTTCTCGTAACTCGTGAGCAGCGCCGGGCGCATGTCGGTCAACCAGCGGCGGATGCCGGCCTGCACGGCCGGGTTGTACTCGACCATGGTATCGAAGGCGTGCCGCTTGTCGTTGAGCAGCGCGGCAGCGCGGGCCGCTTCGGGCACATCGGCGGCCAGCGGGCCGACATGGTCCGGGTCGGCCTCCAGCAGGGTGCCGTCGGCGATGGCCGTGCCGTCCTCGCTGTCCTGCTGGCTGTCGGCGTTGCTCTTGAGCAGGCGCTTGTAAGTCGGCAGCAGGTTGCTGACCTGGCAGCCCTTCTGGGCCACACAGGCGCTGATCACATCCTCCATGTCCTCCAGCGCGGCGTCGGCCTCGTTGGTGCCCTTGGGGTCGGCATTGTTCACCAGCACCAGCGCCGCGTTGTAGCGCTTCTCGGCGGCTGTCATGCGCTGGTCGAGCGCCTCCACCTTGGCCTTGTCGCGGGCGGAGACGCGCTGGGCATGGGCCTCGGGGACGATCGACAGCATCGCGGCAACGGCCAACAGCGGCCAACCACGGACAAGCAAGACAGGAACGGGCATTTTTGGCACTGTGTGCGAACGATGGGGCAGAGTAGCCGCGCCGCTTGCATCGGGGCAACCCGTCTGCCGGCCGGCCAACGCCGACGTTTAGAATCCCGCCTATTCACACTGCGAGTTGACCATGGATCCGATTCTGCTCGGCAAAGGCATCACCGACGATATCCCCGTGACCCTGCTGCCGCGCCTGGGCAACCGCCATGGCCTGGTGGCCGGCGCGACCGGCACCGGCAAGACCGTCACCCTGATGACGCTGGCCGAGGGTTTCTCGCGGATCGGCGTGCCGGTGTTCCTGGCCGATGTGAAGGGTGACGTGTCCGGCCTGGCCGTACCCGGTACCGGGACCGAGGCGCTGCTGCAGCGCGCGACCGACCTCGGCGTGGCCGACTACGCGCCCGCTGCCAGCCCGACCGTGTTCTGGGACCTGTACGGCAAGCTCGGCCACCCGGTGCGCACCACGGTCAGTGAAATGGGCCCGACCCTGCTCGCGCGCATCCTGGAACTCAACGATACCCAGGCCGGCGTGCTGGACATCGTGTTCAAGCTCGCTGACGACCGCGGCCTGCTGCTGCTCGACCTGGATGATCTGCGCGCCCTGCTCGGCCTGGTCGCCGAGGAGCGCAAGGACATCTCCACCGAATACGGCCTGGTCAGCGCGCAGACCGTGGCGGCGATCCAGCGCTCGCTGCTGCGCCTGTCACAGGACGGCGGCGAAGCGTTCTTCGGCGAGCCTGCGCTGGAGCTGGCCGACCTCATGCGCGTCAACCACGATGGCCGCGGCGTGATCGGCATCCTCGCCGCCGACCAGCTTGTGCTC
Source organism: Stenotrophomonas sp. IS26 (assembly GCF_054188265.1). Classification (NCBI taxonomy): domain Bacteria; kingdom Pseudomonadati; phylum Pseudomonadota; class Gammaproteobacteria; order Lysobacterales; family Lysobacteraceae; genus Stenotrophomonas; species Stenotrophomonas sp. IS26. The sequence goes on from NZ_JBSZJV010000031.1 coordinate 4,865, forward strand.
AAGCCGCGGCTGTATTCCACCTTCCTGCTGTGGCTGCTCTCGGAGCTGTTCGAAACGCTGCCGGAAGTGGGCGATCTGGAGAAGCCGAAGCTGGTCTTCATCTTCGATGAGGCACACCTGCTGTTCGATGACGCACCGCCGGCGCTGGTGCAGCGCATCGAGCAGGTGGTCCGGCTGATCCGCTCCAAGGGCGTGGGCGTCTACTTCTGCTCACAGTTCCCGGATGACGTGCCGGCCAACATTCTCGGGCAGCTCGGCAACCGCGTGCAGCACGCGCTGCGTGCGTTCACGCCGCGCGACCAGAAAGCGGTGAAGGTCGCCGCCGAAACCTTCGTGCCCAATCCCAAACTCGACGTGGCTGCGACGCTGGCCAAGCTGGGGACCGGTGAAGCGCTGGTGTCCACGCTGCAGGACAAGGGCATCCCCTCGCCCGTGCAGCAGACCCAGATCGCGCCACCGCGTTGCCGGATGGGCGCGATCACCGAGGCCGAACGTGCCCAGGTACGTGCCGGCAGCCCGGTCGGCACCCGTTACGACACCGCGATCAACCGCGAATCGGCAGCCGAACTGTTGGCGCAGCGCGCGCAGAAGACCGTCGAACAGGCCGATGCACCCAAAGCCCGTACCCGCCAGCAGGATGAGGCGCAGGAAGGTGGCTTCGGCCAGAGCATCAAGGATGCGATCTTCGGCACCAAGCGCCGCCAGGGCATGATCGAAACCATGGCCAAGCAGACCACGCGCACCGTCGGCACCAAGCTGGGCAACCAGATCGTGCGTGGCCTGCTCGGCGGTATTTTCGGCGGAAAACGCTGATACTTCGTGTCGCGCCCTGTGGCGCGGCACCTTTTGAAGAGCACAAGCAGACCTGATGTCGCGTTGGCGCCCCCCCGCGGAAAAAAGCACGGCCCTGATCACCGCACAGGGCCACCAGCGGCTGAAGACCGAACTGGATGAGCTGTGGCGGCACAAACGCCCGGAAGTGGTGAAGGCACTGGCCGCCGCCGCCGCGGAAGGCGACCGCTCCGAGAATGCCGAGTACACCTATCGCAAGAAGCAGCTGGGCGAGATCGACCGGCGCGTGCGCTATCTGACCAAGCGGCTGGAAGCACTGCGCATTGTCGATACCGCGCCGACCGATCCGAACGCGGTGTTCTTCGGCGCGACGATCGAGCTGGAGAATGTCGACTCGGGCGACATCCACGTGTACCGCATCGTCGGCCCGGACGAGACCGATGCCGGTGCAGGCTGGATCAGCATCGATTCGCCGTTGGCGCGCGCGCTGCTGAAGAAACGCGTGGACGATGAGTTCGAGGTGGAGCTGCCCAGCGGCCGCCATGGGTTCGCGATCCTGTCGGTGGCATACCCCGGCTGACAGGAAGTACATCCACGCATGGAATCACCCCAGCGCTGCGGGATACGCACGACCCTCGCGTAACGGGCGGAAGTAGTCGGCCCGCGCATGGAAGGCCGCATCCTGGTGGACGTGCCACCCGGGAATCCCCGCCAACGGCAACGGCCGCAGTTCCAAGGGATCATTGAGCAGCACACCGTCCGCGATTGCGTGCGCGACCACCGCAATCGCGGCGGCATCGTCATCGCCCTTCACCACCACGCACTTGCCCACCAGCAGGCGCTCCGGGACCAAGGCCTGCTCCAGCAGCGCATGCCCGATCACTGCCGCGACGGCAATGTCGCCGCGTCGCCACAGCCCTGCCCCATCCCCGAACAGCGCCTGCCAGTCGTGCTGGTCCCACGCACGCAGCAGCGCCGGTTCGCGCACACGCACGATCACGCCGCTCTCGTCGAATTGGGTCAACGCGGCCTGCGCCCGGTTGCGCTGCCCTGGCGCCATCGCCGCGATGTGCCGGCACTGCTGCCGGTTGAGCGCGCGCTTGATGGCGGGGTAACGCGCCCAGATCAGGGCATTGAACAGGTCATGCCAGTTGGCCGCACGCGTGGCGATCTGGCCGCGCTCGGCAATGCGGGTTTCATAGTGCAGGCCGTCGGCCAGCAGCATCTCGTTCTGCTCCGCCAGATGCGTGTCCGGCAGCGCGAGGCGTGCATCGAGCGATGCAATGGTGGGCCAGTTCGGCGCCACCATCAGGTCGTTCAGGTCACCCAGCCCGGCGTAGATCGGCTGTGCGAAGCAGGCCGCATCCACCGCCTCGCGCGGCGGCGCGATGAAGCGGCGTCGACCGCCGTGATCGGCCGTCGACGCCGCTGCGTTCACAGCACCTGCAGATCGAACGGCTTGCGCGCTTCCGCCGCGATGATCGCGTCACCAAACAGGTCGTGATCGTCGCTCTCGGTGATCTCGACATCGACGAACTGGCCGACACGCAGCTTGGCCTCGTCGGCATTCTGGATATGCACCAGACCGTCGATCTCCGGCGCATCGGCCTTCGAACGGGCCACCGCGATGCCGTCTTCGATGGCATCGACCAGGCACTGCTGCACGGTGCCGATCTTGGCCTCCAGGCGCGCGGCGGAGATCTCCGCCTGGCGTTCCATGAAGCGGGCCAGGCGCTCCTGCTTCACTTCTTCGGGCACCGCACCGGGCAGATCGTTGGCGGTCGCGCCGGTGACCGGCGAGTAGGCGAACGCGCCCACGCGGTCCAGCTGCGCCTCGTCCAGGAAGCTGAGCAGCTCCTCGAACTCGGCATCGGTCTCGCCCGGGAAGCCGACGATGAAGGTCGAGCGCACGGTGATGTCCGGGCAGAGCTGGCGCCAGCGCTGCACGCGCTCCAGGGTCTTGTCGACCGCGCCCGGGCGCTTCATCAGCTTGAGAATGCGCGGGCTGGCGTGCTGGAACGGGATATCCAGGTAGGGCAGGATCCGGTTCTCGGCCATCAGCGGCACGATCTCGTCCACATGCGGGTACGGGTAGACGTAATGCATGCGGGTCCACGCATCCAGCTCGGACAGGCCTTCGCACAACGCCTTCAAGCGGGTCTGGTAGGCCTTGTCACGCCACATGCGCTCGGCGTACTTCACATCCACGCCATAGGCCGAGGTGTCCTGGGAGACCACCAGCAGTTCCTTGACGCCCCCCCGCACCAGCCGCTCGGCTTCGCGCAGCACCTCATCGACCGGGCGCGAGACCAGCTTGCCACGCATCGAGGGAATGATGCAGAAGCTGCACGTGTGATTGCAGCCTTCGGAAATCTTCAGATAGGCGTAGTGGCGCGGGGTCAGCTTGATACCGTAGTCGGGCACCAGATCCACGAAGGGATCGTGCTTGGGCGGCAGCGCAGCGTGGACGGCCTCCATCACGCTCATGTAGTCCTGCGGGCCCGACACCGCCAACACGTTCGGGTAGGCCTCGCGGATCTGCTCGGGGCGCTTGCCCAGGCAACCGGTGACGATCACCTTGCCGTTGGCGTTCATCGCCTCGCCGATCGCATCCAGCGACTCGGTCACGGCCGAATCGATGAAGCCGCAGGTGTTGACCACCACCACGTCGGCCGCGTCGTAGGAGGGAACGATGTCGTAGCCCTCGGACCGCAACTGGGTGAGGATGCGCTCGGAATCGACAAGGGCCTTCGGGCAGCCAAGGCTGACGAAGCCGACTTTGGGGTTCAGCTGGGACATGGATCGCAAGGACTCTGGGGGCCTGGGCCCATGCCGGAATGGCGTGGGGACCTGGGGCCGGAAACGGCGGCAAGTATACCGGCGTTCAGCCCGCGCCCCTGAACCGGATCGGGCTGATCCCGCCAGATCCGGCATGCCCCCTGACATCGCGCTAACCCGCGCGGGGCCGATAATGAATGCCTGAACCAACGGGAGTCTCGCACCATGGGTGAGTGGATCACACTCGATACGCATTACGGACCGGTCCGCGCCTGGCAGGCGACGCCGGAAGGCAAGCCGCGCGGGGGTCTGGTGGTGATCCAGGAGATCTTCGGCGCCAACCCGCACATCCGCGCGGTGGCCGACGATTACGCCGCCAAGGGCTATGCGGTGCTGGCCCCGTCGTTCTTCGATCTGGTCGGGTCGGCCCCGGACAGCACCGAACCGCCGGAGCTGCCTTACGACAGCGATGGCGTAGCCGCCGGCCTGGCCATGGTCGACGAGCTCGGGGTCGAAAAGGCGCTGGAGATCGTGCGGGCGGCCGCCTCGCGGCTGGCTCCGGCCGGCAGGGTCGGCACCGTCGGCTATTGCTGGGGCGGCAGCATCGCCCTGCTCTCCGCGCTGCGCCTGGGCCTGCCCTCGGTCAGCTATTACGGGGCCCGCAACGTGAAATACCTGGACGAGGCGCCCAAGGCGCCGGTCATGTTCCACTTCGGCGCGCAGGACAAGAGCATCCCGCCGGAGGCGATCAAAGCCCACCGCGAGAAGCTGCCGCAGATGGCCACCTTCGTCTACCCGGCCGATCATGCCTTCAACCGCAGCGTCGGACATGCGTATGATCCAGACAGCGCCCACCTGGCGCTGGAACGCACCCTGGACTTCTTTGCGGAGCATCTTGGATGAGCGAGTTCGAACTGGATTCACGCCTGGCCACCGACAGCGTACTGGTAGCAGAAGGGCCGTTATCGCAAGTGCGATTGATGAACGATGAAAGGTACCCCTGGTTGATCCTGGTCCCGCGCCTGAGCGGCGTGACCGAGTGGATCGATCTGGACGGCGAGCAGCAGGACAAGCTGCGCACCGAATTGAACCGGGCGTGCAAGGCGCTCAAAGGCACGGATGGGGTCGAGAAGATCAACATCGGCTCGCTGGGCAACATCGTGCGACAGCTGCATTTCCATGTGATCGGGCGCCATGTCGGCGATCCGGCTTGGCCGGGCCCGGTCTGGGGCCAGGGGCAGGCACACCGTTTTGATCCACAGGTGCTGGCCGAGCGTGTCGCACACTGGAAGGAACGGCTAGGATATTCGCCCCAGCCCTAGCGGACCCTGCCCCTGATGCGTTCCAACCTTGTCGCCGCCATCGTCCTGATCCTCGTCGGCCTGTTCCTGCTGGCCAGCAATCTGGGCTGGACCAACATGAACATGGGGAAGCTGATCCTCACCTGGTGGCCGGTGGTCCTGGTGGCCGTTGGTATCGGCCTGCTGTTCGGCCGCGGCAAGTAGTGCCGGCCGCTGGCCGGCGACGGCTGAAACGAAAAAAAGCGCGGAGCGATCCGCGCTTTTTTTCATTTGGGACGGTGTTCGTTGCAGACCATGCGACGGCGGCCGACCGACGGCAGGGTCCACGACAGCAGCCGACCAACGCTCGGCCCTACGTCCGGACTACCGGTCACGCGACAGTGCGCCCAGGGTGATCAGGTGCGCGGCAGGGTGACGCCGGTCTGGCCCTGGTACTTGCCGCCGCGATCCTTGTACGAGGTCTCGCAGATATCGTCCTTGTCGGCCTGGAAGAACAGCATCTGCGCCACGCCTTCATTGGCATAGATACGCGCCGGCAACGGCGTGGTGTTGCTGAATTCCAGGGTGACGTGGCCCTCCCATTCCGGCTCCAGCGGGGTCACGTTGACGATGATCCCGCAGCGCGCATAGGTGCTCTTGCCCAGGCACACCACCAGGGTGTCGCGCGGGATGCGGAAGTACTCCACCGTGCGCGCCAGCGCGAAGCTGTTGGGCGGGATGATGCACTCGTCGCCCACGATATCCACGAAGCTGCCCGGGTCGAAGTGCTTGGGATCGACGATGGTGGAGTTGATGTTGGTGAACACCTTGAACTCGCGCGAGCAGCGCACGTCGTAGCCGTAGCTGGAGGTGCCGTAGCTGACGATGCGCTGGCCGTTGGCCTGCTTGACCTGGCCGGCTTCGAACGGCTCGATCATGCCCTGCTGCTCGGCCATCTGACGGATCCAGCGGTCACTCTTGATGCTCATGTAAGGGGGTCCTGGGCTGCGCCGGTTCGGGCCCGCCATTATGCCGCAGCCCCCCTGCCCCGGCACGCGTAGGCGGGGCCGCTGCGGCGACCGCCCCGGCTCAGATCAGCGAGGACAGGATCGGAATGCTGGCGCGCGGGCGCTTGGCCACTTCCTCGATCAGGCGCTGCGCGGCGCGCAGATAGGCCTGGGCGGCCGAGGATTCCGGCGCGGCGGCGGTGATCGGGGTGCCCGCATCGCCCTGCTCGCGGATGCCGATTTCCAGCGGGAGCGAGCCCAGCAGCGGCACCCCGTACTGGGCAGCCATGCGCTCGCCGCCGCCTTCGCCGAACAGATGCTCCACCTGGCCGCAGTTGCTGCAGGTGTGCACGGCCATGTTTTCGACAATGCCCAGCACCGGCACCTCGACCTTCTCGAACATCTTCAGCGCCTTCTTCGCATCCAGCGTGGCGATGTCCTGCGGCGTGGTGACGATCACCGCACCGGCCAGCGGAATCTTCTGGGTCAAGGTCAGCTGGATGTCACCGGTGCCCGGCGGCAGATCGATCAGCAGATAGTCCAGGTCGTCCCACAACGTATCGTTGAAGAACTGCGTCATCGCCGAGGTCGCCATCGGACCGCGCCAGATCATCGGCGTCTCGTCCTCGATCAGATACCCGATCGACATGGTCTCCACCCCGAAGGCGCGCATCGGCTCGATCGACTTGTTGTCCGGACTCTCCGGGCGACCGCTCAGGCCAAGCATCGCCGGTACGCTGGGGCCGTAGATATCGGCATCCAGCAGGCCCACGCGCGCGCCGAGCGCGGCAAGTGCGACAGCCAGGTTGACCGCGGTGGTCGACTTGCCGACCCCGCCTTTGCCTGACCCCACCGCGATCACGTTGCGGATGCGCGGATGCGGCGACAACCCCTTCTGCACTTGGCTGGCGTGGGGACGACGCGTCTGGCTGGCACTCACTGCGGGCACTCCGGAAACACAACAATGGGACGCACCACTATACAACCTTGACTGCACCTGACTGAAAATCGCGATTGCTACGAAACCATGCAATTTTCGTTAAGTTCATGTTACGGTCGAAACGCACTACGTTGAGCGTTTTCCGCGCGTTCCGGGAGGGAATCATTGGCGTCAGTGCTTTCTGTTTTGTTCTATGGACTATCAATGAATTACAGCACCACCGCACGTCGCAACACGCTCGCCGCTGCATTGTTCTCGGCCCTGATCGCCACTGCAGCCGCTCCGGCCATGGCACAGGATAAAGCCACGACGCTGGACAAAGTCACCGTCACCGGCTCGCTGATTCCGCAGACCGATATCGAAACCCAGACTCCGGTGATGTCCATCACCGCGCAGGACATCCAGACCCGCGGCTTCACCAGCGTGGCCGAAGTCCTGCAGCAGTCCTCGCTGACCACCGGCGGCCTCCAGGGCGGCCAGACCTCGGCGTCCTTCACCCAGGGCGCGGAAGCTTCGGGCATGTTCGGCCTGAATCCGGGCTACACCAAGTACCTGATCAACGGCCGTCCGATGATGTCGTACCCGGCGCTGTACAACGGCGGCGATACGTTCAACAACATCAGCGGCATTCCGATCGACATCGTCGAGCGCATTGAAGTCCTGCCGGGCGGCCAGTCGTCGCTGTACGGTTCGGACGCCATTGCCGGCGTGGTCAACATCATCCTCAAGGAACGCATGGACGGCGGCAGCATCTCCGTTCGTGGCGGCACCTACACCGAAGGCGGCGGCAACAGCGTGCGCTTCAGCGGCGCGCATGGTTTCAGCGCGTTCGATGACCGCTTCAACGCACTGGTCAACGTGCAGATCGAGTCGAGCAACCCGATCTGGGGCTACCAGCGCGACCTGACCCGCACCACCAATGCCAACGGCTACACCGCACAGCTGCCGAGCAATGATTTCGCCGTCATCGACGCCGATACCAACCGCCTGTACATGATGGACCCGAACAACTGCGCCAACGTGGCCGGCCAGTTCGGCGGTACCACGGTGCTGGGCAATCGCCCGACCGGCCAGTCGTGCGGTACCTACTTCGGCGCCGGCTACAAGACGCTGAAGAACGGCAAGGACAGCGGCCAGTTCTATTCCGCGATGACCTTCGACGTCAACGACAACCTGCAGCTGTTCGCCGACGTGCTGTACAGCAAGGAAAAGACCGAGTACACCTCCGGCTCCAGCTACCTGTGGTGGGGCACCAAGAGCGGCATGGGCGGCTTCTACGACCAGTCCTCGGGCAAGGTGGTGAACCTGCAGCGTGCATTCGCACCGGAAGACATCGGTGGCCAGGGCTACAACGACGTCCTCAACAGTGACGAGAGCCGCTCCTACCAGGTGACCCTGGGCGCGAAGGGCATGGCCGGCAACTGGGACTACAGCGCCAGCTTCACCCGCGGTGAGTACAAGCTCACCGAAAACAAGTTCATGCGTTGGAAGGACCCGATCAACAACTACTTCGCCGAACACGTCCTGGGCCCGCAGCTGGGCACCACGGCCGATGGCTGGGGCATCTACAACCCGAACTACGACGCGTTCTACTCGCCGATCTCGCCGGAAGATTTCGCCAGCTTCACCGGCTACGCGACCAACCGCAGCCGTACCTGGCAGAACCTGGGCCGCGTGCAGATCACCAACGGCTCGCTGTTCTCGCTGCCGGGCGGTGACGCCGGTTTCGCGGTCGTGGTCGAAGGTGGCAGCGAAGGCTGGGATTACTCGCCCGACCAGCGTCTGCTCGACGGGCAGGTGTGGGGTTCGTCGGCCGTGGCCGGCAATGGCCACCGCAGCAACTATGCGGTGACCTCCGAGCTGCGCGTGCCGGTCCTGGAGCAGGTCACGGTGACCGCCTCGGGTCGCTACGATGCGTTCAAGATCGCCGACAACACCGTCGACAAGGCCACCTACAGCCTGGGCCTGGAATACCGCCCGATCGACAGCCTGCTGTTCCGCGGCAAGTACGGCACCGCGTTCCGCGCACCGACCCTGTCCGATGCCTTCCAGGGCAAGAGCGGGTACTACGCGGCCAACTCGACCGATTACTACCGCTGCGGCACCCTGGGTTATGCACCGGGCAATACCGCCGACTGCCGTTACCACGACAACGTCTCGGTGTACTCCGAGCGTGCCGGCAACCCGGACCTGGAGCCGATCACGGCCGACGTCTGGAACGCCGGCGTGGTCTGGGCACCGATGGCGAACCTGTCGATCTCGGCCGACTACTACAACTGGAAGATCGAGAACGAAGTCGATACGGCCAGCACCGACCAGTTGCTGCTGGCCGAGTACTACTGCCGCAACGGCCTGCCGAACGGTTCCTCGGCCAGCTGCCAGAACGTGGCGGACTGGGTCGTGCGCGACGCCGCCGGCAACCTGAGCAGCCTGTACACCCCGAAGATGAACGTGGCCCGCCAGAACCTGCAGGCCGTGACCGTCGGCTTCAAGTATCTGCAGGACATCGGCCGTTTCGGCTCGCTGCAGTTCTCGGCCAACTACACCAACATGCTCAAGCGTGAAGTGCAGTCGCAGCCGGGCGAAGAGTTCCAGGATCTGCTGGGCAACCCGATCGCGATGTGGAACTACGACAACTTCGCCAAGGTCCGCAGCGATGCGTCCGTGGGCTGGTCGATCGACAAGTTCACCACCACGCTGTACGCGAACTACATCGGCAAGACCCCGAACTACCTGGCCGGCATCAATGGCTATGACTACGTCCACCCGGCATCGGGCAAGGCCGCAGGCAAGTGGGGTTCCTACACCACGTACAACCTGAGCGTGAACTATCGCGCACAGGACGACCTGACGCTCTCGCTGATGGTCAACAACGTGTTCAACAAGATGCCCGACGGCCAGGCTTACAGCTACCTGGGCACCTCGGGTGCGCCGTACAACACCGGCCTGTACAACGCATACGGCCGTGCCGTGTACGTCCAGGCCAAGTACGACTTCGGCAAGTAATCGCCGCAGGCAGCACCGGCGACCGTGCAGGGCCCTGCCCTGCCGGTTCGCCAACCGGAACGCCCCGAAAGGGGCGTTTCGCGTTTGTGCACCTGCAACCGGCGTGATGCCCGTCCGCCTGCCTGGCTACAACGACATGCGCCGCCTCAACAGGGGCATGTGCATGTCCGACGTTTTCATGGCGCGATGCGCCTATGGGACAGGCATATGCACACCGATCTCAGTTGTTAATTACGAGCCATATTCAGCATTCACTCATTGACGAAACATAAATAAAATTTCATTTAGTCCCAGGCAATTGTTTTTCAACGCCTTTCACTTTCCGTCAACGCTCAGCGCTTATCGACGATGACCATTCAGAGAATTTCACGTTAAGCGTGTGTTACGTTCGCCGCACGCCGGTTTCAACTGAACGCAGAATGAAACCACCAAGGACGGCCGCCCAGGCCTGATACCGGTTCGTTGTTGAACGCAGTCAAGAAGTCCCATGGAAGGGAAAGCCACGACATCACTACTACACGGGGTTGCACATGTCTTGCCAAGGTAATTCGATCTCGCGTCATCCGCTTGCCGCTGCCGTTCTCACCGGCCTGCTGCTCACCAGCGCCTCCGTCTTCGCACAGGACAACGCCGCCACCAATCTCGATCGTGTCACTGTCACCGGGTCCTTGATCCCGCAGACCGAGATCGAGAACCACACGCCGGTCCTGACTGTCACCGCCGAAGACATCCAGACCCGCGGCTTCACCAGCATCTCCGAAGTCCTGCAGCAGTCTTCGCTGACCACCGGTGGCCTGCAGGGCGGCCAGACCGCCGCCTCGTTCACCCAGGGCGCTGAAGCGGCCGGCATGTTCGGCCTGGATCCGGGCTATACCAAGTACCTGATCAATGGCCGGCCGATGCTGCAGTACCCGGCGCTGTACAACGGCAGCGACGCGTTCAACAACCTCAGCGGCATTCCGATCGACATCGTCGAGCGCATTGAGATCCTGCCGGGCGGCCAGTCCTCCCTGTACGGCTCGGATGCGATCGCCGGTGTGGTCAACATCATCCTGAAAGAACGCATGGACGGCGGCGTGCTCAACGTCCGCGGGGGCGCCACCACCGAAGGCGGCGGCAACAACATCCGCGTCAGCGGTGCCAAGGGCTTCAACAGCGCCGATGACCGCTTCAATGCGCTGGTCAATGTGCAGTACGAAAAGAGCAACCCGATCTGGGGCTACCAGCGCGACCTGACCCGCACCAACAACCGCGTCGGCTACAGCGCGCAGGTGCCGGCCAACGATTTCCTGGTCTATCTGCCGGCGGACAACAACGCGTTCGTGATGATGGATCCGACCCGCTGCGCCAGCGTCGCCGGCCAGTTCGGCGGCACCACCGTGCTGGGCACCCGCGCGGCCGGCGAGTCCTGCGGTTCGGCCTACGGCGCCGGCTACCGCACACTGAAGAACGACAAGGAGAGCAGCCAGTTCTACAGCTCGATGACGTTCGATGTGAACGACAACTTCACCCTGTTCGCCGATGCGTTGTACAGCCTGGAAGAGGTCAAGTACACGCCGGGTTCGGGCTATACGTTCTGGGGCAGCGACCTGAGTTTCGGCGCGTTCTATGACCAGGACACCGATCAGTACATGAACCTGCAGCGCGCGTTCGCGCCCGAAGACATCGGGCCGAACGGCTACAAGGACATCCTCAACACCGACCGCAACAAGGCCTACCAGGTCACCCTGGGCGGGCGTGGCACCTTCGGCAACTGGGACTACAGCGCCAGCTTCAGCCGCGGCGAGTACAAGCTCACCGAGCGCGGCTTCGTGCGCTGGGCCGATGACATCGACAGCTACTTCGAAGACCGCGTGCTCGGCCCGGTGCTGGGCACCACCGATGACGGCTACAACATCTACAGCCCGAACTGGGGCGCGTTCTATTCGCAGCTGCCGGCCGGTGATTTCCAGAGCTTCACCGGCTACACCTACAACCAGAGCAAGACCTGGCAGAACCTGGGCCGCTTCCAGATCACCAACGGCTCGCTGTTCACCCTGCCCGGTGGCGATGCAGGTTTCGCCGTGGTCGCCGAAGCCGGCAGCGAAGGCTGGGACTACCGCCCGGACGAGCGCTTGATGGATGGCAGCGTGTGGGGCACCACCTCGGTAGCCGGCAATGGCCATCGCAGCAACTACGCCGTCACCTCCGAACTGCGCCTGCCGCTGATCGACTCGCTGACCGTCACCGGTTCGGGCCGCTATGACGCCTACAAGATCGCCGACAACACCGTCGACAAGGCCACCTACAGCATCGGCGTAGAGTTCCGTCCGATCGAAAGCCTGCTGTTCCGCGGCAAGTACGGCACTGCGTTCCGTGCGCCGACCCTGCCCGATGCCTTCCAGGGCGAGAGCGGCTACTACGCCAACGGCGCGGTCGATTACTACCGTTGCGGCCAGCTCGGCTACGCCCCGGCCGATACCCTGGCCTGCCCGTACGGCAACGAATCGGTGTTCGGCGTGCAGGCCGGCAACACCGAGCTGGAACCGATCACCGCCGATGTCTGGAATGCCGGCGTGGTCTGGGCACCGATGAACAACCTCTCTGTCTCGGTGGACTACTACAACTGGAAGATCGACAACGAAGTCGACACCCTGAGCTCGGACCAGCTGCTGCGCGCGGAATACTACTGCCGCAATGGCCAGGGCAACCCGACCTCGGCCAGCTGCGAGAACGTCGCGGACTGGATCACCCGCGATGCCGCCGGCAACATCGAGCAGATCTTCACGCCCAAGCTCAACGTCGCGCGCCAGAACCTGCAGGCCCTGACGGCCAGCTTCAAGTACGTGCAGGACATCGGACGCTTCGGCTCGCTGCAGTTCGCCAGCAACTACACCAACATCCTCAAGCGCGAGCTGCAGCCGCAGCCGGGCGATGACTACCTGGATCTGCTGCGCGACCCGTATGCGATGTGGTACTACGACGCCTACGCCAAGGTCCGTACCGATGGGTCGGTGGGCTGGGCCAAGGACCGCTGGACCACCACGCTGTACTTCAACTACATCGGCAAGACGCCGAACTACATGTCCTACCTGGGCGAGAGCTTCGACTACGTCCACCCGTCCGGTTACAAGGCTGGCAAGTGGGGCTCGTACACCACCTACAACCTGAGCGTGAACTACCGGGCGTTGGACAACCTCACCCTCTCGGTGATGGTCAACAACGTGTTCAACAAGATGCCCGACGGCCAGGCCCACAGCTACGCCGGCAACATCGCCTCGCCGTACAACAGCAGCATCTACAACCCGTACGGCCGCGCGGTGTATGTGCAGGCCAAGTACGATTTCGGCACCAAGACCAACTGAGCCGCCCCCAGGGATGACACCCCCAGGCCCCGCCGCAAGGCGGGGCTTTTCTTGTCCGCCCGGGGCCAGGGCCACGTCCGCAGTTGACCGGATCGGGCCTCTTGCCATCGGCCATGACCTTCGACACCCTTGCAGGCCGGGCCAGCGGCGTATCGTCTGGCCCACAGGCCCTTCCGGGCCATTCCTGCATGACTTTCCGGCCTGGAGGCCAATCACGTGATCGCTCGTACACCCAAACTGGTACTGCTGACCCTGGCCGTTTCGGCCGCGCTGGTCGGCTGCGGCAAGAACGAAACCCCGGCCACGGACAGCGCAGCCTCCACCGCCGCGCCGGCGGCCCCCGCCGCCACCGAGTACACGCTCGACGAGAGCAAGCTGCCGGCCTACAACGCCTTCCACCCGTCCGATCTGGACACCAGCATGGACGCCTGCGGTGCGTTCGGTGACTACGTCAACAGCAAGTGGCTGGCCGCCAATGAGATCCCGGCCGACCGCACCAGCTGGGGCGCCTTCACCATCCTGGACGAGCGCTCGGTCGCCGTGCAGCACCAGCTCGCCGAGCAGGTCGCGGCGGTCAAGAACCCGGTCGGCATCGAAAAGATCGTCGGCGACTTCTGGGCCACCGGCATGGACGAGGCCAAGATCAATGCCCAGGGCATCGAGCCGATCAAGGCCGAACTGACCGCCATCGACGGCCTGCAGGACAAGGATGCGATCGCCAACTACCTGCGCACCAGCGCGGCCAAGGGCGAGAACGTGCTGTTCGGCTTCGGTCCGGAAGCGGACTTCAAGAATTCCAGCATGAACCTGGCCTACGCCAGCCAGGGCGGCCTCGGCCTGCCCGACACCACTTACTACACCGACGCCAAGAACGCCGACAAGCTCAAGGCCTACCAGGCCCATGTGGCCAAGGTGCTGGAACTGGCCGGCGTGGCCACGGCCGATGCCGAGAAGCAGGCCGCCGATGTGGTCAAGTTCGAAACCCGCCTGGCCAAGGCCTCCAAGTCCAGCGTCGAGCTCTCGCGCGATGTCTCGCTGTTCTACAACCCGGTCACCGTGGCCGATGCGGACAAGCTGACCCCGAACTTCAGCTGGACCGAGTTCTTCAAGGCCCAGGGCATCGCCGCGCCGGAGAAGTTCTCGCTGGCCATGCCAAGCTTCCACCAGGAAGTGAGCAAGGCGCTGGGCGACACCGATCCGTCGGTGTGGCGCGCCTACCTGCGCTTCCACACCGTGGACGGCGCCTCGCCGTACCTGGCCGATGCCTTCGTCAACGAGAACTACAACTTCTACGGCAAGACCCTGAACGGTCAGAAGGAGCAGAAGCCGCGTTGGAAGCGCGTGCTGGGCACCATCGAAAACGATGCCGGCGATGCGTTCGGCCAGCTGTACGTCAAGGTCGCTTTCTCGCCGGAAGCCAAGGCCAAGATGGAAGAACTGGTCAAGAACCTGGCCGCCTCGCTCAAGGAGCGCATCCAGGGCCTGACCTGGATGAGCGACGAGACCAAAGCCAAGGCGATCGCCAAGTGGGAAACCTTCACCCCGAAGATCGGCTACCCGGACAAGTGGCGTGACTGGAGCGGCCTGACCACCGGTCGCGACAGCTACCTGGGCAACGTGCGCGCGGCGAACGAATTCAATTACAAGTTCGCGCTGTCCAAGATCGGCCAGCCGGTGGACAAGACCGAGTGGGGCATGACCCCGCAGACGGTCAATGCCTACTACAACCCGCTGCAGAACGAGATCGTGTTCCCGGCCGCCATCCTGCAGCCGCCGTTCTTCGATCCCAAGGCCGATGACGCGCTGAACTACGGCGGCATCGGTGCGGTGATCGGCCACGAAATGACCCACGGTTACGACGACCAGGGCAGCCGTTTCGGGCCGACCGGCAACTTCGAGAACTGGTGGACCGAGGCCGACACCAAGAACTTCAGCGGCCTGACCGGCAAGCTGATCAAGCAGTTCGATGGCTACAAGGTGGATGGCCAGCCGGTCAACGGCAAGCTGACCCTGGGCGAGAACATCGCCGACCTGGGTGGCCTGGCCACCGCCTACGATGCCCTGCAGAAGGCCTCGGCCGGCAAGGAAGACCCGAAGGTCGACGGCTTCACCCGCGACCAGCGCTTCTTCTTCAACTGGGCCACCGTGTGGCGCACCAAGTACACCCCGGAGAACATGAAGGTCCGTCTGGCGACCGACCCGCATGCCCCGGCGCAGTTCCGTGCGATGGGCGCCCCGTCGAACCTGCCGACCTTCGCCGCTGCGTTCCAGTGCAAGGCCGGTTCGCCGATGGTGCGCGCAGGCGACCAGCAGGTGGTGATCTGGTAAACCATCGCGCCCACGCGTGATGTGATGCGTGCAAAGGCCCGGGATCTCCCGGGCCTTTGCTTTTGCGGCGCATGCTCCCCATCACGCTCGTTTCGCTTTGCTTGGTACACTCGCGCGATCCCAATCCTGCTGGATTCGCTTTACATGTCCAACCTCCGTCCGCTCGCCATTGCCCTGGGCCTGAGCCTGGCCTCCCTGGTCATCGCACACGATGCGCACGCCGCGCCGAAGAAGAAGGCCGCCGCCCGCGCGCCGGCCGTCAGCGCCCAGTGCAGCGACTTCTACGAGGCCACCAACGCGACCTGGCTGAAAGCCAATCCGGTGCCGCAGACCGGTGCCACCACCGCACTGGGCCAGCTGGCCGACCGCGCGCGCCAGCAGCAGCGTGAACTGCTGGATGGGGCGATGACCGCACCGCAGGGCAACGTGCAGAAGCTGCTCGGCGACTTCTGGGCCAGCGGCCTGGACGAGGCCGCGGTGGAAGCCGACGGTTCCAACCCGATCGCCCCGTTGCTGACCCGCATCAACGCGATCAAGAAGGCCAAGGACGTGCCGGCCTCGATCGCCGCGCTGCACCAGGTCGGCATCCCGGTGGCCTTCAACTTTGCCCCGGACGTGGACCTGAAGGCGCTGGATCGCCACATCGGTTACTTCATGCAGGGCGGCATGGGCCTGCCGGACCCGGCGTTCTATACCCGTACCGATGCCGACACCGTCGCGCTGATGGCGCGCTACCGTACTTACGTCAAGCAGGTGCTGGCGCTGACCGGTACCCCGGCTGACAAGCTCGATGCCGAATCGCAGTCGGTGATCGCGCTGGAGACCGAGCTGGCGCGCAATGCGCAGTCGCTGGCCGGCATCAACAATCCGTTCAACAACTACGCGCCGATCTCCACCAAGGAGCTCAACAGCCGTTACCGCAACCTGCAGCTGGAGGCCTTCCTGAAGGCACAGGGCGTCAATGACGACCTGGTCTCGCTGTCCGATCCGGCGCTGTTCAAGCAGCTCGACGGCATGGTCACCCGGCTCAAGCCGGAACAGTGGAAGGTCTACCTGCGCTGGCGCGTGGGTGATGCGATGGCCCCGTACCTGTCCAAGGCCTACCGCGATGCCGAATTCGAATTCCGTGGCCGTGTGATGCGTGGCCAGACCCTGCCGCCGGCGCGCTGGGAGCAGGTGCTGGATGCGATCAACGTGGCTGCCGGCCCGATGGTCGGCCGCGAATATGCGGCCAAGCACCTGTCGGCCGACGACCGTCGCAAGGCGGCGCTGGTGGTGGACAAGATCCGCGAAGTGCAGATCGATGCGGTCAAGCGCAGCACCTGGATGAGCGATGAGGCCAAGACCGAAGCACAGGCCAAGCTGGCTGCGCTGAAGATCGAGATCGGCACCCCGCTGCGCGATCTGGACTACACGGTGCAGCCGATGGGCCGCGGCAGCTTCGGCGGCAACATGCTGATCGCCTCCACCTGGCGCCACCGCGAGGAAATGAAGCGCATCGGCAAGGGCAACGCCGACCGCCGCTGGGACGTGCTGCCGCAGCAGCCGGCACTGGCGTATGACATCGCGCAGAACCGCCTGATCGTCACCGCCGCCGTGCTGCAGGGCCCGGTGTTCAATGCCAAGGGCGATACCGCCGACCTGTTCGGCAGCTACGGCGCGCTCGTCGCGCACGAACTGACCCGTGCGATCGACGCCAAGGGCGCGCTGGTGGATGCCAAGGGCGAACTGCGCAGTTGGTGGACCCCGGCTGACAAGACCGCCTGGACCCTGTTCGGCAACCGCGTGGCCGCCCAGTACAGCGGCTACGACTACCCGGGCGTGAAGGGTGCCAAGGTCAACGGTGAACTCACCCGCGAAGAGAATCTGGCCGACCTGGCCGGTCTGGAACTGGCGTGGGAGGCTTACAAGGCTGTCGAACCGGCGGCCAAGCCGGCCGCCCAGCAGGGCTTCTTCCGTGCGTGGGCGAGCCTGTGGCCGCAGCAGCTCTCGCCGAACGTGGCCGCCCAGCGCGTGACCTCGGACATCCTGGCCCCGGGCCGCTGGCGCACCAATGGCCCGCTGTCCAACCTGCCGGCCTTCGGTGCCACGTTCACCTGCAAGCCCGGCCAGCCGATGCAGCGCGTGGACAACGACCAGATCAAGGTCTGGCGCTGAGTCTGGCTATGTAGCAAACGAAAAGGGCGCCCACTGGGCGCCCTTTTCCTTTAACGGGGACGGAGGTGGTTATTAACTACCTCCGTCCCTGTTATTTGCCTTACTTGATGCTGCGCAGGTGGTTGGGACGCTTCGGCGGGCCCGGCGGACGTCGGTTGTTGAACGGTGGTTGGCCGCGCCAGTAGCGGATCAACAGCCAGCCGAACAGCATGCCGCCCAAGTGCGCGAAGTGGGCCACGCCCGGCTGCCAGCCGGTGGCGCCCAGCATCAGTTCCATCGCGCCGAACACGATCACGAAGGTACGTGCCTTCATCGGGATCGGCGGGAACAGCAGCATCACCCGCTGGTTGGGGAACAGCATGCCGTAGGCCAGCAACAGGCCGAACACGCCACCCGAAGCACCCAGCACCGTGGCCGGGTCGGCCAGCATCATGCCGACCAGCAGCTGGCACAGGCCGGCGCCGGCGACGCACACCAGGTAATAGGTGAGGAAGCGTTTTTCGCCCCAGGTCTGTTCCAGCGGCGCACCGAACATGAAGAGCGCGAGCATGTTGAAGAACAGATGGCCGAAGCTGCCATGCAGGAAGCCATAGGTCAGCAGCTGCCAGGGCTGGAAATTGCCGCCCGGCGAGAACGGATCGAAGCCGCCCCCCAGAGGCTGCAGCATGAAGGGCTCGAACGTGGCATTGCCAAGCAGGAACGGCTGCTGCAGCAGGAACAGCAGGGCATTGGCGATCAGCAACGCTTTGG
Organism: Stenotrophomonas sp. IS26; assembly: GCF_054188265.1. Taxonomy (NCBI): domain Bacteria; kingdom Pseudomonadati; phylum Pseudomonadota; class Gammaproteobacteria; order Lysobacterales; family Lysobacteraceae; genus Stenotrophomonas; species Stenotrophomonas sp. IS26. The sequence continues at coordinate 23,247 of NZ_JBSZJV010000031.1, forward strand.
TGACAGTGGGCAGGCGCGGAAACATGAGGGCATCCTTTGGAACTGCGCCCATCATAGCCGCAGCACCCGGCCGCGATCTGCGCGCCAGCGCGGGCATTCAACGCGCAGGCAGCGTCAGCCCGGTCCCCACAGGGCGGCATCCAGATCATTGGCACCGGCCACCGGCATGCCCTTGACCCGCCCCCGCTCGATCGCCACGCCCTCGGCGCGCAGCCGCTGGCTCTGTTCTTTCCACCCGGCCGAGCCTTCCGGCATCGCGATGCGCCCGTCCGAGCGCAGCACGCGGTGCCACGGCAGTTCCGGGTCGTCATTCATGCCAAGCACGCGTGCGGTCAGCCGCGCCCTGCCCGGTAGCCCGGCCTTGGCGGCGACCTGGCCATAGCCCATCACCTGCCCGCGCGGAATCGCCCGGATCACCGCCAGAATCCGTGCACGCGCCTGCGCCGCCGGGTCATCGCCCACGGCGGCCGCATTCACGCGCGGACCCGGCTGACCAGCAGCACGCCGAGCAGGACCAAGGCCGTGCCGAGGATCTGCCACGGCCCCATGGGTTCGTCGAGCAGCCATAGACTCATCACGATGGTGGAGACCGGACCGAGCATACCCACCTGGGCGGCCAGCGACGAACCGATCCGCTTCACCGCCAGCATGATCGCCATCACCGGCAGCACCGTGCAGACCGTGGCATTGATCAGCGACAGCCAGTACACCGGCGTGGGCGCCTGGCCCAGCGCGGCCATCGGGTGGAGCACCGCGAAGTGCAGCACGCACAGCACGCAGGCCACGCAGCTGGCATAGGCGGTCAGGCGGATCGCACCGATCCGGGCCACCACCTGGCCACTGCCGAACAGATACAGCGCATAGCTCAGCGCGCTGGCGAACACCAGCGCACTGCCCAGCACGATGCGCCCGCCTTCCAGCTGCAGGTCATGCCCGAAGGCCAGCAGGACGCCGAGATAGCTGAGCACCAGCGCCGCCACCTGCCAGCGACCGGGGCGCTTTTTCAGCAGGACCAGGCTGATCAGCAGCACCAGGGTCGGGTTCAAGTACAGGATCAGCCGTTCCAGTGTCACGCTGATGTACTGCAGGCCCTGGAAGTCCAGCAGGCTGGACAGGTAGTAACCGGTGAAGCCCAGCGACACCACCCGCCCGCGGTCGCCCCACGACAGCGCCGGCGCGCGCCGGGCCGACCACACCGCCAACACCGCGAACAGCGGAAAGGCCATCAGCATCCGCAGGGCCAGCAGCGTGGTGGCGTCCACGCCATGCCGATAGGCGAGTTTGACGATGACCGCCTTGCCCGAAGCAGCGATCGCGCCGATCGCGGCCAGTGCGATACCGCCGGCGGCGATGCGGCTGGAGGACGTGGGCAGCAAGGAGGCGGGAGAGGACATCAGGACGGCGGACAGCCGCACGGAGGCGGCTGGGCAGCAGGTGGGGCGGCCATTGTCGCATGCGTGGCGGCACTCCCGGATCCCTGCTGCGGCTGCGGCAGGTGCACGCCGCTGATGCGCGTTCAGCGCATCAGTACGACTTCTTCTGCGGAGGTTGGATGGATCGCCACGGTGTCGTCGAACTGGGCCTTGGTCACACCCATCTTCACCGCCAGCGCGAACCCCTGCAGGATTTCATCCGCAGACTCGCCCAGCAGGTGCACGCCGACCACGCGCTCGTCCTCGCCCACGCAGACCAGCTTGAACAGGCTGCGCTGGGTACCGTCAGCCAACGCCTGCAGCATCGGGCGGAAGTTGCTGCGGTACACGCGCACATCGCCGTATCTCGCACAGGCCTCTTCTTCGCTCAGCCCCACCGCGCCCAGGGCCGGATGCGAGAACACCACACTGGCCACGTTTTCATAGTCCATCTTCGCCTGGGGCTGGCCACCGAACAGGCGGTCGATCAGCTTGCGCGCCGCGGCGATCGCCACCGGGGTCAGGCCAACCTTGCCGGCGATGTCGCCCACCGCATGCACGCTGGGTACCGCGGTGGTCTGCCACGCGTCGACCTCGACCTCGCCCTTCTCACCGACCACCACACCCACGGCCTCCAGCCCGAGATCGGCACTGTTACCGCGCCGGCCAGTGGCGAAGAACACGGCATCGAAGTGACCATCGGCGGGCCCGTCGTGCCCGAGCGCCACCACCGCATCGCCATCACGCTGCAACTCACGCAGGCGATACCCGAAATGGAGCTGGACGCCCTGATGGCGAAGATTATCGGCGAGCTGTCCGGTCAGTTCCGCATCGAAGCGCTCCAGCAACCGTTCACCACGGACCAGCAGGGTCACGCGGCTGCCGAGCGCCTGCAGCAGCCCGGCCAGCTCCACTGCGATGTAGCCACCGCCCACGATCGCGACCCGCTCCGGCGCACTGCACAGATTGAAGAAATCATCGGAGACCAGGCCCAGTTCGGCACCGGGAATGTCCGGGCGCTGGGGATGGGCACCGGTTGCGATCAGAATGTGCGAGGCGCTGATCCGTACACCATCGCTGCACTCCACGGTGTGCGCATCCACGAGGCGGCCACGACGCGGCACCCGTACCACCTTGTTTTCATCCAGGCGCTTGAGATAGCTGGCATGGATGTTGGCAATGTACGCCTGGCGATGTACCACCAGCTCTTTCCAATCCAGTGATGGGCGCACCGGCACATCGAATCCCATCGCTGCAGCCAAGCCGATGCGTCCGGACAGATCGGCGGCGAGCCACATCGCCTTCTTCGGCACGCAGCCGACATTGACGCAGGTGCCGCCGAGCTCGCCCGGCTCCAGCATCGCTACCCGCTGGCCGTGCTGCGCGGCGCGGAACGCCGCGGCCAGGCCGCCGGAACCACCGCCCAGCACGATCAGGTCATAGTCGTATTGCGTCGTCATTGGCATCGCTCAACTCGGTAAGGGGCAGGATCGATCACCGGCGCGCGGCCGTTGATCAGGTCTGCCATCAACTGGCCGGTGCCGACGCTCATGCTCCTGCCCAGCATGCCACGACCGGCTGCGATCCAGACGTGAGGGTGCGCGGCACCGCCGTGTCAGGCCCGGCGCAACGGCGGCCACTGCAGATAGGTCATCGCGCGCCAGATCCACTCCAGCGGCCCGAACCGGAAGTACCGCAGCCACGCATGGCTGATCGCGAGCTGCAGCGCAAACAGCGCCAGCGCGAACGGGATCTGCCACAGCCGCGGCATCGTTTCGAACGCGCCCCATCCATAGCCATAGAACACCCAGGTACAGACCAGCGACTGGCCGATGTAATGCGTGAGCGCCATCCGCCCCATCGGCGCCAGCATCTGCAGGCGTGCGCGCCAGTGCACGATCCAGGCCAGATAGCCCAGGCACATCAGCAGCCCGGCCAGTGCACTGATCGCATACGCCACGCCGCTGCGCAGATCCAGCGTGCCAGGTGCCTGATAGGGGTGCCAGATCGCACTGCCCAGCATCAGCACCAGCCCGACCGGCAACGCGATCCAGCGCAGCCGTGCATACAGCCGCGCAAACCGCTCGGGTTCGGCCAGCGCGCCACTGCGCGCGAACCAGCTGCCGATCAGGAACATGCCCAGCACTTCCGGACCGATCACGAAGATGCCCGACAGCATCGCGCCGAGATCACGCAGGCGCTGTCCCACCGCCTGCCCCCAGCTGCCATGCGCGTACGCCTGGCGCTGCAGCTCGATCGTGCGTTGGGCCTGGGCGATGGCCTCGCGCAGCGGTTCCTGCGTGTGCTCCATGCTGGCCATCCAGCTCATCAACGCCCCCAGCACCAGCACCAGGGCGGCAGCGCCCAGATAGCTGATCGCGCCCATCGCGGGCAACCAACTGCGCGGCGCCTCGCGGCAGGCGAGCAGCAGCAGCGAGATCAACGCGTAGATCACCAGGATGTCGCCGGACCACACCAGCACCGCGTGGCACAGGCCGATCAGCAGCAGTGCCGCGCTGCGGCGCAGATAGAACGGTGCGAATGCGCGACCGGCCGCGTCGGCGCGCTGCGCCATGACCGAGAACCCCGCGCCGAACAGCAGCGAGAACAGGGTGAAGAACTTGCCCTGGACCAGCACGTAGATGGCCGCATCGGCCCAGTAGTCCGCGCCCTGCCAATGCGGATCGATGCCGGTGAAGGACAGGTCCAGCGGACCGCTGAAGGCCTCCATGTTCATCAGCAGGATGCCCAGCAGCGCGAACCCGCGCAGGATGTCGATGACGGCGATGCGCTCGTGGGCACCCACCGGCTGCAAAGGAGAAGAAGCTGCGTTCACAGGCAATCCGCTGACCAGGCCCGCCATTATGCCGTGCGCGCGGGGGCCTGCCGCACGAACGAAAACGGCCCGCCGAAGCGGGCCGTTGGATCAGCGAGGGGTTGCAGCACTCAGTGCTGGTGGCCGCCGTCGCCGTGCACGTGGCCGTGCTCGATTTCTTCCTTGCTGGCTTCGCGCACGTCAACGATCTCCACGTTGAAGTGCAGGTCCTTGCCGGCCATCGGGTGGTTCAGGTCGACATCGACCACGCTCATGCCGACCTTCTCGACGGTGACCGCGCGCGGGCCAAAGTTGGTCTGCAGCACGACCTGCTGGCCCGGCACCAGCTTGCTGGTGCCGAAGTGCTTCTTGGGCACGCGCTGGGTCAGGCCTTCGCGGCGCTCGCCGTAGGCATCGGTCGCCTTCACGTCCACCTCGAAGGTGGCGCCGGCTTCCTTGTCCATCATGGCGTTTTCCAGGCCCGGGATGATGTTGCCGTGGCCGATCAGGATCGCCAGCGGATCACGGTCCTTGGAGCTCTCGATCGGCTCCTGGCCCTGCTCGGCGACGGTGTAATGGAAACGGACGACGCGGTCTTTTTCGATCTTCATGCGCAACTCTGGTCTGGAGACTGCCGAGGGCAGACGGGTGAGGCGGGTTGTGGCCTGCCGGATACGCCGCCATCATGACGGCCTTCTAAGGTCGCGCATTATCCGGACAACATGCACATGACGCCAGTTTCGCGCCTGACCCGCCTGCCCGGCCGCCTGGCCCTGCTGGCGATCATCGCCCTGCTGAGCGCCTGTGGCGGCGGCAAGACCACCCGCCCGGCCCCGCCGCC
>NZ_JBSZJV010000032.1:0-22174 GCF_054188265.1 Stenotrophomonas sp. IS26
CTCGTTGTCACCCGGATTGCGGTCCGGGTGGAACTTCATCGCGCAACGGCGATAGGCCTTCTTCAGTTCTTCATCGCTGGCGGTGCGGGACACGCTCAGCACTTCGTAGTAATCGCGCTTGCTCATAACTTGAATCGGGTTCCGGAAGTCGGGATTCGTCAAAACGGAAGAGCGGCACCAGGTCCGCTCTTTCGCCGGGCGCCCCGACAGGCCGGGATACGGCTGTCAGGACCAGAAGGGGGATACGACAACGGGACGTTGCCTGCGCAACGTCCCGTGTCATGGCCGGATCAGGACTTCTTGTCGTCCTTGACTTCGGTGAACTCGGCGTCGACCACATCGTCGTGCGCGCCGCTGTTGCCACCGGCATCCGGGCCCGGTGCCGCGCCACCCTGCTCGGCTGCCGCGGAGGCCGCGAACAGGGCCTGGCCGGCTTCTTCCAGCACCTTCGACTTGGCTTCGATCTGTGCCTTGTCATCGCTCTTCATCGCGATTTCCAGATCGGCCAGGGCCGACTCCACCTTGCCGATCACATCGCCACCGACCTTGCTGCCGTGTTCGGTGATCGCGGTACGGGTACCGTGGATCAGCGCGTCAGCCTGGTTGCGGGCCTGGACCAGCTCATGGAACTTCTTGTCTTCTTCGCGGTTGGCTTCCGCGTCGGCGACCATGCGTGCGATCTCGTCCTCGGACAGACCCGAACCGGCCTTGATCTCGACCTTCTGTTCCTTGTTGGTCTTCTTGTCCTTGGCCGACACGTGCAGGATGCCGTTGGCGTCGATGTCGAAGGACACTTCCACCTGCGGCAGGCCGCGCGGCGACGGCTCGATGCCGGAGAGGTCGAACTTGGCCAGCGACTTGTTGAAGCGGGCCTGCTCACGCTCACCCTGCAGCACGTGCACGGTCACGGCCGACTGGTTGTCCTCGGCGGTGGAGAACACCTGCGAGGCCTTGGTCGGGATGGTGGTGTTCTTCTCGATGATCTTGGTGAACACGCCACCCAGGGTCTCGATGCCCAGCGACAGCGGGGTCACGTCCAGCAGCAGCACGTCCTTGACGTCGCCGCCCAGCACGCCGCCCTGGATCGCAGCACCCAGTGCCACGGCTTCGTCCGGGTTGACGTCCTTGCGCGGTTCCTTGCCGAAGAACTCGGTCACGGCCTGCTGCACCTTCGGCATGCGGGTCTGACCGCCGACCAGGATCACTTCACCGATGTCGCTCGAACGCAGGCCGGCATCATTCAGCGCGATGCGGCACGGCTCGATCGACTTCTTGATCAGGTCTTCCACCAGCGCTTCCAGCTTGGCGCGGGTCAGCTTGATGTTCAGGTGCTTCGGGCCCGACGCGTCAGCGGTGACGTACGGCAGGTTCACTTCGGTCTGCTGGCTGGTGGACAGCTCGATCTTGGCGCGCTCGGCGGCGTCCTTCAGGCGCTGCAGGGCAAGCGGATCCTTGCGCAGGTCGATGCCCTGGTCCTTGTTGAACTCGTCGACGAGGTATTCGATGACGCGGTTGTCAAAGTCTTCGCCGCCCAGGAAGGTGTCACCGTTGGTGGCCAGCACTTCGAACTGCTTCTCACCGTCGACGTTGGCGATCTCGATGATCGAGACGTCGAAGGTGCCGCCGCCCAGATCGTACACAACGATCTTGCGGTCACGGCCGTCACCCTTGTCCAGGCCATAGGCCAGGGCAGCAGCGGTCGGCTCGTTGATGATGCGCTTGACTTCCAGACCGGCGATGCGGCCGGCGTCCTTGGTGGCCTGACGCTGGCTGTCGTTGAAGTAGGCTGGCACGGTGATCACGGCCTCGGTGACGGTCTCACCCAGGAACGCTTCGGCGGTCTTCTTCATCTTCTCCAGCACGCGGGCGGAGATTTCCTGCGGGGCCATCTTCTTGCCGTCGCTGGTCTGGACCCAGGCGTCGCCGTTGTCATGGGCCAGGATGCCGTAGGGCACGTGCGCGATGTCCTTCTGGACTTCAGCGTCGGTGAACTTGCGGCCGATCAGGCGCTTGACAGCGTAGAAGGTGTTCTTCGGGTTGGTCACCGCCTGGCGCTTGGCCGAGGCGCCGACCAGGACTTCGCCGTCCTTGGTGTAGGCGACGATGGAGGGCGTGGTGCGATCGCCTTCCGAATTTTCGATGACGCGGGCCTTGCCGCCGTCCATGATCGCCACACACGAGTTGGTGGTGCCGAGGTCGATACCAATGATCTTGCCCATGAGGGAGACTCCTGAAAGTTCTGGGTACATCCGGCAGCTGCCGGGTTATGAATGGGATGTGTGGGACGCTGCGGACACTTTCAAGCCGTCCATCAAACACAGTGTCCGATGGCGACCCAACGCGTTCAGCGTCCGGTCGAACCGCCGGGCCTGGCCCGGCGGACCGACCCGTGGGTCAGTCGCGGGCCACCACGACCAGCGCCGGCCGCAGCAGGCGGTCGTTGAGCAGGTAGCCCTTCTGGAATACCTGCACCACGCTGCCGGGCGCCGCGCCGGGCGCGTCGACCTGGCTGATGGCCTGGTGGTGGTCTGGGTTGAAGGTCTGGCCGGTCGGGTCGAGCAGGGTCAGGCCATTGTCGGCGGCGACCTTGAGCAGCTGCTTGTAGGTCAGTTCGAGACCTTCGCGCAGCGGGCTCGGCTCGCTGCCGGCGGCATTGAGGCCGGCATCGAGGCTGTCGAACACCGGCAGCAGCTCGCCAAGCAGCTTTTCGTTGGCGAAGCGGCGCGCCTGTTCCACGTCGCGGGCAACGCGCTTGCGCTGGTTGTCCAGGTCGGCGCGTTCGCGCAGCGACTCCGAACGCAGCAGGGCCAGCTCGTTGTGCAGGCTGTCCAGCTGCTGCTGCAGGGACGGCTCAGCGCCGGGCTCGCCGGCGGGATTCTGGGATGCGATATCTGACTGATCTTGGTTCATTTCCGGATCCTTGGCGGTGACTCTCCGCCTCCACCCATCCCTATGTGGGCGCGGCTACGGGATTCAAGAGTCCAGGGCCGCTTTATGCGCGATCGCGGGACAATCCGCCGCCAGCGGGCGAGCCCAGCGCGGCCCCCAGTACCTGGGCGGTGGCTTCCACCAGCGGGATCATGCGGTCGTAGGCCATCCGCTTCGGGCCGATCACCCCCAGCACCCCCAGCACCTGGCCATCGGCCGAGTACGGGGCGGTGACCAGCGAGACGCTCTCCAGCGGCATCACCCCGGTCTCTTCGCCGATGAAGATGCGCACGCCCGGGGCCTGGATGGTGCGCTCGAGCAGCTGCAGGATCTCGCGCTTGCTGGCGAACACATCGAACAGCTCGCGCAGGCGCTCCAGATCGGACAGGTCCTGCACACCCATCAGGCGGGTCTGCCCGGCCAGCACCATGTCATCGGCCGGCGGCACCATCGCCTGCTCGGCCAGCTCGATGCTGTGCGCCAGCAGTTGCTCCATTTCCGACTGCGCATCGCGCAGCTCCAGCAGCAGCCGGGCCCGGATCTCGGCCAGCGGCCGCCCGGCGCAGTTGGCATTGAGGTAGTTGGCGACCTGCTCCAGCTCCCCGGGATTGAAGCCGCGGCGCGGTTCGATCACCCGGTTCTGCACCTCGTTGTCGGCGAACACCAGGATCGCCAGCACCCGGCGCGCGTCTAGCGCCACGAAATCGATATGCCGGAACGCGAACTGCTCCCGGCGCGGGGCACTGACCACCCCGACGAAATGGCTCATCGCCGAGAGCAGCTCCGAGGCACTGCCGAGCAGGGCCTGGGTGCCGGTGCCGGTGGCCAGCTCGGTGCGCAGGCGGCTGAGCTCGCCCTCGCCCGGCGGCTGCATCTTGACCAGGCTGTCCACGAACACCCGGTAGCCGTGCGCGGTCGGCACCCGGCCGGCCGAGGTGTGCGGCGAGCTGAGCAGGCCGAGGTCTTCCAGGTCGCCCAGGATGTTGCGGATCGTGGCCGGGCTGACATCCAGGCCGGCATGCCGGGCAAGGGTCTGCGAGCCGACCGGCTCCCCATCCTGGATGTGGCGCGCGATCAGCGTCCGCAGCAGATGGCGGGCGCGCGGGGCGAGATGGGACGCGGAAGGATGCATGGAATCAGCCTGTGAGACGCCCACTTAGATAATGGCTGCACGGGGCGTTGGCAAGTCATTGGAGACGCCCCCGGCCCATGCTAGCGTGCGCGGCTTGGAGACACCCCTCGTGTACAACGTAGACCATGCTTAGACATCTATCGATCAAGGATTTCGCGGTCGTCCGCGCCACCGAGCTGGAATTCGGCGCCGGCATGACCGTGGTCTCAGGTGAAACCGGCGCGGGCAAGTCGCTGATGGTGGACGCGCTGGGCTTTTTGTCCGGGCTGCGCGCCGACAGCGGCGTGGTCCGCCACGGTGCCGCGCGCGCCGAGCTCTCGGCCGAATTCGCGCCGCTGGCCGACGCGCCGGCCCGCCAGTGGCTGCGCGACAACGAGCTGGACGACGAAGAACAGTGCCAGTTGCGACGGGTGATCCGCGCCGACGGTGGCTCGCGCGCCTTCATCAACGGCCGCCCGGTGACGCTGACCCAGCTCACCGAGCTGGCCGGCATGCTGGTGGAGATCCACGGCCAGCACGAACAGCAGGCGCTGCTCTCGCGCCCCTCGCAGCTCTCGCTGCTGGATGCCTTCGCCCGCAACGACGCCGAGCGCGCCCAGGTCCGCCAGACCGCGGCACGCTGGCAGACGCTGGTCGATGAAGCCGAGGCGCTCTCGCGCCAGGGCGACGTGAGCGACCGGATCGGCTACCTGGAGCACCAGCTCAGCGAGCTCAAGCGTGAGGATCTGGACCCGGCCTCGATCGCCACCCTGGGCAGCAGCCACCGCCGCCAGGCCCATGCCAGCGCGCTGATCGGCGCCTGCGACGTGGCCGTCAGCCGCCTCAATGGGGATGACGAGGTCTCGGTCCTGCAGCTGCTGCAGCAGACCCGCCATGACCTGGCCCGCGTGGCCGAACACGACAGCCGACTCGGCGAGGTCGATGCCCTGCTCGACAGCGCCGCCATCCAGCTGGACGAAGCGCTGTCCCTGCTCGATCGCGTGCATGACGACCTGGATGCCGACCCGGAGCAGTTCGAGGATATCGAGCGCCGTCTCGGCCGCCTGCACGACCTCGCCCGCAAGCACCGCGTACCGATGGAAGCGCTCGGCGAGCACCGCGACGCAATGGAGGCTGAAGTCGAGCAGCTGCGCGGTGCCGACGAGCGCCTGCAGGCCCTGGCCGGCGAGATCGACCGTGCCGCCGGCCAGTGGAAGACCGTGGCCGAGGTGCTCAGCGCCAGCCGCCGGAAAGCCGCCAAGGCCCTGTCGGACACCACCACCACCCTGATCGGCGAGCTGGGCATGGGCGGCGGTCAGTTCCTGATCGATATCGAGCCGCAGACCGTGGCCAAGCCGGACCCGAACGGCGCCGAGCGGGTCGAGTTCCTGGTCGCCGCCAACGCCGGCCAGCCACCGCGCGCCCTGCGCAAGGTCGCCTCGGGTGGTGAGCTTTCCCGTATCTCGCTGGCGATCGAAGTCGCCGCGCTGGGCCTGGACGCGGTGCCGACCATGGTCTTCGACGAGGTCGATTCGGGCATCGGCGGCGCCGTGGCCGACATCGTCGGGCAGAAGCTGCGCGCCTTGGGCGAGAAGCGTCAGGTGCTGTGCGTCACCCATCTGCCCCAGGTCGCCTCCAAGGGCCACGCCCACTACCGGGTCAGCAAGGCGCCGGTGGACGGCATGACCCAGAGCGCGGTCGAAAAGCTCGATACCAAGGCCCGCGAAGAAGAGCTGGCCCGGATGCTGGGCGGCGTGGAAGTCAGCAAGGAAGCCCGGGCGGCGGCGCGCAAGCTGCTGCAGGCCTGAGGCCCCCGTGATCGGCTAGTGCCGGCCGCTGGCCGGCGCCCCGCCGGAACCGGCGCCTCCCCCTGAAAACGAAAACCCCGGGCATGCCCGGGGTTTTTTGATCGCATCCGGGCGGCCTGCAGGCCGTTACCGACGCTTCTTGCGGACGTAGAGCACCAGCGAGTGCTCTTCCAGCTCGTAGCCATGGTCGGCCGCGATCTTGCGCTGCAGCTCCTCGATCTCATGGCTTTCGAACTCGATGATCTTGCCACTGTCGACATCGACCATGTGGTCGTGGTGGCCACCGCGGTCCAGCTCGTAGACGGCCTGGCCACCTTCGAAATTGTGCTTCAGCACCAGGCCGGCGGCCTCGAACTGGGTCAGCACCCGGTACACCGTGGCCAGGCCGATCTCATCCCCGTGCTCCAGGAGCTGGCGGTAGATGTCTTCGGCGGTCATGTGGTGACTGGCATTGCGCTGCTCGAGCAGCGCCAGGATCCGCATACGCGGATGGGTCACCTTCAGGCCGACTTTGCGCAGGTCGTGGGTTTCCATACTTCTCCGTTCATTGGCGATTTAGCGCCAGCTGCCTCGGATTGGGTCGCGGCGACACGTCAGGAGTGTATCATCGACTCGATTTCCCCAAACGCCATTCCCCGATGCGCAATCTCCTGCTGGTCGCCGCCGTTGCCCTGTCCACCACGGGCTGCGGCATCATTTACAAGCAACCCATCTATCAGGGCAACCTGATCCGGGAGCAGGCCGTCGGTCAGCTGCAGGTGGGCCAGAGCAAGCAGCAGGTCAGTGCCCTGCTCGGCACGCCCTCCGTCGCGGACCCGTTCCATGCCCAGCGCTGGGACTACACCGCCAGCCAGCGCGTGAACCGCGTGGGCAAGACGGACGTGAAGAACTTCACCGTCTACTTCGAGAACGACGCGGTCACCCGCTGGGACGGCGAGTACTTCGCCAGCGATGATGCCCAGCTGGCCCGCAGCACGGTGCGCCAGTTCGGCCGCAACCTGCCCAAGGACAAGAAGAAGCGCGGCCGCTGAGGCCTGACTTCTTCACTCAGCCGCCGGCGCGTGCGCGCCGGCGGCGGTTGTCTTTCGGGTCGGCCAGCAGCGGACGCAGCAGCTCGACCCGGTCGCCCTCGCGCAGCACCTGATCCGGCTTGGCCAGCAGGCCGTGCACGGCCACTGCCGGGCATTGCGCGCTGCCGTCAATGGCGGCCACGGCGATGGCCTGGGCGATCGTAGTGCCTTCGGGCAGCGACAGCACCCGCGACGCGGCCCGATCGGGCCAGGCCAGCACCACCTCGACGGTGATCACGGCTCAGTCCTGGGCGTCGGCGACGCGGACGAAATCATTCACCATGCGGTCGGCCAGGCCCTGGAAGCCCAGCGCCAGGGCCGGACCGAGCAGGCGTGAGGTCGGCTCGAACTCCAGCGTCAGGGTGACCTTGCAGGCGTCCTCGGCCAGCGCATGGAATTCCCAGCGCCCGTGCAGGCGCTTGAACGGCCCGTCCTTGAGCTGCATATCGATGCTGTGCGGGCGCTGCAGCGTGTTCTCGGTCATGAACCAGGTCGAGAACGACCCAAAGCCCAGATCCAGGCGCGCAACCAGGCGGTCCGGGCCGGACTCCAGGATCTGGGAGGCCGAACACCAGCGGAAGCGGCGCGGATAGGCGTCAATATCATTGACCAGGTCGAACATGCGGGCAGCCGAATGTTCGACCAGGGCACTACGTCGGATAGTTGGCATGCGATACAGATGTCTGATGAATCGACCGGGCGTGCCCGAATCGGAGACAATAGGGAAATGAGCAAGAACAGCGGCAAGGATAAAGCAAAGGACGCGACGGCCAACAAAACCATCGCGCTCAACAAGCGTGCCCGTCACGAGTACCACATCGAAGATCGCTTCGAAGCCGGCCTGGCCCTGCAGGGCTGGGAGGTGAAGTCGATCCGCGCCGGGCGCGGCAACATCATCGATGCCTACGCCTATGTGCGTGATGGCGAGATCTACCTGATCGGTGCGCAGATCACCCCGTTGATCCAGGCCTCTTCGCACATGGTGGCCAACGACCGTCGCGAGCGGAAGCTGCTTCTGCATCGCAGCGAGATCGACAAGCTGATCGGCAAAGTGCAGCGCGATGGCTACACGATCGTGCCCACCGCGATGTACTGGAGCAAGAACAAGATCAAGCTCGAGATCGCGCTGGCCAAGGGCAAGCAGACCCACGACAAGCGCGATGCCGAGAAGGACCGCGACTGGGCGCGCGAGAAGTCGCGCACGATGCGCCGGCACAACCGCGACGCCTGATGGAACGCGTGGCGGGCCTGTATCTGCGCAAGCGGTGGTAATGCCCTGCCCGCGCGGTCAGCGCTGGGTATCGTCCGGATCCACCTGATACGGGCGCATCTCCACCGGCGGCGGGTCCACACCGTGCTTCTGGCGATACAGCGCATTGAGATGCAGATTCAGGTGCAGCGCCTCGGCCTCGGCCAACAGGCGCTGCTCGCTGGTCAGCCGCCCACCCAGCATCATTTCCCGGTGCAGCGCCGTGGTGAGGTCGCCGCGCATTTCGGCCACGCGGGATATCGCGTAGGCCTCGGGAATCCCGGCCGCATTGGCGCCCGCCTTCCAGGACGACAGCAGGCTCAGCGCGAACAGATCGCCTTCCGCGCCCGCGGCCAGCAAACGGCTTTCAGCCCTCGGATCGGCGCCCAGCCGCCGCGCATCGCGCATCGTGGCCGCCACCGTGTCGCCTGCCCGTGCCGCCTGGTCAAGCTCGGCATCGGACGCCTGTTGATAGCGGGTCCACTGCGCGCCATTGGGGAAGCCGTGCTGGTCGAGCCAGCGCCGCTCCTCCGGGTGGCCACTACTGAAGGGGTCCTGGGCGATTTCCAGGCCCTCCCGCGAGCGGCGGAGATCGGGGAAGGGATGCGGCGGTTTGGTCGAGGGGGTCGGCGCCGCTTCAACCGAAGGCGTGGCCGCCTGTCCGGCTGGTTTCGATGCCTGCGCTGCCCCACCCGGCGCCTGCGCCCCCGACGTCGACCGCCAAACGCAGGCTGCCCCGAGCATTGCCGCCGCCAGCATCGCCATTGCGATCCACACCTGCCTCTTCAACGCGCCGTCCTTGTCTGTAACCACTCTTCTGGGGCCGGATTGTAGTCCGCCGGTGCGCCAGGGCGCCCGCCCCACCTGACCCGCGGACGCCAGCGGGATAACGATCTTTCCCCGCCAACCCCACACAACTGTCAGAATCCCCGCATTGATACGGAAAGGATCCGCGCGTGACTCTCGAAACTACCCCGGCACCCGCACTGGCGGCGGACGAACTGACCACCCTGCGCGCCGACGTGGCGGCGCTGGAGTTCATCTTTGACGAACTCGCCCGCGCCATGGACCCGGCCGCGCTGCTCAAGGTGCTGACCTACCTGATCCGCAACGCCAAGCGCGCCGCCTCGGAAACCCAGAGCTACGACAGCCTGGAGCACCGCCGCCTGGTGGCCCAGGTGGAATCGCTGATGGCCCGGGTCGAACCGCAGGCCAAGAAGCAGGCGATGACCGTGCGCAACGAGCACAACCGCCTGAAGAAGGAAAAGGCCCGCCACAAGGCCGACAGCCGCCGCCAGCTGCAGAAGTAAGTCCTTGGCGGGCAAGGTGACTGTTCAGCTGGATTGGAGTAGCATCCAACCCGTCAAGTAGAGTTCCGGTGCTGTTTTCCGGATGAAGTGCGGTTCTTGAAGAAACCGGGGGTGCATTGGTTTCGACGGGGGTTGTGAAGTTACTTGGTGCATGCCGAGGGGGCAGCTTTCCTCGTTAATCCAGCAGCAAACTTTTAGTTGCCAACGACGACAACTACGGTTCGAACGACTTCGCAATCGCTGCCTAAAAACAGCTTTAGCGTTTAGTTCTACAGCCGCCTTAGGCGAACCCCCGAACCTACTTGTGCCCGTGCTCGTAGATGTAGGGTCATTATCACGGAACCGGTTGTGATGGCTGCCTGTCAGTCACGACTTAACTAAAGCAGGCTGGTCCTGGGGTGCGCTTTGCACACCGTGCTGCCACAGGATGAGATTCAACGGTGAGCTAAGCATGTAGTACCGGGGATGGAGTGCCTTCGGACGGCGGTTCAATTCCGCCCACCTCCACCATTAGACGGTCCCACAAGGACCACAGAAAGCCGGAACCTCCCGTCAAACAAGGGGTTCCGGCTTTTTTGTTGTCCGGGGTTGTCCGGCCTGTTCCGTTGCAGCCCATGAGACGCTGGGGGTATATCTAGGGGTACAAGCCCGCCCTGAAAACCTTGTACCCCCATGCCCCTGTCCGATGCCGCGATCCGTCGCGTAAAGGCCACCGAGAAGCAGCAGAAGCTGTCTGACGGTGGTGGTCTGTTCCTGCTGGTCCACCCGAATGGCTCCCGCTATTGGCGCTGGAAGTACCGCGTCAACGGCAAGGAGAAGCTGCTGGGCATGGGGATCTACCCCGAGGTCAGCCTGGCCAAGGCCAGAGAGGCACGAGAGGACGCGCGGCGCCTGCTGGCCAGCGGCGTTGACCCCGAGCGAACACCGCAAGGCCGCGACCGCCTCCCGTGCCGTGGCGGACGGCGAGAGCTTCGAGGTCATCGCCCGGGAGTGGCTCGCTGGACGCCCGTAGGTGCCGGCCTACCGCAAGAAGGTGATCGCCTGGTTCGAGAAGGACGTCTTCTGGTACATCGGCGCTCGGCGCGCCGGCGACCTGAAGGCCTCGGACTTCCTGCAGGTAGCCCGGCGGATGGAGGCTCGGGCTGCTTTCGAATCAGCCCACCGGGTGATGCAGCACTGCGGGCAGGTCATGCGCTACGCCGTGGCCACCGATCGCGCCGAACGCAACCCGGTAGCTGACCTGCGCGGAGCGCTGGTGCCCGCGCCGGAGAAAAACCACGCAGCCATCGTCGACCCCGTCCAGCTGGGCGGCCTACTGCGTGCCCTGCACGCCTATCACGGCACACGGGTGATCCAGGCCGCGCTGAAGCTGGCGCCGATGGTATTCGTCAGGCCGGGCGAGCTGCGGCAGGCGGAATGGACCGAGATCGATCTGGACGCCGCTGTATGGAGCATCCCGGCCGCGCGCATGAAGATGCGCCAGGCGCACATCCTTCCGCTGGCCCGGCAGGCGGTAGAGGTGCTGAACGAGCTGCAGAAGATCACCGGCCACGGCCTGTACGTCTTCGCCGGCGGGCGCACCGACAAACGGCCTACGTCGGAGATGGCCGTGCTGGCGGCTCTGCGTGTCATGGGATTTGACAAGGACACGGTCACCGGCCACGGCTTCCGGGCGACCGCACGCACGCTGCTGGACGAGGTTCTGGGCTACCGGCCTGACATCATCGAGCACCAGTTGGCGCACGCGGTGAAGGACCCGAACGGCAGAGCCTACAACCGGACCACGCACCTGGTGGAGCGAACCCGGATGATGCAGGAATGGGCGGACTACCTGGACCGCCTGCGCACCGGCAACGTCGTCGCCTTGCGGCCGGATCAGGCCGCCTGATCCTCGTCGAAGGGCTGCAGCCGGTTGGCGATGCCATTGAACCGCGCGGCCTCGGCGCGGAGGCGGTCAGCCCCGCGGCGGCGAGTCGCCCTCGCCCGCCAATCCCCACTGTGGTTGCTGTCCAAGTCGTCGGCCTGCTGCCATAGCGAAGCCGCCCGCGCGCGCGCCCAGCGCGCCTTGCCGATGCTCTTCTGATCCATGCAGCTACTGTCGCCTGCGGCGGTCGCACGCGCCGATACGGAGGCAACGCCGGCTGACTGCCTGCCAGGTCCGGTTCTTTCGCGGGCAGCGCGGGCCACTTCGCGCTGATCGATATCCAGGCGAATCCGCTATTAATGCCTGCCCTCCAACAGCCCCGACCCGATTACGCCAAGATCGTAGCTGTCGCAAGTGCGGCGTCCACGGTGCTAGCCGGGACGCGCCGGCGGACGACGCCCTCCCAAGAGTCTGGAGTCACATTGGCGCGCACGCAGAGCCAGTTCTAAGGCCTCCCGTGCATGTCCCTTGGAAGACGTGGAGCCCGATCGACAGCAGATTATGGCGAGCCGCTCATCGCCGACCAGGTGCGAGACTACGAAACCGCGATGCAAGCACTCGCGATCTTCGCGCGCGGAGTGCCAAAAGCTGCGCTCTCGAGGCCGATCGCTTCCGGTCTGTGGTTCTACGCAGAATTGGACACC
This sequence comes from Stenotrophomonas sp. IS26, assembly GCF_054188265.1. NCBI lineage: Bacteria > Pseudomonadati > Pseudomonadota > Gammaproteobacteria > Lysobacterales > Lysobacteraceae > Stenotrophomonas > Stenotrophomonas sp. IS26. The sequence continues at coordinate 12,045 of NZ_JBSZJV010000032.1, forward strand.
TTCCACCCGGCGCTGACGCAGCGCGCCTTCAACCGGACTACAGGACCGCCGGAAGCGCCCGCCAGCTCCATGATGTGATGGCGTGGTTCGCCACATGCTGCGAGCGCTCCGCGGGGGCGCAACGCAGAGGAGCGCGCGAGAACTAGAGATTAATATCGCTATCGGCGCGTCGACGTTTTGAACCCGTAGCATACGGAACACAAATGATTGCCAGAATTCCCAACGCAACAGATAGCCCAAATAGGTACGGAACCAACCAATGCCATTGGTCAAGTGCCGACGCGAAAACAATAACGAATCCCAGGCCAAGCAGCGCAACGATCGCATAGCCTAAGAGTCGAGACGGGGGAAGCCGGCGCGGCCAAACATTCATAATCACCCTCCAAAACTCAAGAATCAATTCGCAAGTTCGCGCGATGCCACAGTTGGCGCCGGCAAGTGAAACGAACGCCGACCAGACTGAGCCACCAGCCCTAGCTACATTTGAACAATTTTACAGATAACCGACCCACCACCGGCACTAGTGCAAGCCAGCCTAGTCCCACCACCGACAGTAACAGTCCCGCCACCGGCACTAACAGAGGGGGGCATGGTCCCGCACCTTGTCCAGCACGTGCACGCTCCGATCGGGCTCTCGAATTCGACCCTCTATTCGCGCATTTCGGTCGGATCCTTCCCGAAACCGGCCACCTTGGGGAGCTCGGTTCGGTGGGTGGAATCCGAAGTTGAGGCGTGGATTTCGGAGCGAGTTTCGGAGCGGGATCATGCCAACGAAACTGGGGGTACGGCTGGGGGTACAGACCAAGATTCCAGCGTCCCGCCCCTTGCCGCATAAAGCTCGACGGTGGAAGGCAGAGCCCACCTCCACCAATTAGCCGTTTCGACGGTGCATAAAAGGCTGGAACCCTAGAGAAATCGAAGGTCCCGGCCTTTTTTGTGCCCGTCTTCCGCATCCGACGCAGACGCTCACCCCCTCACGGCAACGTAAACTTCCGCGCCATCCGCAGCGGCCACACCGAGGTGAACTGCGCACCGCCCACCAGCCGGTACGCCGCGGACACGCTGTGCAGCACGCCCATCGCCTCCAGCACATCCTTGGTCTTCCGGAACGTCGGGCGCGGATCCGCGGTGAACATGAAAAGGTTGATCTCTTTCGCGCTGACGTCGTAGCCGTCCAGCGTGGCGGCCTTGCCGAGCGCGTTGGTCAGCTCGGCCTCCAGCGTGGCCAGAAAGGCCTCGTCGTCCAGCGACTTTCGCCAGAACTTGATCACAAGCTGGTAATCCATCAGGCGTTCCCGTCGTTCAAGAAGTGAACCGCCAAGGGTACCCGCATGGCAGGCATCACGCTGTCTTTGAGGCGGCCGCAATCATCTGCGCCAGCCGGTCGGCGATGGCCTGCCGCACCTTCGGCGCCAGCCGCGAGCGCGACAGCGCTTCGAACACCCACATGCCGTCGGCGGCGAGCTTGGCGATGAACAGGTCCAGCGCAGCCGGGTCGCTCAGGTCCTGCGGCGTGGGCGGCGACCAGCGTTCGACCACATCGGTCCACGGCTGCATGTTCTCGTCGGTGGCGGCCGCGTCGAACATCAGCTGCAGTTCGGCCCGGGTGGCCGTCTGCGCGCAGGTGAGCGCGTAGGCCTGGTAGCGCTCGGTGGTCTCCGCCTCGTCGGCAGGTTTGCCCGCGGCCTCGATCATGCTCGCGTCCCACACGCCGGCCAGGTGCTGGTGGATGCCCTGCAGCAACGCATCACGCGAGGGGAAGTGATACAGCAACCCGCCCCGGGCGATGCCGGATTCGGCAGCGACGGCTTCGAAAGTGAGCGCTGTGATGCCGTCGCGTTCGATCACGCGGACGGCGGCATCGAGGATGTTGGTTCGGTTACTCGGGCGCATGGGCTTCAGTGGGCGTGGGAGACGGTGGTGGCGGTGCCGGGGCCATGGCGGCGCAGCAGCACGCCGGTGACGACGGTACCGAGCAGCAGCACGGCGGCGATCACATACAGTATCCAGACATAGCTGGCATCGTAGGCGCTGGCGGCAGCACGTAGCCAGCCTGCATCGGCACCGGGCTGCGCGGCCAGGGCGAACGCCTGCTGGATGCTCTCGCCCGCCGCAGCGTCCACACCGTCCGGCAGCGTCACGGTGGCCGAGTACAGCGCAGCGATCAGGCTGCCCAGCAGGGAGACCGCGAACAGGCTGCCGAATTCATAGGACACCTCCTCCACCGAGGAGGCCATGCCGGCGCGGTGCGGGGGCACGTTGCCGATGATCGCGGTGGAGGCCACGGAGATGGTGGCGCCCATGCCCAGCCCGGTGAGCAGCAGCCCGGCGATGGTCCAGCCGAGGTCGCTGCCGAACGTCATCGCCACCAGCAGCACGCCCGCGGTGCCTGCGCCCAGCCCACCGGTGATCAGCGGCAGCAGCCCGACGCGGTGAAGGAACATGCCACCGAAAATGGCGCTGGGCAGGCACCCGATCGCCACCACGGACACCAGCAGGCCCGCCTGCAAGGGGGTGTAGTCGGCGACCAGCTGGAAGCGCTGGGTGGTCAGCAACTGCAGGCCGGCGATGGCGAACATCGCAAACGCCGCAGAGAGCACACCGGCCAGGAACGGCGCATTGCGGAAGATGGCCACGTCGAGCATCGGATACGGCAGGCGGCGCTGGCGGCGCAGGAACAGCACCAGCCCCACCACGAATACCAGCGCCGCACCGGCTGCGAGCAGCCCGTTCGGCGGCGCATGCGCGACCTCCTTGATCGCCACCACAAGGCCGGACAAGGCGATCAAACTGAGCAGCGAGGAGATCAGGTCCCATGGCTTGCTTGCATCAGGCCGCCCGTGCGGCGCGAACAGCACGGCCCCGACCATGGCCAGCAGCACGATCGGCACATTGATCAGAAACACCGCGCCCCACCAGAAGTGCGCCAGCAGCACGCCACCGACGATCGGGCCGAGGGCCGCGCCGACGATGGAAATGCAGCCCCACACGGCGATGGCCAGGTTGCGCTCGCGCTCGTCTTCGAAGGTCAGGCTGATCAGCGCCAGCGTGGCGGGCATCATCGCCGCCGCGCCCACGGCCAACAGCGCGCGCGCGGCGATCAGCAGATTGGCGTCCGGCGCGAACGCGGCCAGCAGCGAGGCGATGCCGAAGATCGCCAAGCCGATCAGGAACATGCGGCGGTGCCCCAGGCGATCGCCGAGGGTACCGGCACCCAGCAGCAGGCCAGCCATCACCAGGGGATAGGCGTTGATGATCCACAGGCCCTGCAGCGGGGTCGCACCCAGTTCCTTGGTCAGCGTGGGCAAGGCGGTGTAGAGCACCGAGTTGTCGAGCGTGATCAGCAACAGGCCGGCGGCAACGGTGAGCAGCAGACTCCAGCGCTGGGTCTTGGTCGGGGTCATGGGGCCTCAGAGGGGGCAATGGGATCGTAACTATACAGGACGTCCTGTACTGTTTGGCCGGATGCCGCCGACGCGTTCAGCCTGCGGCGACACACCGTCTGCGCACTGCGCGCTGGCCGGTGTGCCGGCCCAACTGCGTTTACCTCATTGGAGGGGGCTCACCCGGGCAGGCAGGCGCCTGTCCGGTATGGACTGTGTCGGGGGGACGCTATGGACGGACAGAAAGAGGCTTTTCGGCTGGCGCATGCCGAGTTGGCGCAGTGCTGGGCAGGCGGGATGTCAGCCGCCGAGCGCTGGGCGGTGTATGACGCCATCCATGATCGGCTGGTCGCACAGTGGCCCAACGAGGCCCATCGCATCGTCGGCATGATGGTGCTGTGGGTGACCGAGATCCGCGGCACCTGCCCTGCTCCCTATCGCACTGCAGATGCGGGCCTGAGTGACAGCGCGCTGCTGCGCGCGTGCCGTATCGATTCGTGAGGGGCTACGGCGCCGTCGGCTGGAACGGATCGGTATGGCCGGCCACTTCCATGTTGATGGCATTGATCAGGGCCGACACGGCGGTCGCCAGGCGGCGGCTGTCGGCGATGGAGCCGAAGAACAGAATCGAGGTGCCGTCCAGTTCGACCCCAGCCAGGCCGAGTTCGCCCTTGAGCGCGGCCACGCGTTCGTCGAACAGCGCCAGCCAGTGGGCATCGGGCACAACATCAAGCATGGCCACAATGGCCTCATCCGCGCCGTGATCGACAATGGTCTGCAATGTCGGGACGTCGAAACCCAGCAGGCGCGGCACGCTGCTGTCCGGTACGGGGATGCTCATGCGGGCATGGTAGCCGGTCAGCCGGGCGGGTGCCCGAAGACGTTCAGGAACACGCGATGCTTTCTCGCTGGCCGCAACACAAACGGCCCGGCCAACCCGGCCGGGCCACGGTGCGTACGGACCCGTTTTATTCTTCCTGATCGTTCTGCTGGCCCGAGCGCTGACCCTGCTGATCCTGGTCCTGCTGTTGCTGCTGCTTCTGGGCATCGCGATCGCGCTGATCCTGCTGCTCCTGCTGACCCTGCTGCGGGGCGTTGCGCTGCGGATCATTCTGACCCTGCTGCGGGTTCGGGGTGTTGGCCATTGCCGTATCTCCGGTGTTCGGCATCGAAGTGGTGCCGGTGAATCCACGCTAGGCCTGCCGGCGTTACCCATGTGTGCGTGATGGGCGCTTGTGCATGCACGCGCCGGGCACCTGCGTAAACAATTCAGGACGCACTGGAAAGCGACACCGATAGAGCACATTTCGTTCATCACCCGTCGGCGGTGAACCACAGCGCCTCGACAATCCCTTGATCGGGTCGCGCTCATGCTCGAGACGAAACACCCCTGTCGGGGCCACCAAGGACATGCCATGACGCCGCTCCGCTCGCTGCTGTTGACCACTCTGCTCGCCCTGACGCCGATGCTGGCCACCGCGGCGGACAAGGTCACCACCACCCCCGTGCACTTCACCAAGGGCGCCAGCAGTGCCACCGTGCGCGGCACGTTGTCCGGCTATGACACCGTCCGCTACACGATCGCCGCGCGTGCCGGCCAGACCATGGCGGTGACGATCGACGGCAGTCCCAATGCCAATTTCAATGTGTTTGCGCCCGGCGTGACGCCCGGCCAGGGGGAGGCACTGGGCAGCAACAACGAGAAGCGACGCTGGAGCGGCACCCTGCCGACCACCGGCACCTATGTCGTGCAGGTCTACCAGATGCGTGCCCAGGCGCGTCGCAATGAAAAGGCACCGCACAGCCTGACAGTCGCGATCCGCTGAGCCCTGTCCCGGGTATCCTCGGCGGTGCTGGCTTCCCCCTCGCAAGGACCCCGGGATGGACTTCCTCAAACTGCTGCGGTCGCTGGAAGAGTTCCTCTACGAGCTGTGCACCTGGTTCCTGTTTTTCCCACGCACGCTGTACCGCGTGATCGTGTATCCGCGGCGGATGGCCCAGTACGTGGATACCGAGCTGAAGGAAAAGCTGGAGCGCCAGTTCGACGATGCGATCAGCCCGCCCATGTTCCTGATGCTGGCGGTGCTGGTCGCGCACGGGGTGGAGCTGATGCTGCACCAGCAGGTGGTCGGCACCGGGGCGTTGTCGCGCTCGATCTTTGGCAATGAGGAGAGCCTGCTGCTGTACCGCTCGATCACGTTCGCGATCTGGCCGCTGGTGACCACCACGCACCTGCTGCGTCGCAAGCACGTGCCGATGACCCGCGAGTCGCTGCGACGCCCGTTCTTCATGCAGTGCTACCTGACCGCACCGTTCGCGGTGGCGCTGTCCACCAGCATGGTGTTCGTGCGGCTTCCGGGCCAGTTGTCGACCACGCTGGGCATCGCGGTCGGCGTGCTCGCCGCGCTCTGGTATGCGGTGGTGCAGGCCGGGTGGCTGAAGATCGCGCTGCAGCGCTCCTGGTTGAACACGATCCTGTCCACGGTGTGGGTGCTGGTGTTGGGGGCAGCGATCAATATGACGATCGGCGTGATCCTGCTTTCGAGCTGAGGGCGCCACCCCGACCAACCGCCATGTCCCGCATATCCTTTCCCTGCCCATCCATGCGACCCTTTGGGAACGATTTCATGGAATGGAGGGATTCCACATGCTGTCTCGTTTCCATCGGCCCGCGCTGCTGGCCCTGATGATGTTCGCCGCCCCGCTGGGCAGCGCCTGGGCGCAGGCACCGGACGCATTGAAGGTGATGTCTTTCAACGTACGCACACCGGCCGACACCGATCCGGGCAAGCGCTGGGAAGACCGCCGCGATGCGATGGTCACGCTGATCCGTGAGCAGAAGCCCGAGGTGATCGGCACCCAGGAGCTGGTGCAGAAACAGGGCGAGTATCTGGTTGCCCACCTGCCGGGCTACACCTTGTTCGGCAGGGACCGCCGCGGCGGCAACGGCGACGAACACATGGGCGTGCTGTACGACACGGCGCGCCTGAAAGTGCTGGAATCGGGGGACTTCTGGCTCTCCGATACACCGGACGTGCCGGGCAGCATCACCTGGGGCAACCTGTTCCCGCGCATGGTGACCTGGGCACTGTTCCAGCGTCATGCCGATGGCCAGCGCTTCTATCTGTTCAACACCCACCTGCCCTACCGTGATGAAGATGAGCCGCGCCGCGTACTCGGCGCGAAGCTGATCGTCTCGCGGCTGGCCACACTGCCCAAGGACATCCCGGTGGTGGTCACCGGCGATTTCAACAGTGAGCCCGGTAGTGAGACCTACAAGGCGTTTACCGCTGCGTTGGGCGATGCGCGAAAACTCGCCGCCAAGGTCGACGGCCCGCGCCTGACCTTCCATGATTTCACCGGCAAGCCGACGGTGGAACTGGACTGGATCCTGGTGCGCGGTTTCAGCGTGGACCACTTCAGCACGCTGGACCAGAAACCCGGTGGCGTGCTGCCTTCGGATCACTACCCGGTGCAGGCGGAACTGCGGTTCCCCGTGCCCACACCGACGGGCAAGTAAGGACACGCGCGATGGGCGGTCACTGCACCGTCCATCGGCTTGCCCCGGCCGCGCAGCAGCCCTGCGCTTACAGCAATTGACGGCTGTTGCTCAGCCTTCCATCGGGACGGCGCCCTCGCCGTCCCGTTCCCAATGGTGCGGTCAGCGTTGCGTGACCGCCACCGGGGTGTTGGCCGCATCCTGCTGCTGGCCCCAACCACCCAAGGCCTTGTACACACCGACCACGCTGACGTTGACCGTGGATTCGGCCTCGGCGAGCGCATCATTTGCAGCCAGCTGCGTGCGCTGTGCATCCAACAGGGTCAGGAAGTCTTCCGAGCCCTCGCGGAAGCGGATCTGCGCCAACTCCTCGGCGCGCCCTGCCGCCTGGGCCTGCTCGGCGACGATCGCCAGGCGGGCCTGCTGCTTGGCGTAACGCGTCAGTGCGTTCTCGGTGTCTTCCAGTGCCAGCAGCACGGCCTTTTCGTACTCGGCCGCGGCACCGTCGGCCTGTGCCTTGCTCGCGCGCAGACGTGCCTTCACCGTGCCGAAATCGAACGCGGCCCAGCTGATCGACGGGGTCACCGACCACGCCTTGTTGTTGCCGTTGACCAGGCCACTGGCGTCGCCGGACAGGAACCCGACAAACCCGCTCAGGCTGATCCTCGGGAACAGGTCAGCCGTGGCCACGCCAACGCGTGCGGTCGCCGCAGCCAGCCGACGCTCGGCCACGCGCACATCGGCGCGCTGACGCAGCAGATCGGTGGTGTCACCGAGCGGCAACGCCTTGGCGTACGGCCGCATCTCGCGCGGCTGCAGCAGGCTGTCCAGTGCATCCGGGCGCTGGCCCAGCAGCACCGCCAAGCGATGACGCGACTGCACTTCGGCCACTTCCAGCAGCGGGATGTCGGCCTCGATCGCCTTCAGACGCGCGCGGCTGCTCTGCACATCCAGTTCGCTGCCGGCGCCCAGTTCCCACCGGGTTTCGGTGAGTTTCTGAGTGTCGCGCAGGTTGACCAGCGTGCGTTTTGCCACCGCGATGCGCTTCTGGGTACCACGCAGTTCGAAGTAGTTGCGGGCCACTTCGGCGGCGACGGTGACCTGTGCATCGGCGAGGTTGTCCTGCTCGGCGCCCAGGTCCGCGCGCGCCGCTTCGGCGGCACGGCGCTGGCGGCCGAACAGATCCAGCTCCCAGCCGGCATCGAAGCCGAGCTGGTAGCTTTCGCTGAAGACGCGCTCGCCACCCACCGTTGCATCGGGCTGCTTGCGACGGTCGTAGCTGCCGCCGCTGGTCACATGCGGCAACTGGTCCAGGCGCTGCTCGACGAACACCGCGCGGGCCTCACGCACGCGCGACATCGCGATGCGCAGGTCCAGGTTGGTACCCAGTGCGTCATGCACCAGCTGCTCCAGCACCGGGTCGTCGAACTGGGCCCACCAGCTCGCCACCGGCGAGGTGGTGGTGAACACCGGCGCGGCGGCGCCCTGCAGGGTCACCGGCTCGGCCGGCGGCGCCTGGTAGTTGGGGCCGACGCTGACGCAGCCGGCCAGCAGCGCGCTGGTCACGGCCACGGTCAACAGGCGGATCACCATGGCAGCACCTCGCCGAGGTAGGTGAAGCTGCCGTTCGGGCCATCGGCATCGATCAGTGCCATGCCGACGCTGGAACGCGCGCCTTCGCTGATCTCGATCTCACCCTCGCCACCGTTCATGTCGGTTTTGACGTAGCCCGGATGCACGGTGTTGACCTTGGTGGTGCTCTCGCGCAGCTCATAGGCCAGCTGCACGGTCCAGGCGTTCACCGCGCTCTTGGAGGCGTTGTAGGCCGGCACCGCGAAGCCGTAGATCGGCGAGCCCGGTTGGCTGTGCAGGGTCAGCGAGCCCAGGATGCTGGACACGTTTACGATGCGGCCGGCCGACGAGGCGTTGAGCAGCGGCAGGAACGCCTGGGTGACGGCGATCACCGCGAACACGTTGGTGTCGAAGGTGTCGCGCCAGGTCTGCAGGGTCTGCGCCGAGGGGGCCAGTTTGATGTCGTCGAGCAGGATGCCGGCGTTGTTGACCAGGATGTCCAGGCGGCCGTGACGCTCGGTCACGGTCTGCACGGCGGCGGCGATGCTGGCGGCATCACCGACGTCGAGCTGGATCGCTTCCACCGGCAGGCCCTCGGCCTGCAGCTTCAGCGCCTCGGCCACGGCGACGTCGCGCTTGCGCCCGGCCAGCAGCGTATGCACGCCGGCCTGGGCCAGCTGACGGACGGTTTCCAGGCCGATGCCGCGGGTGGCACCGGTGACCAGGGCGATCTTTTGGGTAGCGGTATTCATAGGAAAAACCTCGCGGGGGAAGGAATCAGTGGTGGATGGTCGGTTCGCCGTGGGTCACCAGCTGCCCGCCGCCATTACGGCTGACGAACTTGCGCAGGGCCACGTAGAACACCGGGGTCAGGAACAGGCCGAACAGGGTGACGCCCAACATGCCGGCGAACACCGTGATACCGGTCACCGAGCGGACTTCCGCACCGGCGCCATGCGAGATCACCAGCGGGATGGTGCCGGCGATGAACGCGATGGAGGTCATCACGATCGGGCGCAGACGCAGGCGGCACGCTTCCAGTGCAGCCTCCACGATGCCCTTGCCGCCCATTTCCAGTTCTCGGGCGAACTCGACGATCAGGATGGCGTTCTTGCATGCCAGGCCCATCAGCACCACCAGGCCGACCTGCACGAACACGTTGTTGTCACCGCCCGTCATCCATACGCCGAACAACGCAGACAGCAGGGTCATGGGGACAATCAGGATCACCGCCAGCGGCAGCGACCAGCTTTCATACAGCGCGGCCAGCACCAGGAACGCCAGCAGGATCGCCACCGGGAACACGATGAAGGCGGCCTTGCCCTGGGTGGCCTGCTGGTAGCTCAGGTCGGTCCACTCGGTCTGCATGCCCACCGGCAGCACCTTGCCGGCGATTTCGGTCAGCTTGGTCATGGCCTCGGCCGAGGACAGCATCCGCGGGTCGGCTTCGCCGGCCAGATCGGCCGCCGGGTAACCGTTGAAGCGCAGCACCGGGTCCGGGCCGTAGGTCTGCTTCACGGTGACCATGGAGCCGATCGGCACCATCTCGCCGCGGTTGTTGCGGGTGCGCAGGCGACCGATGTCTTCCACGCTGTCACGGAACTGGCCGTCGGCCTGGGCGATCACCTGCCAGGTGCGACCGAACTGGTTGAAGTCGTTCACGTACGCCGAGCCCA
>NZ_JBSZJV010000033.1:0-21863 GCF_054188265.1 Stenotrophomonas sp. IS26
GGACGTGCTGTGTGTTCTGCGCGCGCAGTGATGCGTTCGTGGCGTTGGCATGCTGCACATCGAGCTTCACGCCGGCATGCGGTGCGAGCGGTCCGCGCAGGTACTGGACGTGCACGGCGGTGTCGTCATCCAGGCGGACGCGGTGGGCGGGGCCGCTCTGCAGCAGGCGGCGGCGCTGGTGGATGCTGGCGCCGGCGAACAGGCCCTCGAGGGTGAGCAGGGGCAAGGCTCCGCGTCGTGGGAGTCCGAACAGGCGGCGGGCCACGCGGTTGGCGGCACGCACGCGGCCGTCTTCTTCGATGGCCAGCAGTCCCTGCAGCGGTGAGTGCAGCCAGCGGGTGTCGTGTTGCACGGCCAGCAGGTGGCAGGGACGGTGGTCCTGCATGAGGCGGTTCTCGGCCGACAGCGCGGCCTGGCGGAAGTAGCCGTGCAACAGCTCGGCATCGCGCTCGCCGGTGCCGGTGATATCCAGTGCGCCCAGCACTTCGCCATCCAGCCCATGCAGCGGGACGCTCAGGCAGAACACCGAGGCGAAGCGGTCGAGATAGTGCTCGTTGCCGCGCACCAGGGCGGGCGCGTCTTCGGCCAGGCTGCAGGCCGGTGCGGTGGTGCCGATGTCGATTTCGCGAAGGCGGCGACCGATCTGGATCGGGCGCAGTACCGGGACGTCGGCCAGGCCGTGTTCGCGCTGGGCGATGACCAGGCCATCGGCGTTGACGCAGAACAGGGTCCATTGGCGGCCACCGAAGGCGGCCCAGAGGTGGTCCATGTCCTCGCGCACACAGCGTGCGAGGCGGCGGTCGGCAGGGTCGTCCAGGCGCGTGGCAGCCGCGGCAAGAGGCGCGTAGTACGGCTCCTGCCGCGGCTGCACCCCGGCCTGGCGCGAACGCTCCCAGGAGCGCTGCACCGGCGGGCTGACCACGCTGTCCATCAGCGCGCCGCCCTCGGCGAAGCGCTGACGGGCGGCGGCCAATACCTGCTGCTGTTCCAGAACCATCGCGGCCATCGGTCGATCTCCACCTCGGACCGACAGCCTACTCCCGCAAAGCTGACTGGTACGTCGTCGCAGGCATGCACGCCTGCGACGGACCGTTTCACCCGCCGATGGTCAGGATCGGCTTGAGGGTGACACCGCGGGTGCTGTCCTCGGCGGCCTGGTTGATCTGATCCAGCGGGTAGAACTTGACCAGCTTGTCGAACGGGAAGCGGCCCTGCTGGTACAGCTGCACCAGCTGCGGAATGAACACCTTGGGCACGCTGTCGCCTTCGACGATGCCGCGGATGCTGCGCCCGCCGAGCAGCAGGTTGTTGACGTCGAACTCGGCCTTGGTGCCCAGCTTCGGCGCGCCGACCACGCCGATCACCCCCAACCCGCCGAGTGCCTCGATGCCCTGCGCGAGCACCTCCGGACGACCGGTGGATTCCAGTGCGAAGTTCGCGCCGCCGCCAGTGATTCCGCGCACCGCTTCAACCACATCGACCTCGCGGCTGTTGATCACGTGCGTGGCGCCCAGTTCCTTGGCCAGCTCCAGGCGCGAAGGCACCACATCGATGGCGATGATGGTGGTCGCACCGGCCACGCGTGCGGCCATTACCGCGCTCAGCCCGACCGCGCCGGCACCGAAGCTGGCGAAGCTGCTGCCGGCGGTCACCTTGAGCGAGTTGATCACCGCACCGGCACCGGTCTGGATGCCGCAACCAAGCGGGCCAAGCAGCTCGATCGGCGCATCATCGGGCACCTTGATCGCGTTGTTTTCGCGGCTCAGTGCGTAGGTGGCGAAGGAGGACTGCGCGAAGAAGTGATCGTGCAGCGGGTGGCCGTCCGGATCCTGGATCGCGGTGGAGCCGTCCAGCGCACCGCCACCGAAGTTCAGGCCGAAGAAATCCTTGCAGTAGGCACCGTGGCCGCCGCTGCAGGGGTTGCAGTGGCCGCAGGCGCCGTAGGTCAGCACGACATGGTCGCCAACCTTGAGGTCCTTCACGCCCGGGCCGAGTGCTTCGACGATGCCCGCGCCTTCATGGCCGAGCACCGCCGGCAGCGGCACGGGGTAGTACTGGTCCCGCACGATCAGGTCGGTATGGCACAGGCCGGTGGCGACCACGCGGACCAGCACTTCATCGTCCTGTGGGCCACGGATGCGCGCCTTCTCGATCGTGAAGGGCTGTTCTTTTTCGCGCACCACGGCCACGGTGATGTCGCGCAGTTCTGCTGTTGCAGTCATGAGGTTCTCCTGGATCAGATCGGGTACGCGGGGGCTTCGCCCTTGACGGTCATCCACTGCCACTGGGTGAACTCGTCGATGTTGGACGGGCCACCGATGCTGGTGCCGTTGCCCGAGGCGCCGACGCCACCGAAGGGATTGATCACTTCATCGTTCACGGTCTGGTCGTTGATGTGCAGCAGGCCGGTGCGCAGCCGTTCGCCCAGCTTCAGCGCGCGGCCCACGTTGCTGGACACGATCGCCATCGACAGGCCGTACTCGCTGTCGTTGGCCAGCTCCACCGCCTCGTCATCGGTATCGAACGGCATCACGACCGCGACCGGCGCGAAGATCTCTTCGTGGAAAGCCGGGTTGTCGCGGCTCACATCGCTGAGCACGGTCGGCTCGAAGTACAGATCCTTGTAGCCACCACCGGTTGCCAGGGTGGCACCGGCGGCCTGCGCCTGGGCAACGATGCGCGCGGCGTGGTCGCGCTGCTGGGCATTGATCAACGGCCCGATCGCCACCTCGCCGTCGGCCGGATTGCCAACCTTGAGCGATCTGGCCTTGGCCACCAGCTTTTCCAGGAAGCGCGCATGGATGCTGCGCTGGACCAGCACGCGGCCGGTGGCCATGCAGATCTGGCCCTGGTGCAGGTAGACGCCCCACGCCGTGTTGGCGATGGCCAGATCCATGTCCGCATCGTCGAGCACGATCAGCGAGTTCTTGCCGCCCAGTTCCAGCGACACCTTCTTCAGGTGTTTACCCGCCGCTTCACCGACCTTGCGCCCGGCAGCGGTGGAGCCGGTGAACTGGATCATCGCAATGTTCGGGTCACTGGTCAGCGCCGCGCCGGCCGCGCCATCCCCCGGCAACACGTGCAGCAGGCCAGCAGGCAGGCCAGCCAGTTCGAACAGGCGTGCGATCACGAAGCCGCCGCACACGGCGGTGCGCGGATCGGGCTTGAGCACCACCGCATTGCCCAGCGCCAGTGCCGGCGCCACCGCACGCATGGCCAGATACAGCGGGAAATTGAACGGCGCAATCACACCCACCACGCCCAGAGGGCGGCGGCGCGCCAGATTCAGACGGCCCGGTTCGGACGGCAGCACTTCGCCGATGCTGCGCGAGGGCAGTGCCGCCGCTTCATGCAGCGCCTTGGTGTTCACCTTGGCCTCGAAGCCGGCCTTGAGCTGGGTGGAGCCACTTTCGCGGACCAGCCACTGCACGATCTCGTCATTGTGCTCTTCGGCCAGTTGGGCGGCGCGGCGCAGGATCTGCGCGCGGGTGTCATACGGGGCACTGGCCCAGTCGCGCTGTGCGTTGGCGGCGGTGGCGGCGGCGCGCGCGATCTGCGCCGGGTCGGCCATCGCGATCTCGCCGAGGCGTTCGCCGGTGGCGGGCTCGACCACGTCCTGGGTGCCAGCACCCCGGCTCCACTGACCCTCGAACAGCTTGCCGGACCACGTGGCCGTCGGCAGGAATGCGTGTGTTGCCATCACTGAGAACTCCTTGCGTCGTGTACCCGGCCATTGGATACCTGCGGCGGGCCACTGCCTATTGGCCGTTGGCTCGATCACTGCAAGTGATTGCCGGATAAGGATTTATCAGGATGACGGGTGTCCAGTTAATGGACAGTGGAGCCGAGCATCCGCCCGCTTCACCGCCGCGCCGTACAATCAACGGCCCCAGCCAGCGACACCGCCCGCCATGAACGATGCTTCCCCCACTGCCACCCACGACCCCATTGCCGAGACCCGGAAATGGCTGGAGCAGATCGTCATCGGCCTGAACCTGTGCCCGTTCGCCAAGGCGGTGTACGTGAAGGACCAGGTGCGGTTCGTGCTCAGCGATGCGACCACCCCGGAAGCCCTGGTGGAAGAGCTGGCCGAAGAGCTGATCCTGCTGCGCGATACGCCAGCCGAACAGATCGACACCACGCTGATCGTGCATCCGGACGTGCTGACCGATTTCCTGGACTACAACGACTTTCTCGACAACGCCGATGCCGCGATCGAGGCACTGGATCTGCAGGGCATCCTGCAGGTGGCCAGCTTCCATCCGCAGTACCAGTTCGCCGGCGCGGCGCCGGATGACGTGAGCAACTACACCAACCGTGCGCCCTACCCGACCCTGCACCTGCTGCGCGAAGACAGCGTCGAGCGCGCCGTCGCCGCGTTCCCGGATCCGGACGTGATCGTGGAGCGCAACATCGACACGCTGGACAAGCTCGGCATCGAAGGCTGGACGCGCCTGCTGGGCCGCAACGACATGCCGCCGTGCCACTGACTCCGGCCATTCTCGACTGGCCGGCACAGCCGCTGCGCGATCGCGTGGTGCTGATCACCGGTGGCGCGCAGGGCGTGGGCCGCGGCATCGCGCAGTCGGTGCTAGGCGCCGGCGGCAGCGTGATGATCGCCGACCTGGATGCCGATGCCGGCAAGGCGTGTCTGAAGGAGTGGGCACTGCCGGAGCGCGCGGCGTTCCAGCGCGCGGATGTGGCCAGCGAACGCAGCGTGCAGGCGCTGATCAAGGCGACGCTGAAGCGCTTCGGCCGCCTGGATGGCCTGGTCAACAATGCCGGCATCGCCAGTGCCCACGGCACGCCCTTGGCGGAGATGCCGCTGGCCGAGTGGCAGCGCCGCCTCTCCAGCCTGCATGGCGCTTTCCTGTGCAGCAAGCACGCCCTGCCCGCCCTGCGCGAGCATGCCGGCGCGATCATCAACATCGCCTCGACGCGTGCGTGGCAGTCCGAACCGGACAGTGAAGCGTATGCCGCGGCCAAGGGCGGGCTGGTCGCCTTCACCCATGCGCTGGCGTTGAGCGAAGGCCCCGCCGTGCGGGTCAACAGCATCAGCCCCGGCTGGATCACCACCGACGCCTGGCAGGCGCCCTCACGGCGGCGCACGCCAACGCTTTCCCGCCGCGATCATGCGCAGCACCCGGTCGGCCGCGTTGGCCAGCCGCCGGACATCGGCGCGCTGGCGGTATTCCTGCTCTCGGACCTGGCCGGTTTCATCACCGGCCAGGACCACATCGTCGACGGCGGCATGAGCCGGAAGATGATCTACGCGGAGTGAGCCACGTGCCGCCCGATCACGCGGCCGCAGTCACACCATCCCGTTATGCCGCAGCAGCGCGTCCACCGTCGGCGCGCGCCCACGGAACGCGGCGAAGTTCTCGGCGGCACTCCGGCTGCCACCCCGCGAGAGCACCTCATCGCGGAACCGTTGACCGGTCTCGGTCACCTTGTCCGGCGCTTCCTCGAACGCGGCATAGGCATCGGCGCTGAGCACCTCGGCCCACTTGTAGCTGTAGTAGCCCGCCGCATAGCCACCGGCAAAGATGTGGCTGAACTGATTGGGGAAGCGATTCCAGGCCGGCGGCCGGTTGACCGCTACTTCATCGCGCACCCGCTCCAGCAGCGCCTGCACACTGTCCTGGGTCGGGTCGAACTCGCTGTGCAGCTGCATGTCGAACAGCGCGAATTCCAGCTGACGCACGGTGAACATGCCGCTCTGGAAATTGCGTGCGGCCAGCATGCGGTCAAACAGCGCACGCGGCAGCGGCTCGCCGGTGCTCACGTGTGCGGTCATCGCCTGCACGCGGTCCCATTCCCAGCAGAAGTTCTCCATGAACTGGCTCGGCAGTTCCACCGCGTCCCACTCCACGCCGTTGATGCCGGCCACGCCAAGCTCACCGATGCGGGTCAGCAACTGATGCAGGCCATGCCCCATTTCATGGAACAGCGTGGTCACATCGCTGTGGCTGAAGGTGGCCGGCTGGCCCTCGGCACCCTTGCCGAAGTTGCAGACCAGGTACACCAGCGGCGTCTGCACACCGGCCGCGGTCTCGCGGCGGTTGCGGCAATCATCCATCCACGCGCCACCGCGCTTGCCTTCGCGCGCGTACAGGTCCAGATAGAACTGCCCCACCAGCGCGCCCTGCGCATCGACCACCCGGAAGAAACGCACGTCCGGATGCCACACCGGCGCACTATCCGGCTGCACCTCCAGGCCATACAGGCTGCGGATCACACTGAACAGGCCATCGAGCACCTTCGGTTCGGTGAAATACTGCTTCACGTCCTGCTCGGAATAGCTGTAACGCGCCTGCTTCAGCTTTTCCGCAGCAAAGGCCAGGTCCCATGCCTCCAGCGCCGGCATGCCCAGTTCGTCGCGGGCGAACGCCTCCAGCTCGGCACGGTCGCGCTGCGCGTACGGCTTGGCGCGCGCGGCGAGATCGCGCAGGAAGCCCAGTACCTGAGGCGCATCCTCAGCCATCTTGGTGGCGATCGAATACTCGGCGTAGTTGGCGAAGCCCAGCAGTGCGGCCAGCTCCGCACGCAACGCCAGCACGCGATCGATGTTGCCGCTGTTGTCCAGCGCGGCATCGCCGAACTCGGAGGCGCGCACCGCGTTGGCGCGATACAGCGCCTCGCGCAGCGGGCGATGTTCGGCGTAGGTCTGCACGGGGATGTAGCACGGCATCTGCAGCGTCAGCTTCCAGCCGGCCAGGCCGTCTTTCTCCGCCGCGCTGCGGGCAGCGGCGATCACGTCGTCCGGCAGGCCAGCCAGTTCGGCGCGGTCGTCCACGTGCAGCGACCAGGCATCGGTCGCATCAAGCACATTCTGCGAGAACGTCGCCGACAGCGCGGACAGCTCCTCGCGGATCGCGCTGTACCGCGCCTTGCCGGCGTCATCGAGTTCAGCGCCACCCAGGCGGAAATCGCGCAGCGCGTTCTCCAGCACCTTGCGACGTGCCGGGCCGTATTGCGTCGCTTCCGGCGTGGCGGCTAGGGCGCGGTACTGTTGGTAGAGCGCCAGGTTCTGGCCCAGTGCGCTGCCGAAGCGTGTCACCTTGGGCAGGGTTGCGTTGTAGGCCTCGCGCAGCGCCGGGGTGTTCACCACGGCCTGCAGGTGGCCGACCTGGCCCCACGCGCGCCACAGGCGCTCGGTAGCGTCGTCCAGCGGCTCGGCGAAGCTTGCCCAGGTCACCGGGGAGACGGTCTCGGCGGTTTTCACCGCGGCCTCGGCGTCGGCCAGCAGGGCATCGATCGCCGGGGCGATGTGCTCGGGCTGGATCGCATCGAAACGCGGCAGGCCGGAAAAATCGAGCAGGGGGTTGGTGGGGGTCACAGGCATCTCCAGACAACGGGGCCGCTGCAGCGGCATCACCCCACGATATGGCATTGCCCCCCGCCCCGCACAAGGCCCCGGCGTACGCCGATGGGCCAGGTTCACGCCAGAGCCGGTGCCGCGCTCAGTACAGCGTTTCCAGCGAGACGCAGGGCAGCACCGGCAGCCCCTGCCCGGCCACTGCGGCCGCGAGCACCGTATCGGCGCCATCCACGTCGATGCCCTGCGTCGGATACCACGCGGGGTTGTAATAGCTGTGTGCGTAACGATCGCCGCTGTCGCACAGGATGGTCACGATCGAGCCGCTGCGGCCTGCCTGACGCATCAGCTGCGCGGCCTGAAGCACGCCGATGAAATTGGTCCCGGTCGAGCCGCCGACACGACGGCCCAGCTGGCGGGTGACGTGGCGCATCGCGGCCAGGCTCAGCGCATCGGGCACCTTGACCATCGCATCGACACTGGTCGGAATGAAGCTCGATTCCACCCGCGGCCGGCCGATGCCTTCCACCCGCGAGCCCCCATTGCAGGTCAGCTCGCGCCAGGGCTGGCCGGCCAGCGCGGCGCAGTAGCCGTCGTAGAACACGGAGATTTCCGGGTCCGCACACAGGATGCGGGTGTCATGCCGGCGGTAGCTCACATAGCGGCCCAGCGTGGCCGCCGTGCCGCCGGTACCGGGGCTGCACACGATCCACTCGGGCACCGGATGCGGCTCCTCGGCCATCTGCTTGAAGATCGATTCGGCGATGTTGTTGTTGGCGCGCCAGTCAGTGGCACGCTCGGCGTAGGTGAACTGGTCCATGAAGTGGCCACCGGTTTCGCGGGCCAGCGTTTCCGAATCGCAGTTCAGGTCGCAGGCGCGCTCCACCAGATGGCAACGGCCGCCGTGGAATTCGATCGCCGCGATCTTCTCCGGCGAGGTGGTGGCCGGCATCACCGCGATGAAGGGCAGCCCCAGCAGGCGCGCGAAGTATGCCTCGGACACCGCCGTGGAACCGCTGGACGCCTCGATCACCGGGCGCCCCTCGCGCAGCCAGCCATTGGCCAGCGCATACAGGAACAACGAGCGCGCCAGGCGATGCTTCAGGCTGCCGGTGGGGTGGCTGGACTCGTCCTTGAAATACAGGTCGATGCCCTCGAACCCGGGCAGGTCCATCGGAATCAGGTGGGTATCGGCCGAACGGTTGAAATCGGCGTCGATCTTGCGGATGGCCGCGGCTACCCATTCACGCTGGGACATGGATGAACACTTGAAGGAAGGCTGAGCAGATTCTACTGCGTCCGTCCCGGCGGTACCGGAATGGCCGGGTTTGCCGGGCGGCGATGCTATGGTGAGCGCCGGTCCCGAACCTGCCTCCGCCCTGCGCTTGCCTCGCTCCCTGACGCTCCTGCTGCTGTGCCTGACGCTGATCGCCAGTGCGGTCGGTTCGGCGTGGGCCGCCACGGCCATGGCGATGCCCACCGCGGTGGCCAGCAGCAGCGCTGCCGAGCGCAGCTGCCATGACACGGCCCCGGGGCTGCACGCCGACGAAGACGTCGGGCAGCCCGGCCCTGCCGCCGGGTGTGTGGACGATGATCACTGCGACTGCCCACAACAGGGCACAGTGCTGCTGCCCGCCGCGCTGCCGTTGCTGATGGGCCTGCCGCGATCCACGGCGCCCCTGCCCGCCATTGCCGGCCGGAGCAGCCTCGCACCCGACCGGCGGATCCGCCCTCCCATCGCCTGATCCGCCGCTGACGGCCGGCCACCTCACGGGCGACCGATGCCGACGCTGCCTGCCTCGTCTGCCGCCCGCCGCACAGCGCGAGGGTGGCGACCGCATGCACCTCGCCATGGCGAAACCGTCAGCAGCGCGCCACTGCAGTCATCGCATCGCCTCCCCACCCCGACCGCGATGTCTGCGACGTGGCCCGGCCCTCCGTCTGCAGCCCCGTCTCCGTCCACCTTTTCAATCATCTTCTCGAAGGATTCCCATGCGCCTGTTCACCCTGCTGCCCGTAGTCGCCCTGCTTGCCGCCGCGCCGACCGCACTGGCCCAGTCGGCCCACGCCGGACACGATCACCACGCCGGCCACGCCAAGCCCCCCGCTGCGACACCGACCAGCAAGCACGCGGCCGCGTTCAAGCAGCTCGACCGTGACAACGACGGCTTCATCCGCCGCAGCGACCTGCCTGCCGAGCATCCCTTGCTGCCGCACCTGGACATGAGCGATCGCAACCGCGATGGCAAGCTCGATGCGAAGGAATTCGACACCGGCATGAACATGCTTTGACCCCGGCGACCGCGCACGGCAACGCTGCCGTGCGCGGCCATCTCCATAGAAAGGAAACGTCATGAACTTCTTCAACAGGACCGCGCTGCCGGCCCTCGCGCTGTTCAGCACCACCCTGCTGGTCAGCGCCTGCCAGGCAGCGCCCGGTACCACCACCGCAGGCACAGCGTCGGTGTCGCCGCCCTCCGTCGCGGCGGCAACGCAGGACCTGCCCCTGATCACCGTGCACAAGAGTCCGGACTGTGGCTGCTGCGGCGTATGGGTCGAGCACGGCCGCGCCGCCGGCTTCCCGGTGCGGGTCAACGACACCGAGGACATGCTCGCCATCAAGCAGCGCCTGGGCATTCCCGACGAGATGCTCTCCTGCCACACCGCCGAAGTGGAGGGTTACGTGGTGGAAGGCCATGTTCCGGTCGCCGATATCCAGCGCCTGCTGAGCGAACGCCCCACGGCGCGCGGCCTGGTGCTGCCTGGCATGCCGATCGGCTCGCCTGGCATGGAATCGCCGGATGGCTACCGGCAGTCGTTCACGGTCGGATTGCTGGAACAGGACGGCAAGGTCAGCGGGTTCTCGCAGCACCCCTGATCCGCATCGCCCTGCCGGCACACGGCCGGCAGGGCCTGACCGATCAGATCTTGAAGTCGTCGTAGGCGATCCGCGCCTCGTCGACGCCCAGCCGCTGCAGCAGTTGGCGCGTGGCCGCCAGCATCGCCGGCGGTCCGCACAGGTAGAACTCGCAGGCGGACAGCTCCGGATGCGCCTGCAGCAGATGCGCATGCATCACCTCGTGCACATGAGCCGCCGCGCCATCCCTGCCTGCCCACGCACCGCCGGCCTGCTCCGACCACACAGGGTGCCAGCTGAAGTTGGCATGCCGCTGGGCCAGCGCCTGCATCTGCAGGTCATACGGGCAATCGCGTGCGTTCCGGGCGCCGTACCAATAGTGGATACGCTCCTGCCCTCCTTCGCCGAGCCGCTGGTGAATCATCGCCCGCAGCGGTGCCATGCCGGCCCCGGCACCGATGAACACCTTCTCGCGCGCGGCCCCACTCAAGGCGAAATCACCGAAGGGGCCGCTGTAGCGCACACGGTCACCCTCGCGCAGCGTGTACAGATACGTGGAGCCCTTGCCCGGCGGATGCCGCTTGTTGTCCTGCCAGCCGGGACTGAACCGTGCAAGCAGCAGCAGCCGCCCCTGCACATCGCCCACGGGCGAGGACAGCGAGTACGACCGGCGCACCTCGCTGCGGTTGTGCAGCGTCGGCGGCAGCGACAGCCTGTCCCAGTCCTGCCGGTGTTCGGCGGGATGCCACAGCCCGCTGCGCGCCACCGTGTACTCGGGGACATGCAGCTGCAGATAGCAGCCCGGCTGGAACTGCGCATCGGCCGGATGGTCGGGGCGCAGATGGATCTCGCGCAGGAACGGCGTCACCGCCTCCACCTTTTCAACGGTTGCCCAGTGCTCGGTCCAGAGGCTGGCACCACCGGCGACTTCGATCTCCAGATCCTCATCCACCGCCAGGTTGCAGGCCAGTCGGCTGCCCACCTTGAGCTTGGCCGCCGGCAGGTGCGCACGATCGGCCGCGGTGGCCCGCGACGCCGCCCCACGCACGCGGACCTCGCACAACCCACAGCTCTGCCCACCGCCGCAGTTGGAGGGGAGGTGGACACCTTCGCGGGCCAGCGCCACGTACACACTGTCGCCGCTGGCCGCGGTGACCGTGCGCAGATGCGTGCCACCGGGCGCGAACACCGCCAGCTGGCGTCGGCGCCGCCAGCGCCGCGGGATGAACTCGCGCAGGTGAACGCTGGCCACCAGCAGCCACAGACCGGTCAACGACAGCCACAGCCCCCCGATGCCCATGCCGACCACAAGGGGATTGTTGAAGTTGGCGCGCTCGGTGTAATCCATGATGTGCAACATCCAGAAGATGTCGAACAGGCGCCAGGTATCGTTGCGGTGCTCCAGCACCTGGCCGCTCTGGGCCGAGACGTACACCGAGGTACCGGCCTCATCCCCGAAATCCACGCGCCAGACCGGATCGGGATGGGCGCGTGTTTCCAGCGTTTTCTCGAGATGGACCGGATCGGCCGGCACGCCACTGCCGCGATACGAGGCCTGTGCCAGCCGCAGGGCCCAGCGCGGGTCGATCTCGATGCGCTTGCCGCTGTGCGCATCGATCAGCTCGGTGCCCTGGGGTGACAGCAACCGGTACACCGGCTGGTCCAGCAGCCAGCCGGTATCCAGTGTGGCCGCCTCGTTGCGTGCGGCCCGCAGCGCCTCGGCCGGCGCCAGCGTCGTGGCCGGCCAGGCCGGCAGCGCGGGCTCGGCCGCGCGGTGCGCGGTGCCGTTGATCTTCTGCGGGTCCAGCAGGCTCATCATCAGGCCGCTGCCGAGCCAGAGCAGGAACTGCAGGCCGACGATCAACCCGAGCCATCTGTGCAGCGTGCGCATCCACGGTGTCATGCCGACCTCCGCGAACCGAAGCTGTAGAACAGCAGCCACACGCCACTGAGCGCGAAGCCAAGCCCGGCGATGGCAGCGATGCGCAGCAGCAGGTTGTTGACGTCCGTGCGGTTTTCGTAATCCATGATGTGGAACATCCACAGGAAGTCGAACCAGCGCCACAGGCTGTGCCGGCGCGCCAGCAGATCACCGCTGGCCGGCGACAGGTAGAGCGTGGTGTCGCCGCGGTCGGCAAAATGCACCGCCCACATCGGCACCGGCCGGGTCTTCGCTTCGGCGGGGGCCCGGGTGATCCATTCCACGCGGCTGACCTGCCCGTCTCCCTGATACAGCGATTGCGCCAGTGCGATCGCCTGGTCCCGGTCCAACGGCGGCAGCCGCTCGCCGGTCCGCGCGTCCACCAGGAATCTGCTGGTGGCGTCGCGTACATCGAACACCTCTCGCTCCAGGACATGCGTGAGCCGGAACGAACGCAGCCCGGGATAACGCGTGGTCAGCTCGGCCGGGGCGACCCGTTCGCTGGCGCGTGGCAGGACCTCGCCATGCGCATGCGCCAGGTGATCGCCATGGATCACGTCCAGCGGCACCACCGTCATGTAGACGCCACTGAGCATCCACAGCAGGGCCTGCACGCCCACGATCAGGCCGATCCATTTGTGGGCACGTCGTGCCCAGAATGCGGGTTTCATCGTCTTCATCCTCTCTCAGGAACGGCGCCCCGCCGGCGAACCGGCGGGGCGCACGCAATCACCAGCGATAGCCGATGCGGGCATACCAGCGACGACCCAGCAGGTCATAGGTCATCGTGTCGGTATTGGCGTCGGTGTAGCTCTGGATGAAGGGCGCCTTCTTGTCGAACGCGTTGTCCAGACCCACGGTCAGGTCCAGGGCGGGCGTCGCGGCGTACTTGGCCTGCAGGTTGTGATACACCACGCTCGGCGCGTGGTCGCCAATCGCGCCACGCGCGGCATTGATGTCGTCGGTGCGGCCGATGTACTGCGCGGTCCAACTGCCCGACCATGCCTCACGCGAGAGATTCACTGCGCCCAGCGCGCGCCATTTCGCATAGCTGCCACGGCCACCGGTGATCTTGCCGGCGTACTCGATCACCGCCGCGCCGGCGTAGGGACGCACGTCGTAGCGATGCAGGTAGGAGGCATCGATGCTGACGCTGGCATCGACCCCGGCCAGCCCGAACTCGTACAGCGCGCCGAGGTCGACGCCGGTGGCGCGTTCGTTGGCGGCATTGACCGGCTGCGAGGACAGGAAATCCACCTCGCCGGTGCGCGGGTTGCGGGTGAAGTTGCTGGCATCGCAGAACGGATGCGCCAGGCCTGGCGTGTTGTAGCAGATCGCCAGCTTGGTCGAGCCCGCCACGCGCTGGATCGCATTGGTGATGCGGATGTTGTAGTAGTCCGCGGTCAAGGTGAGCCCGGACAGGAACGTCGGTGTCCACACCACGCCCGCGGTGACCGAGGTCGCGTCTTCCGGGCGGAGCTGCGCGTTGCCCCCGGAGGTGGTCAGGATGGTATTGCCCGGCTGCACGTAGTTGGCCGGCACCCCTGCCGCCTGGCAGTTGCCCCGCACCACCGAGTCGGCCGGCAGGCTGCTCCAGCGGCTGCACGGATCGGTGGTGGTCAGATTACCTTCGGAGATGCCCCCGAAGAGTTCGGGAATGTTCGGAATACGGAACGCGGTCGCATAGGTACCGCGCAGTTTCAGCGTGGAGTTGACCTGCCAATCCAGGCCGACCTTGTAGTTCATGTCACGGCCGAACAGATCGTAATCGGACAGGCGCGCGGCCAGGTTGAGGTACAGCGAATCGGCGATCACGCTGTCCTGCAGCAGCGGCACCGCCAGTTCCACGTACGCCTCCTTGGCGGTGTACGCGCCGGAAATCGGGTCCTGCTGGTTGGTGTTGCCGATGCCCAAGGCGGTCAGCATATCCGGGTTGCGCCAGCCACGCTCCTTGCGCACTTCCACGCCGGTGGCCACGCCCACCCAGCCGGCGGGCAGCTCCACGAGCTGGCCGCTGAGGCTGGCGGTGAAACTCTTCTGTTCGTTGCCACCGGTATCGCGCGAGGTGTAGAGGATGTAATCCAGCACCTCCCTGGAGAGATTCCCATAGCCCAGGTAGTTGCCGCACGGAATCGCGGCCCCCGGCAGCGGGCTGCAGATGGCCCGGTTCAACGTCTGCTCGACGCGATCCAGGTTGGCCACATTGTCCGAGCCGTCCACGCCGGTGTTGCGGCCCAGGTTGAAGGCCGTCGACCAGTCCCAGCCGACGCCGAACTGCCCCTGCAGACCCACGACGGCACGGTAGGTATTGGTCTCCTGCGAGAAGTGTCGCGGGCCGGCTTCTTCCAGGCGCCGGCGTTGCAGCAGCAGATCCTGCCCGGTGGGATTGGTCGGGTGGTTGGCAGCGATGTTGATGGGGCGATAGACCCCCAGCGAACCGGCGGTGGCCAGCTGATCGGACTGGCGGTTGGTGTACATCAGTTCGGTGAACACCCGCACGCTGTCACTCAGCTGATTGTCGCCGAACACACTCAGGCTCAGCCGCTTGATCGGATTGACCGCGTTGAGCGTGGGATTGCCGTTGTAGTTGTGCTTGGCCGCGTTGTAGGTTTCAAACAGCGGATCACCCGGGTTCTGGCGGAAGTTGATGCGCGCGCCATCGGCCAGCAACGCGCGCCCACCGATCGTCGCCGAACTGCCCGAACAGACCAGCTTGCCGCCCGATTCGATCAAGCCACACGGCGCGCGCGAGGCCATGTTCACGGTGCCGCCTTCGGCGTAGTTGATCCCGGCGATCAACGAGCCACGCTCGCCGGTCACGCCCCAGGCCAGATCGACCGCCGTGTCATCCCCATCGCCCCGGGTGGTTTCGCCATAGCGTACCGAGGCCTGCACCCCGTCGAAGCCCTTCTTGGTGATGATGTTGACCACGCCGGCCACCGCATCGGCACCGTAGATGGCCGAGGCGCCGTCCTTGAGCACTTCAACGCGCTCGATCAGCGCCACCGGAATGATGTTCAGATCCACTGAACTGTTGGCCCCGGTGCCGCCATTGACGATACGGCGGCCATTGAGCAGCACCAGCGTGCGGTTGATGCCCAGGCCGCGCAGGTTGACCTGGGTCGTGCCGTAGCCGTTTTCGGCCCAGTAGGCGTTGCTCTGGCTGCCCGCGAAACCGGCCGAGGCCGGCAGGCGCTGCAGCAGGGTATCCACCGAGGTGGCGCCCGAGCGCTGGATGGTTTCGGCATCGATCACGCTGACCGGGCCGACGCCGGACAAACGGGCGCGCTTGATGTGGCTGCCGGTCACCTGGACCGTATCCAGGGTGCGTGCGCCGGCCTGGCCGGGCTGGCTTTCCTGCGCGTGCAGCGATGGGGTGACGGCCGCACTCAGCAGCGTGCCGATGGCCAGGGCCAGGGCATGGGTCTTGACGTACATGTTCTCTCTCCCGCTTGGGGTCTTGTCTGGTGGCAAGATCCGCGGGCCACGATGGCCACGGCGGATCACATCAGGCGCCGTATCGACGCCGGAACGACAAGATCAGGCGATGGGAGGTCGGAAGACGCGCGAGAGCTTCCGGGGCGGAACCTCCAGCGGCGGGAACAGCGTGTCCATCGAAATCGGCGAATGCCGCGTGGCGAACAGCGTGGTGGCCGAAGGCGGATAGAAGGTCAGCACGCAGACGCAATCGCAGGCCGCGCGGTCCGCGCAGTCGGCATCCCCGCGGTGTTTGCTGCGCTCGTGGTTGCCATGCGCGGCCAGCGCCGGTGCGGCGTCCTGCGGGGGAAGGTCGCAGGCCTCGCCCGCCGTACCGTCCTGCGCGGCCACCAGTGAACCGCTGCCGCTCATCGCATGCAGGGCCATGCGCGTGCTCGCCCACGCACCGAGGACGCCATCGGCACCCAGCAGAGCGATCAGCAGCAATGGCAGCATCAAGCGGTAGGACATGGGGCGCTCAACAGCCTCGGTTTATTTGTATATACAAAACATTGAATAGCGCGTCGGTCGGGGCGCGTCAACTCCCCTCCCCCCTTTACGACGTCGGCGTCTCCCTTGCCGGCTGCGCGTTTCCCCACGCAGATATCCGTCCTGTCGGCCTCTGCCAGCTCCCTTCCCGCCGATGCCACCCGCATCGACCCGGTTCACGCGCCAGCGTCCATCCTGCGTTGCAGCATAGCCAGCGCGCACGTCGCCGCCAAGCGCCACCATGCCTGTTCGGGTGCGATGTCGCCTCTATTTTTACAAGCAACGATGGATATCGATCGCTCGTTACACATGCAACTTTTTGCGTGGCCCTGTCAGGCGCTTGTCCAGACCTCACCCGCGTTCCGTAAACTTGTCCGCACGCGCGTCATCGCGCTTCTTTTCATCGTGACAGGACCTCTCCCATGACCCTTCCCGCCTCCCTCCGCGAGCACCCCGGCGTCGCTGCCGACGTGCCTGCCGAGACCGCTGGCTTCGTGTTCAACCACACCATGCTGCGCGTCAAGGACGCCACCGCCTCGCTGGATTTCTACACCCGCGTGCTCGGCTTCCGCCTGATCGACCTGCGCAACTTCCCCGAGGCCGAGTTCAGCCTGTACTTCCTGGCGCTGCTGCCGGCCGGCACGCAGATCCCCGAGGGCGACGACGCGCGTCGCGTGTGGATGGCCGGCCTCCCCGGCGTGCTCGAACTGACCCACAACCATGGCACCGAAAACCAGGACGGCCCGGTCTATCACAACGGCAATACCGACCCGCGCGGCTTTGGCCATATCTGCGTGTCCGTGCCGGACATCCAGGCCGCCTGCAAGCGCTTCGATGAACTGCAGGTGCCTTACCAGAAGCGCCTGGAAGACGGCCGCATGAAGCACCTGGCCTTCATCAAGGATCCGGACGGCTACTGGGTGGAGATCATCTCCAACACCCCGATCGCCTGATCCCGAACGCACCGCGACGCGCCGGCCTCCATCGGCGCGTGGCGGGCGCTACGGCTGGACCTGGAACTCGAACGCCGCATAGAACGGCGCCTGCGGTGGCACGAACAGGGTTTTCCCCGCAAACCCTGCGTCCACACAACGCGCGACAGCCGCGTCGCCTTCGCGCCACGTCCGCACCACTTTGCCCTGCGCATCCAGCTGCAACACCACGGTGAACGCGGCAAGCGTCTCCGGCGCGGGGGTCGGCATGCAGCGCGTGAAGCCGGCCCCACCCACCCGGCTCATGCTGTCCAGCATCTCCGCATAGGCCGCCGGGGCCAGGCTGGCCTCATCGCGCTGCGCCCATGCACGCACCTGGTCGTAGCCCGCGTCGCCGGCGACCGCCTGGGCCATCATCACCATCCACAGCATCGTGCTTCCTCCGCCTGCGCGTTCATGACGCCAGTGCGCAGCGTAGGTCAGCGCGCGGGCGGGCGGAAGGGCCTGGGCCGACACAGGCCGACACAGGCCGGCGCCTGGTCAGCAAGGTCGACACCGCGGCCATGCGACGCGGGGCCTGCGGTGGTATACCTGCGCCCGTCCCACTACCCAACGGAGTCGGTATGGAAACGATGGAACTGCACCGCGGCCGCCTGATCGATCACCTGCAACTGGTGGTCAGGGATCTGGCCGCCAGCCGCCGCTTCTACCACGCCGTGTTCGACACGATCGGCATCCCGATCGCCGGTGAAGGCGATACCTATTTCTGGGCCGACGAGCTGTTCGTTTCCACACCGGACAGCGAGGCGGCACTCGGCCAGCTCACCGGTCGCCACCATCTCGCCTTCCAGGCCCGCGACCGCGCCACGGTCGAGGCCTTCCACCGCGCGGCGCTGGCCAACGGCGGCAAGGACAACGGCGCACCGGGCGAGCGGCCGTACCATCCCGGCTACTACGCCGCGTTTGCACTGGATCCGGATGGCAACAACATCGAAGTGGTGTTCCATGGGCCGGCCACCTACAGCGCGGACTCGGTGAAGGTGAGCTTCGAAGGCTGAGGCGGAACCTGAATTCTTCAGGGAGTATCTGATGCGTCTCACTGGATGAGATCGTGCCCCGGTACGGTCTTTTCCATGGAGACGATCCGCAAACTGGCCATCCTTGCCGATGCCGCGAAATACGATGCGTCCTGCGCCTCCAGTGGCGCAGGCAAGCGCGATTCGCGCGCATCGCGCGGCATCGGCAGCACCGAGGGGATGGGGATCTGCCACAGCTACACGCCCGATGGCCGGTGCGTGTCGCTGCTGAAGATCCTGCTGACCAACTTCTGCATCTACGACTGCGCGTACTGCGTCAACCGCGTCTCCAGCAACGTGCAGCGGGCGCGGTTCAGCGTGGAGGAAGTGGTCGCGCTGACGATGGATTTCTACAAGCGCAACTACATCGAAGGGCTGTTTCTCTCCAGCGGCATCATCCGCAATGCCGACTACACCATGGAACAGATGGTGGAGATCGCGCGCGTCCTGCGTGAGGAACGCCGCTTCAGCGGCTATATCCACCTCAAGACGATTCCCGAAGCCTCGCCGGAACTGCTCGCGCTGGCCGGCCGCCATGCCGACCGGCTCTCGATCAACATCGAACTGCCGACCGAGGCTGGGCTGGCCAGCTTCGCGCCGGAGAAATCGCTGCCATCGATCCGCGGCGCGATGGGCGAACTGCGCTGGCGCATCGAGGAGGCCAAGGAAGCAGGCAAATCCCAGCCAGCCGCCAGCGCATCGGCCCCGTCACCTGCGCCCGCAGCGCGCGGCCGCCGCGCACGCGCGCCGCGGTTCGCACCGGCTGGCCAGAGCACGCAGATGATCGTCGGCGCCGACGGTGCCAGCGACCAGCAGATCCTCGGCGCGGCCGACAATCTATACGGCAACTACCGGATGCGCCGGGTCTACTATTCGGCGTTCAGCCCCATCCCCGATGCCAGCAAGGCGCTGCCGCTGCAGGCACCGCCGTTGGCGCGCGAGCATCGCCTCTACCAGGCTGACTGGCTGCTGCGCTTCTACGGTTACGGCGTGGACGAGATCGCCAGCACCACCCAGGGCGGCATGCTCGATCTGGACATCGACCCGAAGATGGCCTGGGCGATCCGCCATCCCGAGCGTTTTCCGGTCGATCTCAACCTGGCGCCGAAGGAACTGCTGCTGCGCGTGCCGGGGCTGGGCGTGCGCAACGTCAAGCGGGTGCTGATGGCCCGTCGGCATGGGCGTCTGCGGGTGGCCGATGTGGCCCGCCTGCGCGCGCCGATGAGCAAACTGCTGCCGTTCGTGCAGTTGGCCGACCATCACCCGCACCGCGCGCTCGACGACCCGGCGGCACTGCGCGCCCGGGTGGCGCCGCCGCCCCGCCAAGGCTCGCTGTTCCCCGACGCGGCCGCGCACTGAGATGGCGCGCTGGAGTGTGCGGGTCGATCCGGTGTGGTCGCTGGAGGCGTGGCGCACGGCGGCGCGGCTGGCGTTGCGCCACGCCGTCGCACCGGATCAGCTGGATTGGCTGCAGGGCGA
This sequence comes from Stenotrophomonas sp. IS26, assembly GCF_054188265.1. NCBI lineage: Bacteria > Pseudomonadati > Pseudomonadota > Gammaproteobacteria > Lysobacterales > Lysobacteraceae > Stenotrophomonas > Stenotrophomonas sp. IS26. Next base: position 19,550 of record NZ_JBSZJV010000033.1, read on the forward strand.
GGATGCGTCGCTGCTGGATGCGCCGTCACTGCCGGCGCTCGATCCCGCTTCCTTGGCCTCGGCCGAGGCACCGATCCAGGTGTCCAAAGCCTTCATCGAACTGGCTGCCACCTGCCTGTGCCATCGCGATCCACAACGGATGCCGCTGCTGTATCGCATGCTCTGGCGCATCACGCACGGCGAACGCAGCCTGCTCTCCAACCCGGCCGATGCGGACGTGCTGCGGGCCATGGCACTGACCCAGGCGGTGCGCCGCGACACCCACAAGATGAAGGCGTTCGTACGCTTCCGCGAGGTGCCGGGTCAGGACGATGCGTTCATCGCCTGGTTCGAGCCCGAGCACCATATCGTCGATCGCGTCGCTCCGTTTTTCGCGCGCCGCTTCGCCGGGATGCGCTGGGCGATTCTCACGCCGGGGCGCAGCGCGCACTGGGATGGCCAGGCGCTGTCATTCGGCCCCGGCGGCCGGCAGAGCGATGCGCCAACCGAGGATGCGCGCGAGGAGTTGTGGCGGACCTATTACGCCAACATCTTCAATCCGGCACGGCTGAACACCCGGATGATGCAGCAGGAGATGCCGGCGAAATACTGGAAGCATCTGCCCGAAGCCACGTTGCTGCCGCAGCTGGTGCGTGATGCCGGTGACCGCGTGCAGGAGATGCACGATCGGCAGGCGCAGGCACCGCGGCGACGCATTCCTGTACCCGCCACCGGCGCGCCAGCAGTCACGGACACTGCACCGGCCACGCTCGGCGCACTGCGCGATGCTGCCTCGGCATGCCGCCGCTGCCCGCTATGGGAACCGGCCACGCAGACGGTGTTCGGTGAAGGGCCGCCGAACGCATCGATCATGCTGGTCGGCGAGCAACCCGGCGACAGCGAGGACCTCAGCGGCCACCCGTTCGTAGGCCCGGCAGGACAGCTGCTCGACCGTGCGCTACGTGAGCTCGGCATCGAGCGCAGCGCGCTGTACCTGACCAATGCGGTCAAGCACTTCCGCTTTGAACGGCGCGGCAAACGGCGCATCCACAGCAAGCCGCAGCTCACCCACGTCAACGCCTGCCGGCCGTGGCTGATGGGGGAAATCGAGAAAGTGCGCCCGCAGGTGATCGTCTGCCTGGGCGCAACTGCGGCCACGGCCGTGTTCGGTGCCGGATTCAATCTGATGGCGAACCACGGACGCTGGCACGTGCTGGATGACGCCACGCGCGCCTTCGCCACGGTGCATCCGTCGTGGGTACTGCGGCAAACCGGCGATGAGGCGCCCGGTAATGCCTATCAGTTGCTGAAGAACGACCTTCAGCAACTCGTCGAAATCAAACCCACACGCTGACCTCGTCGGGGGTTGTACGGGGTTGCCGGCCAGCGGCCGGCAATGCCCGTCACCGCGCGTGGAGCAACGTCAATGCGCCGCCAGGTAGATATCCTGCAGTACCGCCTTTTCCAGCTCCAGCTCGCTGAGCAGATTCTTCACGATATCGCCAAGGCTCAGGATGCCGACCAGCTTGGCCCCTTCGGTCACCATCAGATGACGATGGCGGGAGTACGTCATCAGCGCCATGGCCTGCTTGAGGGTCGCGTCCGGGCCGATGCCTTCCAGCCCTGCCGACGGCAAGCTGGAAATGACCCGTCGGCCGGCCTGGGGACCATCTTCCGCAAGGCTGCGCACGATGTCCTTCTCGGACACGATCCGCACCGGCGCATCGTCCTTCATCACCACCAGGGCGGCGATCTTGTGCGCGCTCATCTTGTGCGCGGCGGCACCGATGGTGTCTTCCACATCGATGGTGACGATGGCTTCTTTCTTGGATTGCAGGAGTTCGCGGACGTTCATTCTTGTTTCCTGTTACAGGTTACTGAAGTCGAGAGATGCGCCTGGTTGCAGCGAGGTCGGTGGCAGTGCCACGCGGTCCTCGGTCACTCGATTCTACGACCGCACCCTGGGCCAGGAGTTTGCAAATCTGGGACGGTTCGTCGTGGAAAGCGTGAACGACCCTGAGAATGGCACCGTGACTAAAACCGTCGCTGAATGCCGCCGCAGGGTGAGACTAAAGTTCCGGTACCGATTGCCGGGTAGCCACCCCATGGGGTGGCTCTGCAACAGGGTGATCGCACAAAAAAAAGGGTGACCCCGCAGGGCCACCCTGGATACGTGTCAGCGCCGCGTCGGCGGCGGACACATCACTCCACCGTCACGCTCTTGGCCAGGTTGCGCGGCTTGTCCACGTCTGTCCCGCGGGCCAGTGCGGTGTGGTAAGCCAGCAACTGCACCGGGATGGTGTGCACGACGGCGCTCAGCGCGCCTACATGGCGC
>NZ_JBSZJV010000034.1:0-16423 GCF_054188265.1 Stenotrophomonas sp. IS26
ACTGCAATACCGGCGGTCGCATAGCGCTGCTGCCGGTCTCGCGAGTGGCGGGCCGGGAACCTCGGTCCGCCTTCGCCGTCTTAGGGAAGGCAAGTTTTTTCAGTACGCCAGTAGCTCAATTGGCAGAGCAGCGGTCTCCAAAACCGCAGGTTGGGGGTTCGAGTCCCTCCTGGCGTGCCACTTCTCCCTTCCAGCGGCTATGCCGCCACAGCAGCCAGAGCCGGATGAACAGCAAGATCGAGCATTCCAAAGACAACGCCTCCACTGGAGGTGACATCGTCAAGTACGCCGTCGCAGCGATCCTGGTGCTGGCGGGTCTTTTTGCTTGGTATTGGTTCGGTGCTCCTGAGCATGCCTCCCAGAGTGCATGGGCCGGTCCGCTTCGCGGTCTGGCCGTTGTCGTTGGCCTGGTGGCCGGCCTCGGCGTGTTCCTGCTGACCGGCAAGGGTCGCGACACGCGGGAATTCCTTTCCGAATCGCGTTTCGAACTGCGCAAGGTGGTCTGGCCGACGCGCCAGGAAGCCATTCGCATGACCTGGGTGGTGATCGTTGTGGTGATCATCCTCAGCCTGCTGCTGGGCGGATTTGACTTCGTGATTCAGAAATTGACCCAGTGGTTCCTGGGTCGATAAGGAGAAACCAGTGAAGCGTTGGTACGTCGTTCACGCCTATTCGGGCTTCGAAAAGTCGGTTGCGCAGGCTCTGCGCGATCGCATCGTGCGTGACGAGATGCAGGAGCGCTTCGGTGACGTCCTGGTCCCGACCGAGGAAGTGGTTGAAATGCGCGCCGGCCAGAAGCGCCGTTCCGAGCGCAAGTTCTTCCCGGGTTACGTGCTGGTCCAGATCGAGACCCACGAAGAAAACGGTATCCCGCGCATCGACAACGAAAGCTGGCACCTGGTCAAGGACACCTCCAAGGTGATGGGCTTCATCGGCGGCACCGCCGATCGTCCGTTGCCGATCCGTGATGAAGAGGCTGCCGCCATCCTGGACCGCGTTCAGGAAGGTGTGGAAAAGCCCCGTCCGAAGGTGTTGTTCGAGCCGGGCCAGATGGTCCGTGTCACCGAAGGTCCGTTCAACGACTTCAATGGTGTGGTCGAGGAAGTCAACTACGAGAAGAGCCGTCTGCGCGTCTCGGTGCTGATCTTCGGTCGCGCCACCCCGGTCGAGCTCGAATTCGGCCAGGTCGAAAAGGCCGTCTGAGCCTGAGGCAGCAGGGTTCCGGGCGGCCGCCCGGAACCTGAACAGCCTTCGCCCGTCAGCCTTGAGGCAAGGGCGGAAAAAACCTGATATAGTGCGCGGCTTCCTGCCAGGAAGCTGGCAAAAGCAAGGGCCGCCGCGAGGTGGCCTTCTGCGTGAATTCAAAACGCGATGCCGGGACGCGTGATTCCCGGTCCGATGGGGAGCCTGTTGTCGTAAGGCGCTAGCACCCGGAGAGCATACTCATGGCAAAGAAAGTTGTCGGTTATATCAAGCTGCAGGTGAAGGCCGGTCAGGCCAACCCCTCGCCGCCGGTCGGTCCTGCGCTGGGTCAGCGTGGCCTGAACATCATGGAATTCTGCAAGGCCTTCAATGCCGCCACGCAGAAGCTGGAGCCGGGTCTGCCGGTGCCGGTCATCATCACGGCCTACTCGGACCGTACCTTCACCTTCATCACCAAGAGCACCCCGGCTGCCGTGCTGCTCAAGAAGGCTGCAGGCATCTCCTCGGGCTCCAAGCGCCCGAACACCGAGAAGGTGGGCAAGGTGACCCGCAAGCAGCTCGAAGAGATCGCCAAGACCAAGGAAGCAGACCTGACGGCTGCTGATCTGGATGCCGCGGTGCGCACCATCGCCGGTTCTGCCCGTTCCATGGGCCTCGTGGTAGAGGGTTAAGAAGATGGCACAGACCAAGCGTGAGAAGGCCATCAAGGCCGCCGTCGTCCCGGGCAAGGCATACGCCTTCGAGGACGCCATCAAGATCCTGAAGACCGCTACCAAGGCCAAGTTCGTCGAGTCCTTCGACGTTGCTGTGCGCCTGGGCGTGGACGCCAAGAAGTCCGACCAGCAGGTGCGCGGTTCCACCGTGCTGCCGTCCGGTACCGGCAAGAGCGTGCGCGTTGCCGTCTTCGCACCGGCCGGTGCCAAGGCTGACGAAGCCCTGGCCGCTGGCGCTGAAGCCGTGGGCATGGACGACCTGGCCGAGAAGATGCAGGCCGGCGATCTGAACTACGACGTCGTCATCGCGACCCCGGACGCCATGCGCGTCGTGGGTAAGCTGGGCACCGTGCTCGGCCCGCGCGGCCTGATGCCGAACCCGAAGGTCGGCACCGTGTCGGCCAACCCGGGCGAAGCCGTCAAGAATGCCAAGTCGGGTCAGGTGCGTTACCGCACTGACAAGGCCGGCATCATCCATTGCACCATCGGCAAGGCCGACTTCGCCGAAGACGCGCTGAAGTTGAACCTGCAGGCGCTGCTGATGGATCTGGTCAAGGCCAAGCCGGCCACCTCGAAGGGCACCTACCTGCAGAAGGTTTCGGTCAGCTCGACGATGGGCCCGGGCGTGACCATCGACCAGTCCTCGCTGTCGCTGAAGTAATCGTTTCAAGCGGGTACCGGGCCCAGGTCCGGTACCCGCGATATTTGAAGGCAATCCGAGTGGGGCTCGCCCTGCAGAGATAGCCGTCAAAGACCGCAGGCGCGGTCAGTACATACCGGCGACGGGCAAGGATGCTCGCATTGGCAGGGAGTCGCCGCCGGCGCAGTACCGAACGCTTAATCGATTCCCCCGGGAATCACCCTGCGTAGATGGTGCCCTTCTGGAGTTTTTCTGGTTTACGCACGTCTGGGTTCTCCCAGGTTGGCCATCCAGGTCTAGAACGGCCCACCCTTGGAACATCACCTGATGTTCCCGGCGTCCAGGACGGATGCCGCCCAGGACCGCACACGGCAGGAGCCGTAAGCGGAGTTCAATTGGAGGAGTGCAATGGCTCTCAATCTGTCCCAGAAGCAAGAAGTAGTCGCCGAGCTGGCAGACGTCGCCGCCAAGGCCCACTCCTTGATCGCAGCCGAATACGCTGGCACCACGGTCTCCCAGATGACCGCGATGCGCAAGCAGGCACGCGAAACCGGCGTTTTCTTGAAAGTTGTCAAGAACACGCTGGCGGCACGTGCAGTGGAAGGTACCGAATACGAATGCGCCAAAGACGCACTCGTCGGTCCGCTGCTGTACGCGTTCTCGCTCGAGGAGCCCGGCGCAGCCGGTCGCCTGATCAAGGATTTTGCCAAGACCAACGACAAGCTGCAGGCAAAGGTCGTGGCCATCGGCGGGGAACTGTTCCCGGCTGGCCATGTCGACGTGCTGGCCTCGCTGCCGACCCGTGATCAGGCCCTGGCCATGCTGGCCCGCGTCCTGGCCGAGCCGGCCACGATGTTCGCCCGTGCCGTCAAGGCCGTGGCCGACAAGCAGGGTGGCGGTGAAACCGCTGACGCTGCCGAGCCGGTCGCCGAAACCGCCTGAGTCGACGTTTCCGTGGTTCCGAACGGAACCTCAACCCAGAAAATTATCCAAAGGTAATCAAAATGTCCCTTACCAACGAACAGATCGTCGACGCCATCGCCGAGAAGTCCCTGATGGAAGTGATGGAGCTGGTCAAGGCCATCGAAGAGAAGTTCGGCGTCTCCGCCGCTGCTCCGGTCGCCGCAGCTGCTGCTGCTGGCCCGGCTGCCGCTGTTGAAGAGCAGACCGAATTCGACGTCATCCTGAAGTCGGCCGGCGACAAGAAGGTCGAAGTCATCAAGGCTGTCCGCGCCATCACCGGCCTGGGCCTGAAGGAAGCGAAGGATCTGGCAGAAGCCGGCGGCATGATCAAGGAAGCCGCTTCGAAGGACGACGCTGCCAAGTTCAAGAAGGACCTGGAAGCTGCTGGCGCGACTGTCGAAGTCAAGTAAGCAGTTCCTTGCCTCGCCATCGAAACACGGCGATGCAGCCAAGGCTGGGGGCGTAAGCCCCCGGCCTTTGGTCGTTTCACGCAACACCCGAAATACGAGCCCAACACGGGCTGCGGTCATCCCCCGTCACAGCGGCGCCCAGGCGCGCGGGCAGGGGAGTGGATGCAGACGAGTTGGCAGTTGGAAGTAGCGGGAGAAGGCGTGCTGGTGCCGGCAATACCAGCGACTTCCAACTGACAATTTCAGTTTCCCCTCGGGTCGTGGACGCACGATCCGCACAGCCAAGGTGATACCTCATGACGTCTTATTCGTTCACCGAAAAGAAGCGTATCCGCAAGGATTTCGGCAAGCAGCGCTCGATCCTCGAAGTGCCGTTCCTGCTTGCCATCCAGGTCGATTCCTACCGTGAATTCCTGCAGGAAAACGTCGATCCGGCCAAGCGCACGGACCACGGCCTGCATGCCGCCCTGAAGTCGGTGTTCCCGATTTCCAGCTACAGCGGCAACGCTGCCCTGGAATACGTCGGCTACAAGCTCGGCGATCCGGTGTTCGACGAGCGCGAGTGCCGCCAGCGTGGCATGAGCTACGGCGCGCCGCTGCGCGTGACCGTGCGCCTGGTGATCTACGACCGTGAGTCGTCGACCAAGGCCATCAAGTACGTGAAGGAGCAGGAGGTCTACCTCGGCGAAATCCCGCTGATGACCGACAACGGCACCTTCATCGTGAACGGTACCGAGCGCGTGATCGTCTCGCAGCTGCACCGTTCGCCGGGTGTGTTCTTCGACCACGACCGTGGCAAGACCCACAGCTCGGGCAAGCTGCTGTACAGCGCCCGCATCATCCCGTACCGCGGCTCCTGGCTGGACTTCGAGTTCGACCCGAAGGATGCCCTGTTCACCCGTATCGATCGTCGCCGCAAACTGCCGGTCTCGATCCTGCTGCGTGCGCTGGGTTACAGCAACGAAGAGATGCTGGCCGAGTTCTTCGAGATCAACACGTTCCACATCAACCCCGATGAAGGCGTGCAGCTCGAACTGGTGGCCGAGCGTCTGCGCGGCGAGACCCTGAACTTCGACCTGGCCGACGGTGACAAGGTCATCGTGGAAGCCGGCAAGCGCATCACCGCGCGTCACGTCAAGCAGCTGGAAGCCTCGGGCATCGCCGCCCTGGCCGTGCCGGACGATTACATCGTCGGCCGCATCCTGTCGCACGACGTGGTCGATGCCAACACCGGTGAACTGCTGGCCCAGGCCAACGACGAAATCACCGACGAGCAGCTGCAGGCCTTCCGCAAGGCCGGTGTGGATGCCGTGGGCACCCTGTGGGTGAACGATCTGGACCGTGGCCCGTACCTGTCCAACACCCTGCGCATCGATCCGACCAAGACCCAGCTCGAAGCCCTGGTCGAGATCTACCGCATGATGCGTCCGGGCGAGCCGCCGACCAAGGATGCCGCGCAGAACCTGTTCCACAACCTGTTCTTCACCTTCGAGCGCTACGACCTGTCCACGGTCGGCCGCATGAAGTTCAACCGCCGTGTCGGCCGCAAGGCTGTCACCGGCGAAGCCGTGCTGTACGACCGCAAGTACTTCGGTGAGCGCAACGACGAAGAGTCCAAGCGCCTGGTCGCCGAGCACGCCGACACCTCCGACATCCTGGAAGTGATCAAGGTCCTGACCGAGATCCGCAACGGTCGTGGCGTGGTCGATGACATCGATCACCTGGGCAACCGTCGCGTGCGTTCGGTCGGTGAAATGGCCGAGAACGTGTTCCGCGTGGGCCTGGTCCGCGTCGAGCGCGCGGTCAAGGAACGCCTGTCGATGGCCGAGTCCGAAGGCCTGACCCCGCAGGAGCTGATCAACGCCAAGCCGGTCGCCGCGGCCATCAAGGAGTTCTTCGGCTCCTCGCAGCTGTCCCAGTTCATGGATCAGAACAACCCGCTGTCGGAAGTGACGCACAAGCGTCGCGTCTCGGCCCTGGGCCCGGGCGGTCTGACCCGCGAACGCGCCGGCTTCGAAGTGCGCGACGTGCACCCGACCCATTACGGCCGCGTCTGCACCATCGAAACGCCGGAAGGCCCGAACATCGGCCTGATCAACTCGCTGGCCGTGTACGCCCGCACCAACCAGTACGGTTTCCTCGAAACCCCGTACCGCAAGGTTGCTGACGGCAAGGTCTCCGACGAGATCGAGTTCCTGTCGGCCATCGAAGAGAACGAGTACGTCATCGCCCAGGCCAACGCCCTGACCGATGCCAAGAGCATGCTCACCGAGCAGTTCGTGCCGTGCCGCTTCCAGGGTGAGTCGCTGCTCAAGCCGCCGGCAGAAGTCCACTTCATGGACGTCTCGCCGATGCAGACCGTGTCGATCGCTGCCGCGCTCGTCCCGTTCCTGGAGCACGATGACGCCAACCGTGCACTGATGGGCGCCAACATGCAGCGTCAGGCCGTGCCGACCCTGCGTGCCCAGAAGCCGCTGGTGGGTACCGGTATCGAACGCGCCGTGGCCCGTGACTCCGGTGTGACCGTGAACGCCCGTCGTGGCGGCGAGATCGTGCAGATCGACGCCGGCCGCATCGTGGTCAAGGTCAACGAAGTGGAAATCACCGATGCGACCGACGCCGGCGTGGATATCTACAACCTGATCAAGTACACCCGTTCCAACCAGAACACCTGCATCAACCAGCGTCCGCTGGTGGAAGTGGGCAACGTGGTGGCGCGTGGCGACGTGCTGGCCGATGGTCCGTCCACCGACATCGGTGAACTGGCCCTGGGCCAGAACATGCTGATCGCCTTCATGCCGTGGAACGGCTACAACTTCGAAGACTCCATCCTGCTTTCCGAGCGTGTGGTGGAAGAGGATCGTTACACCACGATCCACATCGAAGAGCTGACCTGCGTTGCGCGTGACACCAAGCTGGGGCCGGAGGAAATCTCCGCCGACATCCCGAACGTCTCCGAGCAGGCCCTGAACCGCCTGGACGAGAGCGGCGTGGTGTACATCGGTGCCGAAGTGCGCGCCGGCGACATCATGGTCGGCAAGGTCACCCCGAAGGGCGAAAGCCAGCTGACCCCGGAAGAGAAGCTGCTGCGCGCGATCTTTGGCGAGAAGGCCTCGGACGTGAAGGACAGCTCGCTGCGCGTGCCGCCGGGCATGGACGGCACCGTCATCGACGTGCAGGTCTTCACCCGCGACGGTATCGAGAAGGACAAGCGCGCCCGTCAGATCGAAGAGTCTGAAATCAAGCGCGTCAAGAAGGACTTCGACGACCAGTTCCGCATCCTGGAAGGCGCCATCTACGCCCGTCTGCGTTCGCAGATCGTGGGCAAGGTGGTCAACGGCGGTGCCAACCTGAAGAAGGGCGACACCGTTACCGACGCCTACCTGGACGGCCTGAAGAAGGCCGACTGGTTCGTGCTGCGCATGAAGGATGAGGACGCCTCCGAAGCCATCGAACGCGCCCAGAAGCAGATCCAGGCGCACGAGAAGGAATTCGAGCGTCGCTTCGCCGACAAGCGCGGCAAGATCACCGCGGGCGACGATCTGGCCCCGGGCGTGCTGAAGATGGTCAAGGTCTTCCTGGCCGTGAAGCGTCGCATCCAGCCGGGTGACAAGATGGCAGGCCGCCACGGCAACAAGGGTGTGGTCTCCAACGTGGTGCCGGTCGAAGACATGCCGTACATGGCCTCGGGCGAAACCGTGGACATCGTGCTGAACCCGCTGGGCGTGCCGTCGCGTATGAACATCGGCCAGATTCTGGAAGTGCATCTGGGTTGGGCCGCCAAGGGCCTGGGTCGCAAGATCCAGGGCATGCTGGAAGCCCAGGCTGCGATCAACGACCTGCGCAAGTTCCTGGACGACGTGTACAACCACGACAAGACCCAGCACGCCAACCACGTCGATCTGACCCAGTTCAGCGACGAGGAGCTGCTGCGCCTGGCCGCCAACCTGACCGACGGCGTGCCGATGGCAACGCCGGTGTTCGACGGTGCCACCGAAGCCGAGATCAAGCACATGCTTGCCCTGGCCGACCTGCCGCTGAGCGGCCAGACCCAGCTGTATGACGGCCGCACCGGTGAGGCATTCGATCGCCACACCACCGTGGGCTACATGCACTACCTGAAGCTGAACCACCTGGTCGACGACAAGATGCACGCCCGTTCGACCGGCCCGTACTCGCTCGTTACCCAGCAGCCGCTGGGCGGCAAGGCGCAGTTCGGTGGCCAGCGCTTCGGTGAAATGGAAGTCTGGGCGCTGGAAGCCTACGGCGCGGCCTACACCCTGCAGGAAATGCTGACGGTGAAGTCCGATGACGTGCAGGGCCGCAACCAGATGTACAAGAACATCGTCGACGGTGAGCACGAGATGGTCGCGGGCATGCCGGAATCCTTCAACGTGCTCGTGAAGGAAATCCGCTCGCTGGCCATCAACATGGAACTGGACGGCAACTGATCGCGCAGGCGCGGCTGCCCCGGCAGCCGCGCCGCCACATCTGAACCGACAGCCCCATCGACAAGATTTCCTCCTTTCGGAGAAACACCATGAAAGACTTGCTCAACCTCTTCAACCAGCAGCGTCAGACGCTGGACTTCGACGCGATCAAGATCGCGCTGGCCTCGCCGGACCTGATCCGTTCGTGGTCCTTCGGCGAAGTGAAGAAGCCGGAAACCATCAACTACCGTACGTTCAAGCCGGAACGCGACGGCCTGTTCTGCGCCGCCATCTTCGGACCGGTCAAGGACTACGAGTGCCTGTGCGGCAAGTACAAGCGCATGAAGCACCGCGGCGTGGTCTGCGAAAAGTGCGGCACCGAAGTCACCCTGGCCAAGGTGCGCCGCGAGCGCATGGGTCACATCGACCTGGCCTCGCCGGTCGCGCACATCTGGTTCCTCAAGTCGCTGCCCTCGCGCATCGGCCTGATGCTGGACATGACCCTGCGTGACATCGAGCGCGTGCTGTACTTCGAAGCCTACGTGGTGACCGAGCCGGGCCTGACCGCCCTGGAGCGCCGCCAGCTGCTGACCGAAGAACAGTACCTGCAGGCCCGCCAGGAACACGGCGACGACTTCGATGCCGCCATGGGCGCCGAGGCCGTGTACGAGCTGCTGCGCACGATCGACCTGCAGTCGGAAATGACCCGCCTGCGCGAAGAAATCGCCAGCACCGGTTCGGAAACCAAGCTCAAGCGCCTCACCAAGCGCATCAAGCTGGTCGAGGCCTTCCTCGAGTCGGGCAACCGTCCGGAGTGGATGGTCATGACCGTGCTGCCGGTGCTGCCGCCGGACCTGCGTCCGCTGGTCCCGCTGGACGGTGGCCGCTTCGCGACCTCCGACCTGAACGACCTGTACCGCCGCGTCATCAACCGTAACAACCGCCTGCGCCGCCTGCTCGAGCTGAACGCGCCGGACATCATCGTGCGCAATGAAAAGCGCATGCTGCAGGAATCGGTCGATGCGCTGCTGGACAACGGCCGTCGCGGCCGTGCCATCACCGGCACCAACAAGCGCCCGCTGAAGTCGCTGGCCGACATGATCAAGGGCAAGCAGGGTCGCTTCCGCCAGAACCTGCTGGGCAAGCGCGTGGACTACTCGGGCCGTTCGGTCATCGTGGTCGGTCCGTACCTGCGCCTGCACCAGTGCGGCCTGCCGAAGAAGATGGCGCTGGAGCTGTTCAAGCCGTTCGTCTTCGCCAAGCTGCAGCGTCGTGGCCTGGCCACCACCATCAAGGCGGCCAAGAAGCTGGTCGAGCGCGAAGAAGCCGAAGTCTGGGACATCCTGGAAGAGGTCATCCGCGAACATCCGGTGATGCTGAACCGTGCGCCGACCCTGCACCGTCTGGGCATCCAGGCCTTCGAGCCGGTCCTGATCGAAGGCAAGGCCATCCAGCTGCATCCGCTGGTCTGCACCGCGTTCAACGCCGACTTCGACGGTGACCAGATGGCCGTCCACGTGCCGCTCTCGCTGGAAGCCCAGCTGGAAGCGCGTGCGCTGATGATGTCCACCAACAACATCCTGTCGCCGGCCAACGGCGAGCCGATCATCGTGCCGTCGCAGGACGTCGTGCTGGGTCTGTACTACATGACCCGCTCGCTGGTGAACAAGAAGGGCGAGGGCATGGCCTTCGCCAACATCGCCGAGGTCAAGCGCGCCTACGACAACCGCGTGGTGGAACTGCACGCGCGCGTCAAGGTCCGCATCACCGAAGTGGTGACCGACGAGGAAGGCAACAAGCAGAACAAGACCTCGATCGTGGACACCACGATCGGTCGCGCCCTGCTGGCTGAAATCCTGCCGGAAGGCCTGCCGTTCGCGCTGGCCAACACCGAGCTGACCAAGAAGAACATCAGCCGCCTGATCAACTCCAGCTACCGTCAGCTGGGCTTGAAGGACACGGTCGTGTTCGCCGATAAGCTGATGTACACCGGCTTCGCCTACGCAACCCGCGCTGGCGTGTCGATCGGCATCGACGACATGCTGATCCCGGACGAGAAGCGCGGCATCCTCACCGAGGCCGAAGCTGAAGTGCTGGAAATCCAGGAGCAGTACCAGTCGGGCCTGGTCACCGCCGGCGAGCGCTACAACAAGGTGGTCGACATCTGGTCGCGCACCAACGAACGCATCGCCAAGGCGATGATGGACACCATCGGTACCGAGAAGGTGGTCAACGCCGAAGGCGAGACCATCGACCAGAAGTCGATGAACTCGCTGTACATCATGGCCGACTCCGGTGCCCGTGGTTCGCAGGCGCAGATCCGTCAGCTGGCCGGTATGCGCGGCCTGATGGCGCGTCCGGATGGCTCGATCATCGAAACGCCCATCAAGGCGAACTTCCGTGAAGGCCTGAACGTGCAGGAGTACTTCAACTCCACCCACGGTGCCCGTAAGGGTCTGGCCGATACCGCGCTGAAGACGGCGAACTCGGGTTACCTGACCCGTCGTCTGGTCGACGTGGCGCAGGACGTGGTCATCACCGAGGTGGATTGCGGTACCACCGAAGGCCTGACCATGACCCCGATCGTGGAAGGCGGCGACGTCGTGGAGCCGTTGAAGGACCGCGTGCTGGGTCGTGTCGTGGCCGAGGACGTGTTCCTGCCGGGCAACGACGAAGATCCGATCGTGACCCGCAACACGCTGCTCGACGAGCAGTGGGTGGCCAAGCTGGAAGATGCGTCGGTACAGTCGGTCAAGGTCCGTTCGACCATCAGCTGCGCCTCGCCGTTCGGCGTCTGCGCGCACTGCTACGGTCGCGATCTGGCCCGTGGCCACATCGTCAACATCGGTGAAGCGGTCGGCGTCATCGCCGCACAGTCGATCGGTGAGCCGGGTACCCAGCTGACCATGCGTACGTTCCACATCGGTGGTGCGGCGTCGCGAGCGGCTGCGGTGGACAACATCACCGTCAAGACCACCGGTTCGGTGAAGTTCAACAACCTGAAGTCGGTCGAGCACGCCAGCGGTTCGCTGGTGGCGGTCTCGCGTTCGGGCGAAATGTCGGTGCTCGATGCCCACGGCCGTGAGCGTGAGCGTTACAAGCTGCCGTACGGCGCGACCATCACCTCCAAGGACGGCGATGCGGTCAAGGCTGGCCAGACCGTGGCCAACTGGGACCCGCATAACCACCCGATCGTGTCGGAAGTGGCCGGTTTCATCCGCTTCATCGACTTCATCGACGGCGTCACCGTCATCGAGAAGACCGACGAACTGACCGGCCTGGCATCGCGTGAAATCACCGATCCGAAGCGTCGTGGTTCGCAGGCGAAGGACCTGCGCCCGATCGTGCGTATCGTGGACAAGAACGGCAACGATCTGACCATCCCGAACACGGATCTGCCGGCACAGTACCTGCTGCCGCCGCGCTCGATCGTCAACCTGCAGGACGGCGCCGCCGTCGGCGTGGGTGACGTGGTCGCCAAGATCCCGCAGGAAGCGTCCAAGACCCGCGACATCACCGGTGGTCTGCCGCGCGTGGCCGATCTGTTCGAAGCACGCAAGCCGAAGGATCCGGCGATCCTGGCCGAGCGTTCGGGCATCATCAGCTTCGGCAAGGACACCAAGGGCAAGCAGCGCCTGATCATCAAGGACACCGATGGTTCGGAACACGAAGAGCTGATCCCGAAGTACCGTCAGGTGATCGTGTTCGAAGGCGAGCACGTGACCAAGGGCGAAACCATCGTGGACGGCGAGCCGAGCCCGCAGGACATCCTGCGTCTGCTGGGTGTCGAACCGCTGGCGGCCTACCTGGTCAAGGAAATCCAGGACGTGTACCGCCTGCAGGGCGTGAAGATCAACGACAAGCACATCGAGGTGATCACCCGCCAGATGCTGCGCAAGGTCGAGATCACCGACCAGGGCACCAGCAAGTTCCTGAATGGCGAGCAGGCCGAGCGCCAGCGCGTCATCGAGGAAAATGCCCGCCTGGCCACCCGCAACGAGCTGCCGGCCCGTTTCGATCCGGTGCTGCTGGGTATCACCAAGGCTTCGCTGGCGACCGAATCGTTCATCTCGGCGGCGTCGTTCCAGGAAACCACCCGCGTGCTGACCGAAGCGGCCGTTCGCGGCACCTCGGACAACCTGCGCGGCCTGAAGGAAAACGTCATCGTCGGCCGTCTGATCCCGGCCGGTACGGGCCTTGCGTACCACGCCAACCGTCGTCGCAACGCCTCCGGGCTGACCGACTCGGAAATGCAGACCCTGTCCGGCAGCGCGCCGGCCGTGGCTGAGGTGGCCCCGGTGGCCGCCGTGGCGGTGGAATCGACCGAAGCTGAACAGGCTCCGGGCAGCGACGAGTAATACGCAGGCCCGGCTTCGGCCGGGCCCGCGGCAGGGCAGGGCGTCGACTCCGGTCGGCGGCCTTCCCGGCAAATCAGCAGGCACCGGCCACTGGTCGTCTGCCTGCCGATGAGGTAGGATGCCCGCCGGTCTTTCAACGGACCGGCTTGACAACCTGAACGGGGGGCATGGAAAAGGCTCCCCTGTAACGGCCCGGGATCAGGGCTGGCTTGGCGCGTGCGCATTTGACTGCGTTTTCGCCGGGTTGCTACAATCGTCTGTCTCAGCAGGCCGGTCTTTCGCCTGCTCGCACATTTCCGCATTCATGGCCAGTCTTTTCATTGGCCTCTCTCAGAAGAACATACTGATGGCGACGATCAATCAGCTTGTCCGCAAGCCGCGGCAGGCAACCACTTATAAGAGTGCCTCCCCGGCGCTCGATAAGTGCCCCCAGCGCCGTGGTGTCTGCACGCGC
Source organism: Stenotrophomonas sp. IS26 (assembly GCF_054188265.1). Taxonomy (NCBI): domain Bacteria; kingdom Pseudomonadati; phylum Pseudomonadota; class Gammaproteobacteria; order Lysobacterales; family Lysobacteraceae; genus Stenotrophomonas; species Stenotrophomonas sp. IS26. The sequence goes on from NZ_JBSZJV010000034.1 coordinate 13,172, forward strand.
GTGTACACCACCACTCCGAAGAAGCCGAACTCGGCGCTTCGCAAGGTTGCCAAGGTCCGCCTGACCAACCAGGAAGAAGTGATTAGCTACATCGGCGGCGAAGGCCACAACCTGCAGGAGCACTCCGTGGTCCTCATCCGTGGCGGTCGCGTCAAGGATCTGCCGGGTGTGCGTTACCACACCGTGCGTGGCTCGCTGGACGCCTCCGGCGTTGCCAAGCGTCGCCAGGGCCGTTCCAAGTACGGCGCCAAGCGTCCGAAGAGCTAAGGGAAAGTACACATGTCTCGTAAAGGTAATACGCCGCAGCGCTCTGTCCTGCCGGATCCGAAGCACGGAAGTGAAACCATCGCTCGTTTCATCAATATGGTGATGCTGAGCGGCAAGAAGTCGGTCGCTGAAAAGATCGTCTACGGCGCCATGGACGTGATCGGCGAAAAGAACCCGAATTCCGTCGAGCTGGTTCAGAAGGCTCTGGAAAACGTGGCTCCGTCGGTCGAAGTCAAGTCCCGCCGTGTCGGTGGTGCTACGTACCAGGTGCCGGTCGAAGTGCGTTCGTCGCGCAAGATGGCCCTGGCCATGCGTTGGCTGATCGACTCGGCGCGTAAGCGTGGTGAAAACACCATGCCGAAGAAGCTGGCTGCCGAACTGCTGGACGCCTCGGAAAATCGTGGTGGCGCCATCAAGAAGCGCGAAGAAACCCACCGCATGGCCGAAGCCAACAAGGCCTTCGCGCACTACCGCTGGTGAGTTTGACGGCCTTGCAAAACAGGCACGGCAGCACCATCTAGGTGCTGCCCCGCGGCACCTGGGGTGCCGCGCCAATCCGAAGGCCGCCGAAAGGCGGCGTTCGGCCATCCGAATTCCAAGAAATTGAGAGGCTCCCGTGGCCCGCACCACTCCCATCGAGCGTTACCGCAATTTCGGCATCATGGCCCACATCGATGCCGGCAAGACCACCACGTCCGAGCGCATCCTGTTCTACACCGGCAAGAGCCACAAGATCGGTGAAGTGCACGACGGCGCTGCCACCATGGACTGGATGGAGCAGGAGCAGGAGCGTGGCATCACGATCCAGTCCGCTGCCACCACCGCGTTCTGGAAGGGCATGGACAAGTCCCTGCCGGAGCACCGCTTCAACATCATCGATACCCCCGGGCACGTCGACTTCACCATCGAAGTGGAGCGCTCGCTGCGCGTGCTCGACGGCGCGGTCTTCGTGCTGTGCGCCGTCGGTGGCGTGCAGCCGCAGTCGGAAACCGTGTGGCGCCAGGCCAACCGGTACAAGGTGCCGCGCATTGCCTTCGTCAACAAGATGGACCGCACCGGTGCCAACTTCACCAAGGTCGTCGGCCAGCTGAAGGCCAAGCTCGGCGCCACCGCCGTGCCGATGCAGCTGCCGATCGGCGCTGAAGACGGCTTCAAGGGCGTGGTCGATCTGATCAAGATGAAGGCCATCCATTGGGATGAAGCCTCGCAGGGCATGAAGTTCGAGTACCTGGAGATCCCGGCTGACATGCAGGCGGAGGCCGAAGAGGCCCGTACCTACATGATCGAAGCGGCGGCTGAAGCCAGCGAAGAGCTGATGGAAAAGTACCTGGGCGGCGAAGAGCTGACCGAGGCCGAAATCGTCGAAGCCCTGCGCGTGCGCACCCTGGCCACCGACATCGTGCCGATGTACTGCGGCTCGGCGTTCAAGAACAAGGGCGTGCAGGCCATGCTGGACGGCGTGGTGCAGCTGCTGCCGTCGCCGATCGACGTGCCGGACGTGACCGGTACCGACGTGGACGACGAAACCATTGCGCTGAGCCGCAAGTCCGATGACAAGGCGCCGTTCTCGGCGCTGGCCTTCAAGATCATCACCGATCCGTTCGTCGGCGCGCTGACCTTCTTCCGTGTCTACTCGGGCACCCTGAACGCCGGCGACCAGCTGCTGAACTCGGTCAAGGGCAAGAAGGAGCGCATCGGCCGCATCCTGCAGATGCATTCCAACGATCGCGAAGAGATCAAGGAAGTGCTGGCCGGTGACATCGCCGCTGCGGTGGGTCTGAAGGACACCACCACCGGTGACACCCTGTGCTCGCAGGACCACCCGATCATCCTGGAGCGCATGGTGTTCCCGGAGCCGGTCATCTCGATGGCCGTCGAACCGAAGACCAAGTCCGACCAGGAAAAGATGGGTCTGGCCCTTGGCCGTCTGGCCCAGGAAGATCCGTCGTTCCGCGTCAAGACCGACGAAGAATCCGGCCAGACCATCATCTCGGGCATGGGCGAGCTGCACCTGGACATCATCGTGGATCGCATGAAGCGCGAGTTCAACGTTGAGGCCAACGTCGGCAAGCCGCAGGTTGCGTACCGCGAAACGATCCAGATGGCGGACGTGAAGTCGGACTACAAGCACGCCAAGCAGTCCGGTGGTAAGGGTCAGTACGGTCACGTCGTGATCGAGCTGTCGCCGATCACCGCTGAAGACCGTGCCGACCCGAAGATCGGTCCGATGATCAAGGACGACTTCCTGTTCATCAACGACATCACCGGTGGCGTGATTCCGAAGGAATTCATTCCGTCGATCGAAAAGGGCCTGCGCGAAACCATCACCAGCGGTCCGCTGGCGGGCTTCCCGGTCGTTGACGTCAAGGTGAAGCTGGTGTTCGGCTCGTACCATGACGTCGACTCCTCGGAAATGGCGTTCAAGCTGGCCTCCTCGATGGCCTTCAAGCAGGGCTTCCAGAAGGCCAAGCCGGTCCTGCTGGAGCCGATCATGAAGGTCGAGATCGTGACCCCGGAGGATTACCAGGGTGACGTGATGGGCGACGTCAGCCGTCGTCGTGGCGTGCTGCAGGGTTCGAGCACCACCGGTGACGGTTCGGCCAGCATCATCAACGCGATGATCCCGCTGGGTGAAATGTTCGGTTACGCCACCTCGCTGCGTTCGCAGACCCAGGGTCGCGCAACGTTCACGATGGAGTTCGACCACTACGAGCCGGCGCCGAACAACATCGCCGAAACCGTGATCAAGAAGTCCTGAGCGTAAGCTCAGGACTCCACCTCATTCTTTTCTGATATCCAAGGTATACAACAATGGCAAAGGGTAAGTTCGAGCGCACCAAGCCGCACGTCAACGTCGGCACCATCGGTCACGTCGATCACGGCAAGACCACGCTGACCGCTGCACTGACCAAGATCGGTGCCGAGCGCTTCGGTGGCGAGTTCAAGGATTACTCCTCGATCGACGCCGCGCCGGAAGAAAAGGCG
>NZ_JBSZJV010000035.1:0-5217 GCF_054188265.1 Stenotrophomonas sp. IS26
ACCCCGGCCGCCAGAGACCACACGCTTGGCGCTCTGCAGGTCCGGACGGTCGGTCGCGCCAGCGGCCAGGCCGACGAAGCGGGTGTGGCTCGGCAGTGCCGCATCCACGCTGGCAGCTTCCACAGCAGCGCTGTCGCCCTTGGCCGCTTCCGGCCAGGAGGCCGCACGCACGGTCGCGACCACGATCTGGTCGGCCGGCACCTCCACGGTGATGATGGCGTTGCCGGCGTAGATCGGGCGCTTGAAGCTGTGGCTGCCTTCGACGGTCATCAGGTCGGAGACCTGGTTGACGCCCAGCAGGGCGGCCACGCACGGCATCAGGTCCTTGCCGAAGGTGGTCGAGGGGCCGAATACGTGGGTGTAGCCGGTGGCCAGCTGCGCGATCTGCGGGGCCAGCACCTGGGCCAGCGCCTGGGCATTGGCGGCGTTGGTCACGGTCAGCACCTTGGCGACGCCGGCCAGCTGGGCGGCCTCGGCAGCCACGGCGGCCGGATCGGCGGCCAGCACCAGCACATCGATGCTGGCGCCGCTGATCGCGGCGGCCGCACTGACGGTCTTGGCGGTGGCGGCATTGAGCTTGCCATCGTGGTGTTCAGCGACAACGAGGATCTTGGTCATTACAGCAACCCCTTCTGCTTGAGTGCGGCGACCAGTTCGGCCGCGTCCTTGACCATCACGCCCTTGCTGCGCTTGACCGGCGCGGCGTACTGGGTGGTCTTGAAGGTATCGGCGGCGTCCACGCCGAGGTCGGCCAGCTGCAGGGTCTCCAGCGGCTTGGCCTTGGCCTTCATGATGTCCGGCAGCTTGATGAAGCGCGGCTCGTTCAGGCGCAGATCGGTGGTGACCACGGCCGGCAGGTCGACTTCCAGCGTTTCCAGGCCGGCATCGACTTCACGGGTGACCGTGGCCTTGCCGTCGGCGATGTCCAGCTTGCTGGCGAAGGTCGCCTGCGGGCGGCCCCACAGCGTGGCCAGCATCTGGCCGGTCTGGTTGGCATCGTCATCGATGGCCTGCTTGCCCAGGATCACCAGGTCCGGCTGTTCCTTCTCGACCAGCTTGAGCAGGGTGCGCGCAGCGGTCAGCGGCTGGATGGCCTGGTCGGTCACCACATGGATCGCGCGGTTGGCGCCCATGGCCAGGCCGTTGCGCAGGTGCGCCTGGGCATCGGCCGGTGCGATCGTGGCCACCACGACCTCGGTGGCGATGCCCTTGTCGCGCAGGCGCAGCGCTTCTTCCAGCGCGATTTCATCGAACGGGTTGGGGGACAGCTTGACGCCGTCGGTGACCACGCCGGAACCGTCCGGCTTGACCTGAATGCGGACGTTGTAGTCCACCACGCGCTTGTACGCGACGAGGATTTTCATCTGGAGCTGGATCCTTCAATAACGGGAGAACGTCCGGTTCGTCGACTAGGAACCGGTTCGGGGGTGGGACAGCGATTCTAACTGGCCCAGGGGCACCATGCGAATGCGTATGGTGACGCGGGGCGAATGTTGCACCGCCGCATTGCGAACAGCCCGTTTACCCCAAAACGGGTCGAAATCGACGTCGCGTTGTATCCTGTGCAGCTAATCAGGTGGCCGTAATGCGCGCCTCAGCATGGATACGGAACAGGAGAACGGGTAGTGCCCACATGGCTTGTCACCGGCGGAGCCGGATTCATTGGCGGTAACTTTGTCCTCGAGGCAGTCGCTAAAGGGGTGCGCGTCATCAACCTTGATGCGCTGACCTACGCGGGAAATCTGAAGACGCTTTCGTCGCTTGATGGAAACCCGGATCACGTCTTCGTCGAGGGTGATATCGGCGATGGTGCACTGGTCTCGCGTCTGCTGGCCGAACATCAGCCGGATGCCGTGCTGAACTTCGCTGCGGAGAGCCACGTGGACCGCTCCATCGATGGCCCCGGCGCGTTCATCCAGACCAACGTGGTCGGTACCCTGGCCTTGCTTGAAGCCGTGCGCGATTACTGGAAGGCGCTGCCGGCCGACAAGGGCCAGGCGTTCCGCTTCCTGCACGTGTCCACGGATGAGGTGTACGGCACCCTCGGCGAGACCGGCAAGTTCAGCGAAACCACCCCGTATGCCCCCAACTCGCCGTACTCGGCGTCCAAGGCGGCCTCGGACCATCTGGTGCGCGCGTTCCACCACACCTACGGGTTGCCGGTGCTGACCACCAACTGCTCCAACAACTACGGCCCGTATCACTTCCCCGAGAAGCTGATCCCGCTGGTGATCGCCAAGGCGCTGGCCGGGGAGCCGCTGCCGGTGTATGGCGACGGCAAGCAGGTGCGCGACTGGCTGTTCGTGTCCGACCACTGCGAAGCAATCCGCACCGTGCTGGCCAAGGGCCAGGTTGGCGAGACCTACAACGTCGGCGGCAACTCCGAAAAAGAGAATATCGAAGTGGTGCACGCCATCTGCGCGCTGCTCGATGCGCGACGCCCGCGCGAGGATGGCCAGCCGCGCAGCAGTCAGATCACCTACGTCGCCGATCGTCCGGGGCATGACCGCCGCTACGCGATCGACGCCTCCAAGTTGAAGGACCAACTGGGCTGGGAGCCGAAGTACACCTTCGAGCAGGGCATCGGCTTCACGGTGGAGTGGTATCTGGACAATCAGGACTGGGTCAACGGCGTGCTCGACGGCAGTTACCGTTTGCAGCGCATCGGCACCGTAGTCTGAATCAAGGAAGACATCCAATGACTCAACGCAAAGGCATCATCCTGGCCGGTGGCTCCGGCACGCGGCTGTATCCGATCACCAAGGGCGTCAGCAAGCAGCTGTTGCCGGTGTACGACAAGCCGATGATCTATTACCCGCTCAGCGTGCTGATGCTGGCGGGGATCCGTGAAGTGCTGATCATCAATACGCCGCACGAGCAGGCCTTGTTCCAGCAGCTGCTGGGCGATGGGTCGCAGTGGGGCATGGACATCCAGTACGCCGCCCAGCCGAGTCCCGACGGGCTGGCGCAGGCCTATCTGATTGGCCGCGAGTTCCTTGACGGAAAGCCGAGCTGCCTCGTTCTGGGCGACAACGTGTTTTATGGCCATGGCCTGACCGACGTGCTCAAGCGTGCCGATGCCCGCGAGAGCGGCGCCACGGTGTTCGGCTACTGGGTCAATGATCCGGAGCGCTATGGCGTGGCCGAGTTCGACAAGGATGGCAAGGTTGTCGGTCTGGTCGAGAAGCCTGCCGAGCCCCGTTCCAACTACGCGGTGACCGGCCTGTACTTCTACGATGGCAAGGCCAGCGACTACGCGGCTGAACTCAAGCCGTCGCCACGCGGTGAGCTGGAAATCACGGATCTCAACCAGCGCTACCTGGATGAAGGCGCGCTGCAGCTGGAGCCGCTCGGCCGTGGTTACGCCTGGCTGGATACCGGCACGCACCAGTCGCTGCTGGAGGCCTCCAACTTCATCGAGACGATCCAGACCCGTCAGGGCCTGCAGGTCTGCTGCCCGGAAGAAATCGCCTTTGGTCAGGGCTGGATCACCGCCGAGCAGCTGGAAGCGCTGGCAGCGCCGCTGATCAAGAATGGGTACGGCCAGTATCTTCATAAACTGGCTGTGCGAGGAGTCGTGCCGTGAAGATCATTGAAACCAAGCTGCCGGGCTGTGTTGTGATCGAGCCGGCGGTGTTCGGCGACGAGCGCGGCTTCTTCTTCGAGACGTGGAACGCGGCCCGCTTCGGTGAACATGGACTGCCGACGAAGTTCGTGCAAAGCAACGTGTCAAGTTCGGCAAAGGGTGTGCTGCGCGGCTTGCATTACCAGTGGCCGCGGCCGCAGGGCAAACTGGTCAGCGTGCTGGAAGGCGAGGTCTACGACGTTGCGGTGGATATCCGTCGCGGCTCGCCGACCTTCGGCCAGTGGGCCGCGGTGGTGCTGAGTGCGGAGAACAAGAAGCAGTTCTGGATTCCGGAAGGCTTCGCGCATGGTTTTGCCGTGCTCTCCGAGCGGGCGATTTTCAGCTACCTGTGCACCGAGGTGTACCTGAAGGACTTCGACGCCGGCGTGCGCTGGAACGACGCCGACATCGCGGTTGACTGGCCGATCAGTGCACCGATGCTCTCGGTCAAGGATGAGGTCGCGCCGTTCCTGAAGGACATCGCCGAGGACCGCCTGCCGGTCTACCAGCCGTGACGATCCTGCTGCTGGGGGCCAATGGCCAGCTCGGCCAGGAACTGCAACGCGCGCTCGCCCCGCTGGGCACGATCGTGGCGACTACGCGCAGCGGCGCGCTGCCTGATGGCAGCGCGTGCGAGATCGCCGACTTCGATCGGCCTGCTTCGCTGACCGCACTGCTGGATCGTGTGCGGCCGACCGTGGTGGTCAATGCGGCCGCGTACACCGCGGTCGACCGTGCCGAGGAAGACCGCGATGCCGCCTTCCGCGCCAATGCAGAAGCGCCGGGCGTGCTGGCACGCTGGTGCGCGCAGGCCGGCGTGTCGCTGGTGCATTACTCCACCGACTATGTGTTCGACGGGCAAGGCACGCGCCCTTACCGCGAGGACGATGCGACCGCGCCGTTGGGTGTCTATGGCGCCAGCAAACTGGCGGGCGAAGAAGCCATTCGCGCCGCCGGTGGGCGGCACCTGATCTTCCGTACGGCGTGGGTGTATGCCTCGCACAGCGCAAATTTCCTGCGCACCATGCTGAGAGTGGGCGCAGACCGCGATGTGTTGCGTGTGGTAGCTGATCAGATCGGTACACCGACGCCGGCAGCGTTGATCGCTGAGGTGACCGCACAGGCGCTACAGCACGAGGGTGCACTGTCGGGTACTTGGCATCTGACCGCCACCGGTGAAACCAGCTGGCATGGCTTTGCTGAAGCGATCTTCGCCGAGGCCGTCGTTGCCGGTGTACTGCCGCGTGCACCAAGGGTAGAGGCGATCACCACCGCTGAGTACCCGACGCCGGCGCGTCGTCCGGCATACTCGCATCTGGACGTGGCCAAAGTGGAGCATGACTTCGGTATCACCCTTCCAAACTGGCAGGAAGGCCTGAAGCGGATCCTCGCAGAAGTCTCCTGATCTTTGCAACGCCTTGGCGCCCGACGTGGCGCTGAAGTTGTCCCAGTCATGAGCCGTGACGCTGAAAGACGCCAGTCATCTCTTATGGGTTGGGACGAATTGCTATCATTTCCAGCTGTATTGAATGGAAGAAGCGCGCATGTGTGGAATCGTAGGAGCGGTCGCGCATCGCGACGTGGTACCGGTA
>NZ_JBSZJV010000037.1:0-3186 GCF_054188265.1 Stenotrophomonas sp. IS26
ACGTCTGCGTCGTCAGTTCACTGTTGGTGGCGTTGGTGCTGGCAATCGCACCGCCGACCAGGTTCACGTGGCCGACATCGATGTGGTAGCCGCCATCACCGGCGAACAGGCCCGACTGCTGGCCCACGCCCTGATAGCTGCGGTTGGATTTGCCTCCGCTGGCGTAGCCGTCGGCGCTCCAGGCGGTGCCCAGCGACACCTGCACCCGCCCGCCCACCTGGCTGTTTTTGGACATGCTTTCTGCAACGTCCTGCAGCGACTCGATGGTCAGCGTGCCGCCGGTCTTTACATCGATGCGGTCGGCCGTCGCGGTGGCACCGCGCAGGGTGGTGTCACCCTCGGCCTTGAGCGAGATGTTCTGGCCGGTGAGCGTGGTGTTCTGCCAGGTGGTGCTGTTCGCGTTGGACTTGCTGCTGCCCACGCTGGCTTCGGCGTACACGTACACGCCGGTCTGCGCGCCTACCGCGACACCCACGCCCACTTCAGCACCCGCGTTACTGCTCTTGCTGCGGTCGGCAAGCTGCGCTTTATCGGCTTCCAGCAGGATGTCGCGCGCCGAATCCAGGCTCACCGTGTTGCCCGCGCTCAGGCTGCCCTTCACAACATGGATGTCACCGCTGTCAATTGGTCACGTCGACGGTACAAACATCTGTCGTCGTGACTGCGTGCCGGAATTCCCGCCGTCTACAGGACAGAGAAGGCGCAGAACGACGCTACTGTTCAACCCCCTCTCGTTCCATGAGATGGATCAGTTCATCACTAAGTGCGCTTCCAACGTCCATCGTTACGCCAATTCTCGTTCGATAAGAATTCTTACCCAACGTTGCAAATGACTCACGGAGACAGGCGAAAATAACATTCAGCTCATCTCCAGTCAAAATCAGTCCAAAGCTCCCTTCGCCCAGGCTGTTCAGGTCCATCGCTTACTCCCTCATACTCGCTCGGCGTGGCGCGGAAAGCGATCTCTACGTAACGCATCATCTGATTACGCCAGTCCTTTAAGAGAGACCGAGTCAAGCTATTCTCGCTCTTTTCTGTTCCACGTACTCATTTAGGTATTCCTCCAATGGTCTAGCTGTGCCAAGTACCACAAGCTCCCCAGAGTCCCTATCAATCAAGAAGGGTCCATTACCCGCCAATTGTGCAGAGAAGTCCCCGGTCTCTAAAAACTCTTTTGACTGGTAGCAGAAGTACCAACCTTCCTGGAACTCACCCTCAAGGCAAATCTGGAGCGGAATCTCAGACTGCCCCAAGTACTCAACAGCTTGCGATAGAGCCCGGCTGTATGTGATCACAACTCACCTCATTTACCTTGTCTTTAGAAGATGCAGGGTTTTGAACTTGCTCAAATCAGCAGCCTTACCTGTCTGCCCATCAAGGAAGCGAATTACCCCGTTTTGATTGACGACATTGAATACATGACCAGTCTGTCCTGGACCATACGACCCGTAAATTATGCCTCGAGATCCAGTTCCAGAACGCAACATTTGTTGGACGATATCATCGGGTTGAGTGATGGGGCCGAACTTTGATCCGTATTGCTTTTCCAGAACGCTCAACGGGACGCCGTTTGTGTGGTTGATTGGCAGTGCTGATGCAGGATTTCCTGCCAAGGTTGAGTCAGTGGCGATGGAACAGTTCACGCAATTGTGAGTTCGACCAAAGTTTGGATAGCCAGGATTAACATCTCGTATCGAGCCGGCAGCCTCATCAGCTAGCCCGCCCGCATTTCGAAGATTGATGTCGCTTGCTACCTTGCCGCTTCTCCAAGCCGCGCCGAGCAGAGCCAAGTCGAGGCCCGCGAGATTTCCGAGCTTGTAGCGTCCGGCTTCGATTGGGTTACCAGATGTGTCCCCAAAGATCGGCGTTCCCACAATCATGCGTTCGTATTTGAACTCAACCGTGACAGGGTCACGATGATATTGAGGGGCCAGGGCTATATCTCCCAAGGCGAGCGCATAGCCCAATGCTCCGGTTACGAGCTCGGACGCGGGATCCACTGCCCCCATCCCCATTTGCATGAAGAATGAGCCTGTCCCTCCCCTATACGGTTTGCCGGCGGCAGTCTCGAGGAACCTCATGACAAGTTCCTTGCTTGCCGCTTGGTCAAGACCCAAGCCAAGTTGGCTCGCATCGGTCTTCCCATATGCCCATGCCTGAGCGAACTGAAGATCACATGCGCCGTCAGCTTGCTGACATGTCGCCAACATCTCCTTGCCCTGCAGTTTTGAGACCTTAGCCCAGCGCTCACTTGCCGCGCTCTCACAGGCTTCGTTGCCGTCGCACTCCTTGCGTTCCTCAGCCAATGCAAGATGCTGCTTGGCATCGAGATAGTTGTTCTCAACAGAGTTTTTCGCGATTCCAGCGGCCAATGCAGTGCCTGCAAGCCCATCACCAGCACTGCTTCCAGCCACGGCGGCCACCGCCTGCGACAACGCCAGAATCGTCTGCTTCTGCTGATCATTCAGCTCGCCGGTGTAGCCGGGATACAGCGCGTCGGTCAGCAGCTTCGCCGCCAGTTCGCCACCAGCTGCTGCTGCCGCACCACCCCCAGCGTTACCGCCATTGACCTCAGCCAGCAGCGCACCCAACAGCGCATGTGACAGCAACTGCAACGCGGCGTTTGGGTCACTGCCGTGTTTTGCATCGAACTTGTCACCGATAAGGTTCGCCGCATACGGCGCCAGGGCATTGGCCACCACTTGGCCGCCGCCCTGCCCGGAGGTGGCACCTAACAGCAACGTGGTAACTGCGTCGAGCGCGCGGCTGTTGTCACCACCGATATCCTACTGCTTCGAGTCCCGGTAGGCCTGGCTGTATCGGGTGAGCACCGCATCACGCGCCGCTGCATCCATGGCATTGAAATTTGCCTTTTCCTGTGGTGTCAGGTCGGCAAAGTAGGCTTCAACGGCCTTGTTGGCCTTATAGGCCTGCACATCATTGGCAATCTGCTTGCTGGTGGCCATCACCGTGCCCATCGCATTGGCCATCGCCTGCTGATTGGCCAGCTGCAACTCGGCATTGGGCATCGCCTCAATCGCGCGGTGTGCGGTTGCGGCATCGGTGTTCACGCCCAGCTCGGCGGCGGTCACCTTCTGGCCGCCGATGACGATGTTGCCTTCGGTCAGCGTGGCGTAGGTGGTGCTGCTGTCGCCGCCCTTCTCGTTCATCGGCACGCCACCGCCG
>NZ_JBSZJV010000038.1:0-2980 GCF_054188265.1 Stenotrophomonas sp. IS26
GCCGCCATCACCGGCGAACAGGCCCGACTGCTGGCCCACGCCCTGATAACTGCCGTTGGATTTGCCTCCGCTGGCGTAGCCGTCGGCACTCCAGGCGGTGCCGAACGACACCTGCACCCGGCCGCCCACCTGGCTGTTCTTGGACATGCTTTCCGCCACGTCAGCCCGGTCCTACCAGCAGTGGCCGCGCCCCGATGGCTGATAGATCTGCCCGATGTTCAACTACAGCGTGAAATAGCAAGGCGAACGCCGACGCCAATCTCTGAAGGAGTGCTTGTGGCGCTCAAAACGACGTTCTGATCTTCCGGCAGCGCTGCCCATGCATCGAGCTTTTCTTGGACGGAAGGGGATACGACTATCTGCTCGCGAATGCGCTCGGCATGGCAGCTGGATACAGACTTGAACAGCGCACGCTTGTTCTTGTACCCCAATTGACGCACAACGTCGTCAACACATGCCTCGTAGTACTGCCCGTTCAATTTCAGGTCGTAAAGGTCCTTGTCAAAGGTCACGTCCGGATGGATCCAGACGTCATGACGAGGCGCGGCGAGAACAAAGCGGCTTGCATCCAGCGCTCTAAGAAGGGCCTCACCGATTAGGTGATCTTCGGCGCCGCCATGTAACAAGATTTTTTCCCCCAACGGGTCCCATCGCATACTTCGGTAGCCTGAAAGGGTATGCACAAGAATGAAATCCTTCCCACTCAATATGACCGCGGACGGTCTCTTTTCAACGTCATTCATATCACTCAACCGTGGTGACCTTGACTGTAATTCCCTTGAACTTGCCGTATTCCACAGCCTTCATAACCTCATCCCACTGAGCCGACCCGGTGTTCTTTGGAATTGCCACATGGACCTCACGCTGCGTTATCTGCGATGCGAACAGGCTGACATTGCTGAGCCGGTGTCCAGTAAAGCAGCTGCATCGTCAATATTTCCCCTCAGGGTCGTAAATATCTGCCGCGGATTGGTCAGTCGGGAAAGCTTGGTTGCATGCAGATCTTTCGCGCTGATTGCCAAGCCAGTCGCGTCATCGAAGAAGTCGAACGTCTTGAACTTGGCCGATAACTTGGCTTCTTCCGGCATCAACTTCGCCAGATAGTATTCCTAGGGCATGGATGCCCTTGCCCCATTGCATCCCTGTGCGACCAGGCCGACGTTCTCCACGCCAACTGGGCCGCCGACCCGTCCGGCCTGCACTGCCAACGCGCCGGCGGTCTCGGTCAATACAGGCGTACCAATAGTGCGCCCGCAGCCGGTTCCACATGGCGACGGGCCTCCTTGGGCCTGAGTGTCGCCGAATTTTCTAGTTCTGGCTGGTCTAAATTATTGGGAGGAGGTCAATCATCATCACACTGGCAATTGGAACGCCGACTAGGTGTTCCGTACATGGCCTATCGATTGGACCAGGTGAACACCCACGCCAGTGTATCGAGAGAGAGTCCGTCCAGAGTTGGGCGGGTAGCAAGCATCTGCACTTTGACCCAATCACCAACGGATTCTAGGGATTGAGTTGACCAGTCAGGTCGAAGCTGCCCAAGCTCGCTGACCACTTCTTCGATCAACTTCTCCGAATCACGCAGGTTCTCTGAACCTACCAACTCCTCCAAGCGTTCCCTACTGGCCTTCGGATACGCTTCAAACCCGAATCCATAGTAGGCAGCAAAAATGGAACCTATACTTATTTTCATTGGGCTCATAGTGTCTACTTTCTTGACCACACCAGCTTCTCCTTACCAGTAGAAGGGTCGACTGTCATGATCTTATCAACTTTGGGATTCTGCTTAAGCGCTGGCAGCTCGAACGTCTCCCAGATGTTGCCTGGCCTAAGGTTGGGTCCGACTACTGCTCGGACTGTACCAGAGGCACTTTCTGCATACGCGGATGAGACATCCTGCCATGCTTTGACAGATGCAGGATTTGCTGCATCCCAAGTAGGTAGCGCAACCTTTCTGGAATCGATCAACATCTCCAACGTTGTGCCACCCTTTCCGGACGCAACTCCAGCCGCAACCGTGTACCCGCCCGGACCCAGTCCAGACCAGAAGTACGCCTCGCTTCTTCGCGTGAGCAAGGGGTTTAGGTACGTTGCTCTCGCATAAGCATTTTCAGCGATCTCAAGATTGACCGCTCTATTCAGGGCATACGCCTGAGCCGATGCCGGAGCCATTCCAAGCAATGAGTACGTGAGCTCCGCGTTTTGCGGTGACATTCCGGTTAGAGCCGAAATACCCAAACCACCTGCAGTCGGCTGTTGCGTTCCATACGCCCACGTAGTGCCCCCCGCTACCATGTTATCGGCACCCCACGTCAACATGGCAACTCCCCCCACGAGCGCGAAGCACCCTACGCCAGTCTCGAAGCAAGTAGCCCCACCCACGGCTGTTGTGCCCGCCCCTGCTACGGCAGTGACATACCCGCCTGTCGCCTGCAGTGCGCCGCCCGCGCGTACCACTGCGTCCTGAATTGACGGGCTGCCCATCCACCAATCGGAGATTTTGTCACCTGTTGAGTACTTGAAGTGCCCTGGAGCTTCATTACGCAGCGAAGCGAGCAGCTCATCCTTCTGCTGATCTGTCAGTGTTGCCATTACCGCAGCAATTTGCTCTTTGACTGCCAAGGACATCACACCAAGTTCCGCGCCCTCCCAACACTTTGCAATGGCGCACGCGACCGCATTTATCTTATCGATGTCGTACCCTTCGGCGCCAAGCTTGCGCAGCGCTGCCTTTTCAGGGTCGCTAAGGAGGCGATTATTCTCAACTGCATTCCTTGCCAAATTTGCTCCCAAGGCTGCGGTGGCGACCCCGCCCCCACCTATGCCACCAGCCACCGCCCCGACCGCCTGCGACAACGCCAGAATCGTCTGCTTCTGCTGATCATTCAGCTCGCCGGTGTACCCGGGATACAACGCCTCGGTCAGCAGCTTCGCCGCCAGTTCGCCACCGGCCGCTGCGCCTGCACCGCTCGCTGCGTTG
>NZ_JBSZJV010000039.1:0-2632 GCF_054188265.1 Stenotrophomonas sp. IS26
TAACGCAGCAAACGGTGCGGGCGCAGCGACCGGCGGTGAACTGGCGGCGAAGCTGCTGACCGAGGCGCTGTATCCCGGCTACACCGGCGAGCTGAATGATCAGCAGAAGCAGACGATTCTGGCGCTGTCGCAGGCGGTGGGGGCCGTGGCTGGAAGCAGCGCTGGTGATGGGCTTGCAGGAGCTGCACTGGCAGCTGGGATCGCAAAAAATGTGGTGGAGAACAACTACCTTAGTGCCCCGCAGCGGAAGGCGAAGGATGCTGACCGTGCAGCATGTGGAAAGGACTCAGTGTGCCTGCAGGCCACGGACGCGCGCTGGGCTGAGGTCAGCCAAGAGCAGAGCCGTGATGTCATGGAGCGGTACGCACCCTATCTCACGCCCGACGAGCAGTATGTACTCTTCAGTCTGAAGCCTG
Organism: Stenotrophomonas sp. IS26; assembly: GCF_054188265.1. Classification (NCBI taxonomy): domain Bacteria; kingdom Pseudomonadati; phylum Pseudomonadota; class Gammaproteobacteria; order Lysobacterales; family Lysobacteraceae; genus Stenotrophomonas; species Stenotrophomonas sp. IS26. The sequence continues at coordinate 417 of NZ_JBSZJV010000039.1, forward strand.
GAACGAAGGAGTACGACCAGATCCTGGCCAGCGCGATTGCGCGGGAGGCGTCCAGCCAGCCTCCTCATCTGGGAACACTGCTCAACAGAGAGATCGGGCTGCTGCGCGAAACGGATTGGGATGGCGCACTGTTTGGTCCGTTGGCGCCTGGCATGTCGCTGACTGACAGGAACCGGATTGAGATGGCGTTGCTCGGGCCTATTTTCGGCATGCCCAGTGCAACTCTCACTGCGTTTGGTGTTGACCCGCAAACCGTAGCGATGACCAATCAGCTTGGGATGCTTGGGTGGGATATCGCGGGGTCAGGTTTCATCTTCAGACCCAAGAGTACCCGCGGACCCGCTAACGTTGATGGAGGGAGCACCCAAGTGGTGCTTATCCAAAATTCTGCTGGCAATCTCACAAAGCCCACACCTACAACCGGAGCTCCGCGAAATAAAATTCAGCTAATGGACGGCTTCTATGTGGTTGACGGGCTGAAGATCAGTGAGTCCTACTATGAGAGGCTTTGAAGGAAGGAAGGCCCGCTCCATTCCTACAAGTGAAGGAGGTCTTCGCCAGCAATCCTGTGATTACGCCTGACCCTAGGGGTGCCCCAGGCTATTTCAGATACGAGGGGGCAGGATTGGAGGTTATTTACAATCCGATAACAGGTCAGATTGGTCATATTCAGCCAGTGAGAAAGAAATGATAGAAGTATTTTCTGAATTTGAAGGTGAGCTTGAAGAATATCGAAAGGTCGTTGGTAATCTGAGGCGCGCACTAATAGCGTGCGAGCTCAGAATTTCTGAGATCATTGCTTCCATTGGTTGTCTTGATTATGATGCGACCGCGGCCGAATTTGATGAGCTCCATTCAATTCAGGGTGTTCTGGCAACTGCAAAATACAAGTTTGAGTTCCCATTGGGAGACCGGCTTGATGATTTTGTGTATCACATGGATAGAGATGACGAATATTCTAGGCGTTACTGGCATGGAAGGTTTGTTGACGGGGTAAGTTGGCCTGTTGACTAAGATGTGGGTCGATATGGGTGCCAATGATCTAACTTGGGAAGGAGGCTTTCTTGCGGGCCGAATTTAACTTGGCGCAGGCTTGGTCTAACCTCTGAGTTTGGTCCGTTGGCGCCCGGCATGTCGGTGAGCGACAGGAACCGGATTGAAATGGCGTTGCTCGGGCCTATCTTCGGGATGCCCAGTGCAACTCTCACTGCATTTGGTGTCGACTCGCAAACCGTACCGATGACCAATCAGCTTGGGATGCTTGGGTGGGATATCGCGGGATCAGGGTTTGTTCTCAGGCCCAAGAGTACCCGCGGGATGGGCAAGGTCGATGGCGGCAGCACCAAGGTGGTGGAGACCGAATCGTTGCCGCTGACGGGTCAAAAGCCTAGCTTGGAAGGTCCAGGACCAAATGCGCTGGACTTCACTGGTGGGGCGCCGAACGCGCTCTCGGGCATCGGTAATTCTGCGCATAACGCGGCAATCTACGCGAAGCTCAAAGTGGATCTGCGTACCACAGCAGATGCGAACGATATCGTGGTTTGCCTCAGGGCGACTGGTCAGTTGCCTCCGAGCTATGTGACTAAGAGCGAAGCAGCGCAGAATGGCTGACGACCTGGCAAAGCGCTAGAAAACAGCGTCCCGGGCGGGCAGATTGGTGGCGATGTGTTTCACAATACGACCGGCGTGCTTCCAAGCAGCGTTGGCAGAGTCTAGTAGGAGGCCGATGTAGAACTAACCGGTTCAAGATCCAAAGCAAGCCAGCCAGGAACTCGGCCCCTCTACTCAAACGACGACCTCCTGTTCATCACGAATGATCACTATAATTCCGTGCATGGCATTGGGCGATGGAAATGATATTGAATAAGATTATTATCGATGGAGAGTTTATCAACTCAGAACGTGATTTTCATGCGCAGATTGCAGAGCAGCTAGGCGTCGGTGTGTTCTATGGCAGAAACTTGGACGCACTATGGGACCTCTTGAGCTCCAGTATTGAACGCCCAGTCGAGCTGTCGTGGATCTCAAGTCAAAAATCTGCACTAGCGCTTGGACCTCGTTTTGACGACATAGTCGAAACTTTGCGACGAGTTGTCGAGCAGGATGCTCAATACGGTTGGGAAGATAGGTTCAGCTTTGCGTTGTCATAAATCATCAATGGCACGGAGTTGTCATTGGGCCGGTTGCTGACCATCGAGTAGCTACAGGACGTTGCA
>NZ_JBSZJV010000004.1:0-253346 GCF_054188265.1 Stenotrophomonas sp. IS26
GGGCTCGGTGATCATCGCCATGCACCACGAGCAGGACATGCGCAAGATGGGCGGCCTGCGCAAGTACATGCCGATCACCTTCGTCACCATGTGGATCGGTACGCTGGCCCTGGTCGGTACCCCGTTCTTCTCCGGCTTCTACTCCAAGGACACCATCATCGAGGCCGCGCAGCACCACGCGCATGTGTCCTCGAGCTGGGTGGCAACCTACGGGTACTGGGCGGTGCTGGGTGGCGTGGTCGTGACCAGCTTCTACAGCTTCCGCCTGCTGTTCCTGACCTTCCATGGCAAGGAACGCTTCCGCGACGCGCACGACGATCACGGCCACGGCCATGACGATCACCACGCCGCCGACGCGCATGCAGCCGACGCCCACCACGGCGACGCGCATCATGACGATCATGGCCACGGCCATGGCGCGCATGAGCCGCACGAAACCCCGTGGGTGGTGACGCTGCCGCTGATCCTGCTGGCGATCCCCTCGATGGTCATCGGTTTCTTCAGCATCGGTCCGATGCTGTATGGCACCGACTGGGCCGGCGACCACGCCGACGCCGCCATCCCGGGCCAGGTGCATTCGTTCTTCACCGGCATCGTTGATTTCTACGACCCGGCGCGCAACACCATCGGTGCGCTGGCCGAAGAGTTCCACGGCCCGGTGGCCTTCGCGATCCACGGCATGATGGCCCCGGCCTTCATCCTGACGGTGGTCGGCTTCCTGCTGGCGGCGCTGTTCTACCTGTGGAAGCCGGAACTGGCCGGCAAGGCCCGCAAGACCTTCGCGCCGATCGTGTCGGTGCTGGAGAACAAGTACGGCTTCGACAAGCTCTGGATCGGCGGTTTCGCCGGCGGCGGTATCAAGCTCGGCAAGGTTTCGCGCGCGATCGACACGAATGTGGTCGATGGTGTGGTGGTCAACGGTTCGGCGCGCCTGATCGATCTGGCGGCCAACCTGCTGCGTCGCACCCAATCCGGTTTCCTCTATCACTACGCCTTCGCGATGATCATCGGCCTGATTGCCCTTCTGGGCGTCCTGATGCATTACCTGCGTTGATGACCTGTACGGAATAAGAAGACGTGTCGAACTGGCCCCTACTTAGTGTTCTCATCTGGCTGCCGATCATCGGCGGTGCCTTGATCCTTGCCATCCGTGATGCCCAAACCGCCCGGTGGGCGTCCCTGGGCGTCGCGGTGCTGACCTTCGTGGCCAGCCTGTCGCTGCTCAGCGGCTATGACACGGGAATCGACGCGCTGCAGTTCGTCGAGTCCCGCGCCTGGATTCCCGCCTACGACATCGGCTACAACCTCGGCGTCGACGGCATCGCGATCGCGCTGATCCTGCTGACCACGCTGGTCTCGGTGCTGGCCCTTATCGGTGCCTGGAGCGCGATCGACAAGCGCGTGAACCAGTACGTGGCCGCCTTCCTGATCCTGGAAGGTGTCACCGTCGGTATCTTCTCGGCGACGGACGCGATGCTGTTCTACGTGTTCTTCGAAGCGATGCTGATCCCGATGTTCCTGATCATCGGTGTCTGGGGCGGCCCGCGCCGCATCTATGCCGCGCTGAAGTTCTTCCTGTACACCTTCCTCGGCTCGGTGCTGATGCTGGTGGCCCTGATCTACCTGTACCTGAAGGGCGGCAGCTTCCAGCTGGCCGACCTGTACCAGCTGCAGCTGTCGGGCAAGGAACAGACCTGGATCTTCTTCGCCTTCCTGATCGCCTTCGCGGTCAAGGTGCCGATGTTCCCGGTCCACACCTGGCTGCCGGACGCCCACGTGGAAGCGCCGACCGCCGGCTCGGTGATCCTGGCCGCCATCGCCCTGAAGATCGGTGGCTACGGCTTCCTGCGCTTCAACCTGCCGATCGTGCCGGACGCCTCGCATGAATGGGCCTGGCTGGTGATCGCGCTGTCGCTCATTGCGGTGATCTACGTCGGCCTGGTCGCCCTGGTGCAGGACGACATGAAGAAGCTGATCGCCTATTCGTCGATCGCGCACATGGGCTTCGTCACCCTGGGCACCTTCATCGCCCTGTGGCTGGTGCGTGACGCCGGTAACCCGGACGCAGCCCGCCTGGGCCTGCAGGGCGCGATGGTGCAGATGGTCTCGCACGGTTTCGTGTCCGGCGCGATGTTCTCCTGCGTGGGTGTGCTGTACGACCGCATGCACAGCCGCCGCATCGCCGATTACGGCGGCGTGGTCAACGTGATGCCCTGGTTCGCCACCTTCGCCATGCTGTTCTTCATGGCCAATGCCGGCCTGCCGGGTACCAGCGGTTTCGTCGGTGAATTCATGATCATCATGGCCAGCTTCCAGCGCAATCCGTGGCTGGCACTCGGCGCGGCGAGCACCCTGGTGATCACCGCGGCGTATACGCTGTGGCTGTACAAGCGCGTGTTCTTCGGTGAAGTGGCCAACGCCCATGTCGCTGAACTGAAGGACATCAACGGTCGCGAGTGGCTGGTGTTGGGTGTATTCGCCGTGGGCACCCTTGCCCTGGGCCTGTACCCCAAGCCGCTGACCTACCTGATGGAGCCCTCGATCGCGAAGCTGGCGATGCAGATCGCATCCAGCAAGCTGCTGTAATCGGGCCGTCGAGAGTATTGATTCCAGGATTTGATGATGACCACCTCGCCGCTGTTGCCACTGACCGCCGCTGACCTCCCGCCGCTCGCTCCCGAGCTGGTGCTGGTTGGCAGTGCGTTCGCCCTGTTGATGCTTGATCTTTTCATCAGTGAGAAGAACAAGATCTGGACCCACCTGTTCTCGATCGCTGCGCTGGCGGTCGTGTTCTTCATGCTCGCCACCGGAGTGGGCGGGCAGGGCGAGGTCTTCCACGGCATGTTCGTCCGCGACAACGCGGCCGACGTGATGAAGACCGTGATCGTGCTGTGCAGCGGCCTGACCCTGATCTACGGTTGGAGCTACCTGCGCGAGCGCAAGCTCTACCAGGGCGAGATCCCGGTGCTGATCCTGTTCGCCACCGCGGGCATGATGATCCTGGTCTCGGCCGGCAGCCTGCTGATGGTCTATCTGGGCCTGGAACTGCTGGCGCTGTGCTCTTACGCCCTGGTCGCCAGCAACCGTGAAAACGGCCTGGCCTCGGAAGCGGCGATGAAGTACATCGTGCTCGGCTCGCTGGCGTCGGGCCTGCTGCTGTACGGCATGTCGCTGATCTACGGCGCCACCGGCTCGCTGCACCTGGATGCCATCAACGCGGCCATTCCGCATACCGAAGAGAAGATGCTGCTGCTGACCGGCGCGGTGTTCATGATCGCCGGCGTGGCCTTCAAGCTGGGTGCCGCCCCGTTCCACATGTGGCTGCCCGACGTCTACCAGGGTGCCCCGGCACCGGTCGCGCTGTTCATCAGCTCGGCCCCGAAGCTGGCGGCGTTCGGCATGGCCTACCGCCTGCTGGAAATGGGCGTGGGTCCGCTGGCCGACGAGTGGAAGTACCTGATCGGTGGTCTGGCCGCACTGTCGCTGGTGATCGGCAATCTGATGGCGATCGCGCAGACCAACCTCAAGCGCATGCTCGCGTTCTCGACCGTCTCGCACATCGGCTTCCTGCTGATGGGCATGGCCGGTGGTGGCGAGCGGGGTTACTCGGCGGCGCTGTTCTACGCCCTGAGCTACGCGATCATGTCCACTGCTGCGTTCGGCGCGATCATCGCCTTGTCGCGCAATGGCTTTGAAGCCGATAAGATCGAAGACTTCAAGGGTCTGAATGCCCGCAACCCGTGGATGGCCGGCCTGGTGCTGTGCATCATGGCGTCGCTGGCAGGCATCCCGCCGTTCCTGGGCTTCTGGACCAAACTGGCCGTGCTCGGTGCCGCGATCCAGGGCGACATGCTGTGGCTGGCCATGGTCGGCGTGATCTGCGCCGTGATCGGCTGCTTCTACTACCTGCGCGTGATCAAGGTCATGTACTTCGATGAGCCGGTGGGTGAGCCGCTGCCGGCCAACAACGACCGCGTGCTGGGCGTGGTGCTGGGCGTGAATGCCCTGGCGCTGCTGGCCCTGGGTGTGGCGTGGAACCCGATCATGGTGTGGTGCCAGCAGGCATTTGCACATATTTCGTAAAAAACGATACAAACGTGCGCAACTCGTGTAATATTCATCTCCTGAGTTGTTGATGCAGCGGTTTCGCCAGAACATCGTTGCTAGGAAGCCCCCGGGTCTTCCGCACTCATCCGCTTCTGCTGCGGGGTGGAGCAGTCTGGCAGCTCGTCGGGCTCATAACCCGAAGGTCGCAGGTTCAAATCCTGCCCCCGCTACCATATAGCTCCGGTGCAAACCGGAGGCAGTGGACGAATCAAGCGATACCGGAAACGGTGTCGCTTTTTTCGTTCCTGGGTCTGGCTCGCCTTTCACAGCCGATGTTTCAAAGGGGTTGCACGGGAACTCAAACTCCCTTACAATTCCGCTTCTGCTGCGGGGTGGAGCAGTCTGGCAGCTCGTCGGGCTCATAACCCGAAGGTCGCAGGTTCAAATCCTGCCCCCGCTACCACAGAAAATCTGCAGTGCAGATGCAGTAGACGAAAAGGCGATCTCGGCAACGAGGTCGCTTTTTTCGTTATGGCATCGGCATCGAAGCGCACCCAAGATCAATGACGAGTAGTGGTTGGCGGGACCATTGGGCGACATGGATGTCGCCCATGAGCCCCCATGGGTGAGGGCGCATTGCCTGCGAGGCACTGCCTCGCATGCGTTCGAACGCACAGCCGCCAGCGGCTGGGCCGGGCCGCGGAGCGGGGTTCACGGCGCGTCCCGCGGACCTGCCTGCACCGATGCCCTGGACGAAAGCCGAAACAGCCCGCTTTGGCTGTTCAGCTTTCCGAATAGAGACACCACAAACCACCCCAGCCATTGCACCAGCGCGGTGCAACGGCTATCATCAGTGGCTTAGCGGACTGTCTACTCATCTCCTGTCAACGGAAATGAACAGGCCCCGCAACCGGCTTCCAGGAACGGCAACCTGTACCCAGGCCGCCGTGACCCCCGGAACGCTGGGCTCGCAGGAACGCACCACGTGCGCATCTGCACCGGAATCCAGCATGACCGGAGTTGTACCGGACAGGGGCCCAACGGGCCCTTTGTTGTTTCCGGAAGGTGGTCCATGCAACGGACCAGACCCGTATTTCTTTTCAACGAATCAAGGCCGACTGTGAGCGACAAGGCAACCGAAATCGCGAATCTGCTCGCCCCCACCGTTCAGTCGCTGGGTCTCGAGCTGCTGGGCGTGGAATATCTGACCGCCCCGGGTGGTGCCACGCTGCGCCTGTACATCGACGTGCCGCTGGCCGAACAGCCCGAGCGCATCGTCAACATCGACGACTGCGAACGCGTCAGCCGCGAAGTGTCCGCCCAGCTGGACGTCGAGGACCCGATCACGGCGAACTACACGCTGGAAGTGTCTTCGCCGGGCGTGGACCGCCCGCTGTTCACCGGCGACCAGTTCGAGCGCGCCATCGGCGAATCCGCCAAGGTGACGCTGAGCCTGCCGCAGGACGGCCGCCGCCGTCTGCAGGGCGAGATCCTCGCCGTGGATATCGAACAAGGCACGGTCACCTTCAAGGTCGACAATGCCCCGTTTACCGCCGACATCGACAACATCGACAAGGCGCGCATCATGCCGGACTGGGCCGCCCTCGGCCTGGCTCCGACCAAACCGACTGGCCCGGCACCCAAACAGGGTGGCAAGGCGAACAAGAAACCATCCAACGAGCCGGCGGCCAAAAAGCCGCGCGCGGAGTGAGCCAATGAGCAAGGAACTTTTGCTGGTAGTGGATGCGGTCGCCAACGAAAAAGGCGTCCCGCGCGAAGTCATCTTCGATGCCATCGAGGCAGCGTTGGCTTCGGCTGCCAAAAAGCGTTACCCGGAAGAAGAAGTGCTGGCCCGTGTGTCGATCGACCACAAGGACGGCAACTACGAAACCTTCCGCCGCTGGGAAGTGGTGGCCGATGACGTGGTCATGGAGTCCCCGGACCGCCAGATCCGTCTGATGGACGCCATCGATGAAGCTGACGGCGTGGAAGTCGGCGACTACATCGAAGAGCAGATCGAAAACCCGGACTTCGGCCGTATCGCCGCACAGGCCGCCAAGCAGGTGATCGTCCAGCGCGTGCGCGAGGCCGAGCGTCAGCAGGTGGTCGATGCGTGGAAGGATCGCGTCGGCGAACTGGTCACCGGTGTGGTCAAGCGCGCCGAGCGCGGCAACATCTATGTGGACCTGGGCGGCAACGCCGAGGCCTTCATTCCGAAGGACAAGGGCATTCCGCGCGACGTACTGCGCGCTGGCGACCGCGTGCGCGGTTACCTGGCCGAAGTTCGCTCCGAACCGCGTGGCCCGCAGCTGTTCATCAGCCGCGCCGCCCCGGAATTCATGATCGAACTGTTCAAGCTCGAAGTGCCGGAAGTCGGCCAGGGCCTGGTCGAGATCAAGGCCTGTGCACGTGATCCGGGCGACCGCGCCAAGATCGCCGTGCTGGCCCACGATTCGCGTACCGATCCGATCGGTGCCTGCATCGGCATGCGCGGTTCGCGCGTGCAGGCCGTGTCCAACGAGCTCAATGGCGAGCGCGTGGACATCGTGCTGTGGAACGAGAACCCCGCCAACTTCGTCATCAACGCGATGGCGCCGGCGGAAGTGCAGTCGATCATCGTCGATGAAGAAAAGCACTCGATGGACCTGGCCGTGGCGGAAGAGCGCCTGGCCCAGGCGATCGGCAAGGGCGGCCAGAACGTCCGTCTTGCGAGCCGCCTGACCGGTTGGCAGCTCAATGTGATGACCCAGGACCAGGTGACCGCCAAGTCCGAGGCAGAGCAGGGTGTTGCCCGCCAGCTGTTCATGGACAAGCTGGAAGTGGATGAAGAAATCGCCGCCATCCTGGTGACCGAAGGCTTCAACACCGTGGAAGAAATCGCCTACGTCCCGGTCGGCGAACTGCTGGCCGTGGAAGGCTTCGACGAAGACATCGTCGAAGAGCTGCGTGCCCGTGCCCGCGATGCGCTGCTCAACGAAGCGCTCGCGGTGGAAGAAGGTCTGGAAGACGGCTCGCCGTCGGAAGACCTGCTCGCCCTGGAAGGCATGGACGAGGCAACTGCCTACGCCCTGGCCGGTCACGGCGTGCGTACCAGTGAGGACCTGTCGGACCTGGCCGCCGACGAGATCCTCGAGTTCGGCATCGAGGACATGGACCAGGAGCGCGCCGCCGCCCTGATCCTTGCCGCCCGAGCCGAGGAGATCGCCCGCCTGGAGCGCGGCGAATGAGCCAGCGATGAACAGTGCCCTGACCCGCTCAGGGCTTAGACTCCGCGCTGCCTTCGCACGTTTCGAGGGAGCGCCAACCAGATCATAGGATCCGAATGTCGCAGCAAACCACCATCCGCAAGCTTGCCGAACTGGTCAACACCCCGGTCGATAAACTGCTCGTACAACTTGCCGAAGCCGGCATGAAGTTCAGCGGTCCCGACCAGGTCGTGACCAGTACCGAAAAGGTGAAGCTCCTGGGCTTCCTTCGTCGCTCGCACGGCAAGACCGAGCAGCCCGTCGAGAGCACCGACGAAGCCGCCAAGAAGATCACCCTGAACCGTCGCAAGTTGCAGGAAGTGACCGTCAGTGCCGGCCGCAGCAAGACGACCGTCAACGTGGAAGTGCGCCAGAAGCGTACCTACATGAAGGACGCCAGCGGCAAGCCGATGACCGCGGATGAGGAGCGCGCCGACATCCTGCGCAAGCTGGAGGAATCCCGCCAGCGCAATCTGGACGAGCAGCGCGCACTGGCCGAGAAGGACCGTGCGCGCGACGAAGAAATCGCCCGCAAGCGTCAGGAAGAAATCGACGCCAAGGAACGTGCCGAAGCCGAGCGCAAGGCGGCCGAAGCCGCTGCTGAAGCGGCCAAGAACGCACCGCCGGCCCCGGCCCCGGCTGCGGCCAAGCCGGCTGCTGCCGATGCACCGGCCCGCAACGCGCGCCCGGCTGCACCGTCGGCTGCCCGTCCGGCACCGCGTTCGGACGATCGCAACTCGAACAACAACAACCGTCCGGGCGCCAAGCGCGACGACGATGGTGGCAACCGCTTCGCCGGTCAGCTGCATCTGTCGGCCGCCGATCGTGCCCGCCGCGGCAACAACAGCAACTCGCGCGGTCGTCCGACCGGGCGCGTGCAGCACGGCAGCCGCCGTGACAGCAACCAGTCGCGCAGCGGCGGTGGTGCCCATGGGTTCGAACGTCCGGTCGCGCCGATCGTGCGTGACGTCACCATCGGCGACACCATCACCGTCGCCGATCTGGCCCAGAAGCTGGCCGTCAAGGGCGGCGATGTGGTCAAGGCGCTGTTCAAGATGGGCGTCATGGCGACCATCACCCAGACCATCGACCATGACACCGCCGCGCTGGTGACCGAAGAACTCGGCCACAACGTGATCCGTGCCAACACCAACGACGCCGAAGACGCGCTGCTGGCGCTGGCTGGTGGCAACCAGGGCGAGCCGGTGGCACGTCCGCCGGTGGTCACCATCATGGGCCACGTCGACCACGGCAAGACCTCGCTGCTGGATTACATCCGCCGCACCAAGGTCGCCACGGGCGAAGCCGGTGGCATCACCCAGCACATCGGTGCGTACCACGTTGAAACGCCGAAGGGCGTGATCAGCTTCCTGGATACCCCGGGCCACGCGGCGTTTACGTCCATGCGTGCCCGCGGTGCCAAGCTGACCGACATCGTGGTGCTGGTGGTGGCGGCCGATGACGGCGTCATGCCGCAGACCAAGGAAGCCATCCAGCACGCCCGTTCGGCGGGTGTGCCGCTGATCGTGGCGATCAACAAGATCGACAAGTCCGGTGCCGATCCGATGCGCGTCAAGAACGAGCTGCTCACCGAGCAGGTCGTCTCCGAAGATTTCGGTGGTGACGTGCAGATGGTCGAGATCTCGGCCAAGGCCGGTCTGGGCATCGACGACCTGCTGGACGCGATCTCGATCCAGGCTGAACTGCTCGAACTGAAGGCCGTGGCCGACGGTCGCGCCACCGGCGTGGTCATCGAGTCCTCGCTGGACAAGGGCCGTGGCCCGATCGCCACCGTGCTTGTGCAGCAGGGTTCGCTGAAGAAGGGCGATTACCTGGTGTGCGGTATCCAGTACGGCCGTGTGCGCGCCCTGTTCGACGAAACCGGCGCACAGCCTGACCAGGCGGGCCCGTCGATTCCGGTGCAGGTGCTGGGTCTGTCCGGCGTGCCGGATGCCGGTGATGACTTCGTCGTGGTCGAAGACGAGCGTCTGGCCAAGGACGTTGCGCAGCAGCGCGAAACCAAGCGCCGTGAATCGCGCCTGGTGCAGTCCGCCGGCAGCCGCATGGAAGACATCATGGCGACCCTGGGCAAGGGCGATGGCCAGCAGGTGCTGAACCTGGTGATCAAGGCCGATGTGCAGGGTTCGGTGCAGGCGCTGAGCCAGGCACTGGTCGCGCTGTCCAACGACGACATCCGCATCAACGTGATCCACTCCGGCGTGGGCGGCATCACCGAATCGGACGCCAACTCGGCGGTTGCCTCCAAGGCCACCGTGATCGGCTTCAACGTGCGTGCCGACGCCTCCGCGCGTCGCATCATCGAGTCCAACGGTGTGGACCTGCGTTACTTCTCGATCATCTATGACGTGATCGATCAGGTGAAGCAGGTGGCTTCCGGTCTGCTCGGCGTGGAAATCCGCGAAGAGATCATCGGTATCGCCCAGGTCCGCGATGTGTTCCGCAGCTCGAAGTTCGGTGCGGTCGCAGGCTGCATGATCATCGAAGGCACGGTGAAGCGCAGCAAGCCGATCCGCGTCCTGCGCGACAGCGTCGTGGTCTTCGAAGGCGAGCTGGAATCGCTGCGTCGCTTCAAGGAGAACGTCGAAGAAGTCCGCAACGGTACCGAATGCGGTATCGGCGTGAAGGCTTACAACGACGTCAAGCCGGGTGATCAGATCGAGTGCTTCGAGCGTATCGAAGTGCCGCGCACCCTGTAATGTTCCAGGCCGGACCGCATCGCGCGGTCCGGCTTTTTCGCTTACGCATCACCCTTCAAGACGAGTCCGCCTACCGTGCCAAAGACCTTCCATCGAACCGACCGTGTTTCCGCCCAGATCCGCCGCGAACTGGGGACGCTCGTGCACAACGCCGTGCGTGTACACGGCCTGCCTTCGGTGAGCGTCTCCGACGTGGAAATCACCCGTGACATGGCGCATGCCAAGATCTTCGTCACCGCGCTGATGCCCGAACGTTCGGTGGAGGCCATGAAAGGCCTGAAGGAATTGGCCTGGGAGCTGCGGATGGAGCTGGCGCGGGCGATGAAGCTGCGCCATGTGCCCGAGCTGCACTTCCACTACGATGATTCGGTGGATCGCGGCGAGCGCATCGACAACATCCTGCGCGATCTGCCCGATACGTTGGCGGCAGAGAAGAGCCGGCAGGGTGATGATGGCGGCGAAGACGACGAAGGCGAAGACGCCGACGAAGGCGAAAAGAAAGCCTGATGGACCAACAGCCCGAAAGGGCTGTTGTCTTATGGGGCGGGGCCTGTCGCAGTGCGACCGCTCCGCCGGAGGCCGGATTGACCGGCAGCGCCACACGGCGCCGTTTTGAATTGAATGCATGGCACCCCGAATTTCATTCCGCCGCCTGGATGGCATCCTGCTGCTCGACAAGCCGACCGGCATGAGCTCCAACGCGGCCCTGCAGGTGGCCCGCCGCCTGTACCGCGCCGAGAAGGGCGGCCACACCGGCAGCCTGGATCCGCTGGCCACCGGTCTGCTGCCACTGTGCTTCGGCGAAGCGACCAAGATCGCGGGCCTGCTGCTCGGCTCGGCCAAGGCCTATGACGCCGAGGTGGTGCTGGGCCAGACCACCGATACCGACGATTCCGATGGCACCGTGCTGCGCGAGCGCCCGGTCCCGGCCATCAGTGCGGCCGAACTGGAGGCGGCGCTGGCACCGCTGCGCGGTCGCATCCGCCAGCGCGCCCCGATCTACTCCGCGCTCAAGCAGGGGGGCGAGCCGCTGTACCTGAAGGCCCGCCGTGGCGAGGCGATCGAAGCGCCGGAGCGCGATGTGGAGGTCCACGCCCTGGAGGTGCTGGCGCAGCAACCGACCCGGCTGTCGCTGCGGGTGACCTGCGGTTCAGGCACCTACATCCGCAGCCTGGCCCGCGATCTTGGCGAGACGCTGGGCTGCGGCGCCCATATCGCCGGCCTGCGCCGGCTCTGGGTGGATCCCTTCCGTGAGGCACCGATGGTCACCCTGGAGACCCTGCGCGCCTTAGCCGAGCAGGGCGATGAAGCCGGCATGGAGGCCCTGCTGCTGCCGCTGGACGCGGGTCTGGCCCATTACGCCCGGGTCACGCTGGACGACGAGCAGACCCGTCGCTTCCGCGTCGGGCAGCGGATCCGGGACGCCAGCTGGCCGCAGGGTGGGGTGGTGGTCTTCGGCCCGGCGGAGGCAATCCAGGGCCTGGGCCAGGTCGACGAGACCGGTCTGCTGGCCCCGCAGCGCCTGTTCAACCTCTGAGCGAGCCGCCCGGGCACCACCCCGGTCCTTGTTCCGGACGCCCGCGGACGTTACAATTCCGCGGCCTTTTCAGGCTTCCCGCGTTCTGCGGGTTCATCCTTTCGTTAACGGCGAGTCGCGCGGTACGTCAATGGGACGTTTCTGCGGGCCACGCATCCAAGAGAAAACAGATATGTCGATCGACACCCAGAAAGTCATTGAAGACAACAAGCGCAGCGCGGCTGACACCGGCTCCCCGGAAGTCCAGGTCGCTCTGCTGACCGCCCGCATCGAACTGCTGACCGGCCACTTCAAGACCCACAAGAAGGATCACCACAGCCGTCGTGGTCTGCTGCAGATGGTCAACCGCCGCCGCAGCCTGCTCGACTACCTGAAGAAGAAAGACGCTCCGCGTTACAAGGCCCTGATCGAAAAGCTCGGCCTGCGTCGCTAAGCACGAACCCCCACCGCGGCGCAGGAATGCGCCGCGGTTTTGTTTTGGCAGTACCGCATCAAACGTATGGGCCGGACAACCGGTCACCCGTCGGCGGCAAGGGTCGCCCGCGGTCCATTGAAGAAAGCATCATCCAAGGAAACCCCCGTGGCAAAAATCACCAAAACCTTCCAGTACGGCAAGCACACCGTCACGCTTGAAACCGGCGAAATCGCCCGTCAGGCCGGCGGTGCCGTCATCGTCAAGTTCGACGACACCGTGCTGCTGGTCTCCGCCGTTGCCGCCAAGAGCGCGCGTGAGGGCCAGGACTTCTTCCCCCTGACCTGCGACTATCAGGAGAAGTTCTACGCAGGTGGCCGTATCCCGGGCGGTTTCTTCAAGCGCGAAGGCCGCGCGACCGAAAAAGAGACGCTGATTTCGCGCCTGATCGATCGCCCGATCCGTCCGCTGTTCCCGGAAGACTACAAGAACGAAGTTCAGATCATCGCCACGGTGATGTCGCTGAACCCGGACATCGATGGCGACATCGCTGCCCTGATCGGCGCCTCGGCTGCGCTGTCGCTGGCCGGCACCCCGTTCAAGGGTCCGATCGCCGCCGCCAAGGTGGGTTACAAGAACGGTGAGTACATCCTCAACCCGACCGTGACCGAACTGAAGGATTCGGAGCTGGAGCTGGTTGTCGCCGGTACCGCCAACGCCGTGCTGATGGTGGAATCCGAAGCCGCGCTGCTGTCCGAAGACGTGATGCTGGGCGCTGTGACCTTCGGTCACCGCGAAATGCAGAAGGTCATCAACGCGATCAACGAGCTGACCGTGGAAGCCGGCACCAAGCCGTCGACCTGGGAAGCCCCGGCCAAGAACGACGTGCTGATCAGCGCCCTGCAGGAAGCCATCGGCCCGCGCCTGGGCGAAGCCTTCCAGGTGCGCGACAAGCTGCAGCGCCGTGACGCCATCTCGGCGATCAAGAAGGACGTGGTCGAGTCGCTGGCTGGCCGTGTGGCCGCCGAAGGCTGGAACCCGGCCGAGCTGTCGAAGGAATTCGGCGAGCTGGAATACAGCACCATGCGCAACTCGGTGCTCGACACCAAGGTCCGCATCGACGGCCGTGCGCTGGACACCGTCCGCCCGATCTCGGTCAAGACCGGCATCCTGCCGCGTACCCACGGCTCCTCGCTGTTCACCCGCGGTGAAACGCAGGCCATCGTGACCATCACCCTGGGCACCGCCCGTGATGGCCAGGTCATCGATGCCGTCGCCGGCGAGTACAAGGAAAACTTCCTCTTCCATTACAACTTCCCCCCCTACTCGGTGGGCGAGACCGGCCGCATGATGGGCCCGAAGCGTCGCGAAATCGGCCACGGCCGTCTCGCCAAGCGCGGCGTGCTGGCAGTGATGCCGTCGCTGGAAGCCTTCCCGTACACCATCCGCGTGGTCTCGGAAATCACCGAATCCAACGGCTCCTCGTCGATGGCCTCGGTCTGCGGTTCCTCGCTGGCCCTGATGGACGCCGGCGTGCCGGTGAAGTCGCCGGTGGCCGGTATCGCCATGGGTCTGGTCAAGGAAGGCGAGCGCTTCGTCGTCCTGTCCGACATCCTGGGTGATGAAGATCACCTGGGCGACATGGACTTCAAGGTCGCCGGTACCGCTGAGGGCATCTCCGCCCTGCAGATGGACATCAAGATCGAAGGCATCACCGAAGAGATCATGAAGCAGGCACTGCAGCAGGCCAAGGCTGGCCGTCTGCACATCCTGGGTGAAATGGCCCACGGCCTGACCGCCCCGCGCGAAGAGCTGTCGGACTACGCGCCGCGCCTGCTGACCATCAAGATCCACCCGGACAAGATCCGCGAAGTGATCGGCAAGGGTGGTTCCACCATCCAGGCCATCACCAAGGAAACCGGCACCCAGATCGACATCCAGGATGACGGCACCATCGTCATCGCATCGGTCAATGCCATCGCTGCGCAGGCTGCCAAGGCCCGCATCGAGCAGATCACCTCGGACGTCGAGCCGGGCCGCATCTACGAAGGCAAGGTCGCCAAGATCATGGACTTCGGTGCGTTCGTCACGATCCTGCCGGGCAAGGACGGTCTGGTCCACGTGTCGCAGATCTCCAGCGACCGCGTCGAGAAGGTCGGCGATGTGCTGAAGGAAGGCGATGTGGTCAAGGTCAAGGTGCTGGAAGTCGACAAGCAGGGCCGTATCCGCCTGTCGATGAAGGCCGTCGAAGAAGGCGAGGGCGCCCCGGCCGCCGAGTAATCGGCCCACGCCGATCTCGCGGTAGGTGAGGGCCGTCGGTCCTCACGCCTACGCAGACAAGAAAAAAGCGGGCTTCGGCCCGCTTTTTTTGTGCCCGCGTTCTGCGCAGCGGGGCGTGCGGGACAGGTTGCGTGTTCATGCGCCGCAGTCGACGCCCTCGGGTGACATGTCTGTGGCGCTTACCCGCTCGCGCTGCGCGGCCTGCAGACCGTCGCCAGGCCCGCGCGGGTCAGCCGTGCGTGTCCGCCGGACGGATTCGCAGGACATCACCGCGTAAAGCGCCCACACACCACATCGCGCTGCTAACGTGGCCTCGCCTTCGATCCGGGAGATCCCATGTTCCGTTCTACTGTCGCTGTCCTCGCCGTCCTGATCGCCAGCGTCATGCCGCAGGCCGCTTCCGCCGCCGAGCCGTTGCCCAAGGTGATCGGTGCGTATTACCCCGGCGGCTCCGCCGAGCGCTATCCGGTGGAGAACATTCCGGCCGATACGCTGACCCATCTGTTCTACGCGTTCGCCACCATCGATCAAGGGCAATGCGTGGTCGCGCCGGAGGCGGATGCGCACTTCAAGGCGCTGGCCACGCTCAAGCGCGCGCATCCCAAGCTGCACACGTTGATCTCGATCGGCGGCTGGAACGCCGGGGGCTTCTCCGATGCAGCACTGACCGCCCAAAGCCGCCAGCGCTTCGTGTCTTCCTGCGTGGCGATGTTCTTCGAGCGTCATCGCGGCAGCTTTGACGGCGTGGACATCGACTGGGAGTTCCCCGTGTATGGCGGCCCGGCCGAGATCACCGACCGCCCGGAGGATCGCCGCAACATGACCCTGCTGGTGCGCGAGTTCCGCCGCCAGCTGGATGCGCTGGACAAGGCCGACGGCCAGCACCGGCTGGTCACCGCCGCACTGCCGGCCGGCCGCGTGCAGACCGATGGGCCGTATGATCCGGCACGGAGCTATGAGCTCAAGGCGCTCGGCCGCACGCTCGATTTCATCAACCTGATGAGCTACGACATGGGCACCGGCTTTTCAGCGGTGTCCACCTTCAACGCGCCGCTGCACGAGGTGCCCGAAGATCCGCTGGCACCCGGGCTGAAGCGCTGGAACAGCGTGGCCGGCGCGGTGGCCTACTACGAGCAGCAGGGCGTGCCGAAGGAGAAGCTGGTGCTGGGGGTGCCGTTCTACGGCCGCGGCTTCAAGCTTGAAGGCGACGCCAATCATGGCCTCTACCAGCCCTACAGCGTGCCGCATCCGGCCGGCGACTGGCGGCAGATCCAGGCCAGCATGCTCGGCCAACCCGGCTGGCAGCGGCACTGGCACCGGGTTGCGCAGAGCCCGTGGTTGTACAACCCCACCGAGAAGGTCTTCGTCAGCTTCGAGGATCCCACCTCGATCGGCCTGCGCGCGAATTTCGCCAAGGACAGCGGCCTGCGCGGTGTCTTCATGTGGGAGCTGACCGGCGACGATGCGCAGGGCAGCCTGCTCAAGGCGATGGTGGCGCCGTTCCAGGGCCCTGCGAAGTAAGCCCCGCGGGAAGGGGCACCGCGACGCAGGCACGTGCCCTATGCTTGCCGGCATGGAGACCGTCCGCCTGCTGGATCTGCACATCGACCGCACCGCACAGCAAGTGCGGCGCGGGGATGAGGTGTTGCCGGTCAACGGGCTGAGTTGGCGGCTGTTGGAGTGTCTGCTGGCGCATGGCGACGCCGTCGTCGATTTCGACACGCTGGCCGAGCAGGTGTGGGCACCGGCGGTGGTCGGCGAGGATGCGATCAGCCAGCGGGTGAAGTTGCTCAGGCAGGCCTTGGGCGATGACAGCCGACGGCCACGGTATCTGCGCTCGGTGCGCGGCCGTGGCTACCAGCTGTGCACACCGCCGCAGCCGGCGATGCACGACACCGTTGCCACCGTCACCGCTGGGGGTGCCCGCGCGACACGCAGGCACGGACGTACACACTGGGTCTGGATGGCAGCGGGAATGACAGCGGCCGCAGCGGTTGCCGCGTTGATCGCGATCCGCTCCGGCACCGCGCCGGCGTCGCCTGCCGATCCGGTGCTGCAGCGTGCTGCGTATTACGCGGGCATCGGCCAGGCCAGCAACAACGAGCGCGCGATGGCGTTGTACCGCCAGGCGCTGCAGATCGACCCCGAATCGTTGGCGGCGCGGCGCGGGCTCGCGCGGGCGCTGGCTGCGGATGCCTGCCTGTTCAATGGCGCCCGCGAGCGCGCGCAGGAGGCATTGGTGCTGGCCGGCCAGGGGGTCCGCATGGCGCCGGACGATGCGGCCGGATGGGCGGCGCGGGGCTACGCCTACGATTGCCTCGGCGCGATGCCGCAGGCCATGGCCGACTACCAGCAGGCCCTGCACCGCGACCCGGATGACGAGCGCACCCGCGCCTCGCTGGCCTATCTGCATCAGGAACGCGGGTACCTTGCGCAGGCGCTGCAGGACAACCTGTCGCTGCGCGCGCCCGAGCGGGTTCGCTTCCGCGACGTGCAGGTCGCGCGCGAACTGGAGCTGCTCGGTTTCACCGATGCCGCCGCGCGCCGCCATGCACACAACTTCCAGCTCTATCCCGACAATGTGTTCGCCAACATCGCCTGGCCGCACAGCCTGCTGGCGATGGGCGAGCCGGGCAAGGCGCAGCAGGCGCTCGATCAGGCGCTGGCCCGCGGCACGCCGCATCCGCAACTGCTGCGCCTGCAAGGCGAACTGCTGCTGTTGAAGGGGGACCGGCAGGGCGCTGCAGAGGCCTTCGAGCGTAGCCGTGCCCTGCGTCCGCAGCAGTCGATGGGGCAGACCCTGGCCGGGCTGTATGGCGATGAGGCCGCCACGCCGGCGTGGGTCGCCACGCGCCTGCATGCGCTGGAGGGCCAGGCGGACGATGGTTGGTCGGATACCGCGCTGGAACGCGCGTTGTTGCTGCAGGCGCGGGGCGACGCCGCCGCAGCGCTGGCGGCCCTGCATCACGCGGTGAACGCCGGCTTCCGCGATGCGGCGTGGTTGCGCGCCACCCCCTTGTTTGCGCCGCTGCACGGTGCGGCCGGCTGGCAGGGACTGCTCGACACGATCGAGGCGGACGTATCTGCCCAGCGTGCCCAGGTGTTGGCCGCCCCGTGGCGGCCAACAGACCTCCAGGGCCTCAGCGCAGCGCGGGCAGCAGGAACTCGGTAAGGATGCGGCGCGACTGCGGGTGGGCGTAGCTGCGGTTGTAGGCCTGGCTGGTGATCACCGCCACCAGCTTTTTCTCCGGCATCACGAACACGTAGTTGCCACCGTTGCCGGACATCGTCCACACGGTGCTGCCGTGCCCATCGACCGGAAGCTTCAGCCCCCACCACTGATAGCCGTAGTCGCTGCCATCACCGGCGGTGGCCTGCGCGCTGAGCATCGCCCGCACATAGCCGGCGGGGATCAGCTGCTTGCCCTGCCAACGGCCCTCGGCCAGCACCAGTTCGCCCAACCGTGCCAGGTCCCGGCTGCGGTAACGCGTCCCACCGCCGCCCATGCCGATGCCCTCCGGTGAGCGGTTCCATCTGCTCGTGGTGATGCCCAGCGGGCGCTCCAGTACCTGCGCGGCGTAGTCGGCCAAGGGTCGCTTCGTGGCCTGTTCCAGTACCGCGCCGAGCACGAAGGAATTGACCGTGCAGTAGGCATGCGCGCGGCCGTGCGGGCTGTCTTCCGGTCGCGTCATCCACGGTGCGAAGCCTTTGACCGGCAGCGACAGCGCGAAGTCCAGCCAGTGCTCGGTCACGTACATGCGCTCTTCGTTGCCGGCCGAGAATGCATTCTCGTCATCGCACTCCCACAGCGTGCTCATGGTGAGCAGGTCTTCCACCGTCATCGCGCGCAGCCGGGGATCGACGGGATGGCCAGCGGTGAACGCGGGAAAGTAGTCGTAAACACGGGCCTGTACGCCGGGCAGGGACCCGTCGCCGATGGCCGCGCCGACCAGCATCGCGGTCACGCTCTTGCTGGCCGAGCGCACGTCATTGAGGGTCTCCGCCGTGCCGCCGTTGAAGTAGCCCTCGTACGCCACCTGGCCGTCCACCAGCAGCAGCACGCTGGTGACCTGTTTGATGTCCTGGCTGGCGATCGCCGATTCCAGTGCGGTGATCCGGGCGCTGTCCAGCGCCGCGGGTGCGGCGGGAGCGGTGAGTGGCAGGGCGGCCGCCAGGGCGAAGACCAGGGCGGCAAGTCGGTGTTGGTGGTGGTGCATGGGCAAGGCTCCTCGAGATGAGGGCCGACTACGCCATGACGCGGTCTGAAGTGCTGGAAAGGCGCCTGAAGAATTCTGAAAGCCCGCCGCAGCAGGCCTCCAGGCTAATCAGCGCGGTGCACTCCAGACGCTGTTCGGGTCGCCATGCCGCGCGCGGCGCAGGCTCGCACGGGCCAGCGTGGCAAACCCGAACGCCAGTGCGAGTGCCACGGCATCCACCCAGAACAGCGGCCAGTAGCCACGTGCCGCGCTCGCCCACGGCCAGTAGCCGGTCAGACCGCCGTGCGCCACCGCCACCAGTGCGGTGCTGATGGCGGCCGCCCACAGCAGCTCGCGGGCGGCCTGGTCGGGGCGACGCAGTGCCGCCCACAGCGCACACGCGGCCCAGGTGGCGAAACAGATCCAGCGGATGCCGTGATCCACTGCCTGCGGCGCGATCTGCTCCAGGATCTGCGCGCCCACGAAGCTCGCCGAGACTGCCACGCACAGCCCGATGCAGACCCCCACCGTGGCCCGGGCCATGTTGATCTGCGCGCGCCCCTGTTCCACCTGGCGCCGCTTGCGCCGCGATTCGATCCACAGCAGGTTGCCCGAGTAGAACAGGAAGGCGCCGCCCAGGCCGAGCAGGAAGTACAACCACACCACCACGCCATTGCCGAACTCGCCGAAGTGCAGCGCGTAGGCCGCACTGAGGGTGGCATGGTTGGCATCGCGCTGGCCGGGCAACTGGCTGCTCAGCAGGCGGCCTGTGGCCGCATCCAGGCCGACCGCGCCGAGCGGCCCCAGGGTGCCGCCGGATTCGCCGGTGATCTCGATCGTCGCGTTGGCATCGCCGGCATGGGCGAGCTTCAGGAAGGCTGGTTCGAAATCGGCCACGCCCTGCGCGCGCGCTACCTCGATGGCGCGTGCGTGCAGCATGCGCAGGTGGGTGTCATCGCCGGGCTGGCCGCTGGGCTCGCGTACCGGGGCGGTGTCCATCGCCGCCGGCACCGCCTGCAGCAGCTTGCCGTCGAAGATCAGCGGATTCAGCGCCGCCATCTGCAGGAAGATCAGGCAGAGCAGCGCGCCGGTGACCGCGAACAACAGGTGGAAGGGCAGGCTGAGCACGCCGATCACATTGTGCGCGTCCTGCCACATCTGCTTGAGGTTGCGGCCCGGGCGCAGCGCGAACAGATCGCCCAGCAGTCTGGGCAGGTGGATGACCAGGCCACTGAGCAGGGCCACGCCATACAGTAGGCTGACGATGCCCATCAGGTAGGTGCCCGCGACCGGCAGGCCCAGGCTGTAATGCAGCTCGTTGACCAGCTCGGCCAGCCCGGTCTGTGGCGGGTTCACGCTGCCGTCGTAATGGTCCAGCCAGGCGTACAGCCACGTGCCCTTGGCATCCTGCCAATACGCGATCGGCTGCGGATGATCCGCCCCCGGGAAGGTCATGCCCACGTGGGCGCGTGCGGCCGGGTGGCGCTCAAGTACGCCTTCGAGCAGGCGCTGCGCGTCGTCCAGGCTCGCGGCCGGGGTGTCCACCGCATGCGGGGTCTGCCACAGCGGCAGGTCGTGGTGGAACAGGGTCAGCGCACCGGCGTAGAACGCCACGAACAGCGCGAAACCGGCCACCAGGCCGACCCACGTATGCAGCGTGGTGAAGGTACGCAGGGTCTGGGAACTGAACTTCATCGTATCGCTCTCATTGCACCGCGCCGGTCAGGCGCAGCAGCCACAACAGGCCAAATCCGGCCAGGGCGGTCGCGCTCATCACGGCCCACGCCCGCATCCCGGTGCGGAAGCTGAAGGCCCAGATCGCCGCCAGCATCCACAGCGGAATGAAGGCGATCAGGCTGGGTACCAGTGCGCTCTGCCACGGCCCCGGCGGCAGCCAGGCGACCAGGCCGGTGGCCGCGGCCGCGACGAAGAACCCCGCCAGGAGGCCGGCGCCCGCGCGGGCCCACATCAGCGCATCACCTGTGCCGGGCGGTGCCAGGCAGCAAGCAGCGGCAGCAGAACCGCCACCAGCATCCAGCTGCACAGCATCACCACCACGCCGGTGGCGATGCCCAGATTGGCGATCCACAGCCACAGTGCCGCCACCGCAGCCACCAGACTGATCTGCCGGCCCAGCCGGCCGGCACGGCGCAGGCGCGGCCAGCGGCAGTGCGGTGAGGCGGCATACAGCGCCAGCGCCGAGAACGCCGAGCCGGCCAGCGCCAGGCTGCAGAAGCCAAGCGAGGTCAGGGCGACGGTGATCATCGGGCGGCCGCCGGCACGGGCGGCAGGGCGCGGCAGGCCGGGAAGGAAGCGGGGCAGGGCATGGGGGAATCCAATCGGCAAACCTGTCCTGGGCAGGACAGTAATCCGCGCATGGTAATCATTGCGGTTTGTGTGCGCCACACGGGCGCATTCAGGCGGTCCGGTCCCTCGGTCGCAGCGGCAGCGGCGCATTCATCGGCGGATTGGTTTAAGATCAGGGCATCTCTATCGAGGCAACAAGGTGGCCCGCGCCCTGCGCCGGTCTAGCGTGTGACATGAGCACTACCACCGCCCACCGCTGAACGCCCCCGACGGCCCCTGACGCAGGCGCCTTCGTGGCGCTTTTTTATTGCCTCGCCCCCGGATTCTCCAGGCCCCCTTGCGGGCCACCAGACCAAAGCACTCTCATGATCGCGATCACGCTCCCCGACGGCAGCCGCCGTGAATTCGAAAACCCCGTCAGTGTCATGGACGTCGCCCAGTCCATCGGCGCCGGCCTGGCCAAGGCCACCATCGCCGGCTCGGTCGATGGCGTGCTGGTCGATGCCAGTGACGTCATCGACCACGATGCCAGCCTGCGCATCATCACCGCCAAGGACGAGGAGGGCGTGGAGATCATCCGCCACTCCGCCGCCCATCTGGTCGGCCATGCGGTCAAGCAGCTGTACCCGGACGTCAAGATGGTGATCGGCCCGGTCATCGCCGAAGGCTTCTACTACGACATCTACTCCGAGCGCCCGTTCACGCCCGACGACATGGCCGCCATCGAAAAGCGCATGGCCGAGCTGATCGCGCAGGACTACGACGTCATCAAGAAGGTCACCCCGCGTGCGGAGGTCATCGAGATCTTCAAGGCGCGTGGCGAAGACTACAAGCTGCGCCTGATCGACGACATGTCGCCGGAGATCCAGGCCATGGGCATGTACTACCACCAGGAATACGTGGACATGTGCCGCGGCCCGCACGTGCCCAACACGCGCTTCCTGAAGGCCTTCAAGCTGACCCGCATTTCCGGTGCCTACTGGCGCGGCGATGCCAAGAACGAGCAGCTGCAGCGCATCTACGGCACCGCCTGGGCCGACAAGAAGCAGCTCGAGGCCTACATCAAGCGCATCGAAGAAGCCGAAATGCGCGACCACCGCCGCATCGGCAAGCAGCAGGAGCTGTTCCACCTGCAGGAAGAGGCGCCGGGCCTGGTGTTCTGGCACCCCAAGGGCTGGGCGCTGTGGCAGGTGGTCGAGCAGCACATGCGCCGTGTGTACCGCGACAGCGGCTACGGCGAAGTGCGCTGCCCGCAGATCCTGGATGTGTCGCTGTGGCAGAAGTCGGGCCACTGGGACAACTACCAGGAAAACATGTTCTTCACCGAATCGGAGAAGCGCACCTACGCGGTCAAGCCGATGAACTGCCCGGGCCACATCCAGGTGTTCAACCAGGGCCTGCACAGCTACCGCGATCTGCCGATCCGCTACGGTGAGTTCGGCTCGTGCCACCGCAACGAGCCCTCCGGTGCGCTGCACGGCATCCTGCGCGTGCGTGGTTTCACCCAGGACGACGGCCACGTGTTCTGCACCGAGTCGCAGATCGAAGCTGAAGTGACGGCGTTCCACCAGCAGGCGCTGGCGGTCTACACGACCTTCGGTTTCGACGAGATCCAGATCAAGATCGCGCTGCGCCCGGAAAAGCGCCTTGGCGATGACGCCACCTGGGACAAGGCCGAAGCCGCGCTGCGTTCGGCCCTGGGCAACTGTGGGGTCGAGTGGCAGGAGCTGCCGGGCGAGGGCGCCTTCTACGGCCCGAAGATCGAGTACCACCTCAAGGACGCCATCGGCCGTACCTGGCAGCTGGGCACGATGCAGGTCGATTTCATGATGCCCGGCCGCCTCGGCGCCGAGTACGTGGACGAAAACAGCCAGAAGAAGCACCCGGTCATGCTGCACCGGGCGATCGTCGGCTCGATGGAGCGGTTCATCGGCATCCTGATCGAGCACCACGCCGGTTCCTTCCCGTCCTGGCTGGCTCCGACCCAGGTGGTGGTGGCCAATATCACCGATGCGCAGGCTGAATACGTCAGCGAAGTGCGGAAAACCCTTGCAGATCAAGGCTTCCGCGTGAACGCCGATTTGCGCAACGAGAAGATCGGATATAAGATTCGCGAGCATACGCTGCAGCGGGTCCCGTACCTGCTGGTGGTTGGCGACCGTGAGAAGGAAAATGGCGCCGTGGCCGTGCGTACGCGCTCTGGCGAAGATCTGGGCAGCATGTCCGTCCAGGCCTTCATCGAGCGGTTGCAGGCAGAACAGTCCGTGTAAGAAAGTCCCGGCCCTGCGGATGCTCCGCGATGGGCCGGTTTGATTCCTCTGGGAGATTGCAATATCAGTACCCCTGACAACAAACAGAACCGCAAGAATCAGGAAATCCGGGTGCCGCGCGTCCGCGTGATCGGCAGCGACGGAGAGATGATTGGTGTGTTGACGCGTGACGAAGCGCTGTCGATGGCCGAAGACGAAGGTCTGGACCTGGTCGAGATTCAGCCGCAGGCTGATCCGCCGGTGTGCAAGATCATGGACTTCGGCAAGTTCAAGTTCGAAGCGCAGAAGAAGGCCAACGAGGCCAAGAAGAAGACCAAGCAGGTCGAGATCAAGGAAGTGAAGTTCCGCCCGGTCACCGATGAGGGTGATTACCAGATCAAGCTGCGCAAGATGCGCGGTTTCCTGGAAGAGGGCGACAAGATCAAGGTCAACATCCGCTTCCGTGGCCGTGAAATGAGCCATCAGGAACTGGGTCGCGAGATGGCCAGCCGGATCGAAGGTGATCTGGGCGAGGACATCGTGATCGAGTCCCGTCCGCGCCTTGAAGGCCGGCAGATGGTGATGATGATCGCGCCGAAGAAGAAGTAACCGGCCATCGGCCCCAGCCCGGACGGGCGGGGCGTAGCGCCGGGCCATGCCCGGCTGCCGGCGCCGCCGGCGTCGAGTGCTTCAGATTCGCGTTACAAGGCACGGGCGCCTTTTCAGGCGCCTGCTGCCGTTTGCCCTGGCCGCAGCCTCTGCGGCCCGTTCGGTGGGCGTTCCACGCCTGCCGGCACCGGTAAACACCCGCCCAATCAAGCGTTTGCAACTGCCTGGATTCACGGGCATAATGGGCGGCCCCGTTTTGCGGGGGTGCTGTTTTGAACGGTTTCCCGCCCCATAAAGGCACGCTGTTTCAACGGCAAACAGGACCGGCCTGGTTCCCATAGGGGATCCCGGGCTTACAAGCAGGCAAGGGCACGGACGGAAAGTGTGGCAATGCCACCGCCCTGGTCAGTGACAAAACATCATCAAGGACATAGCAATGCCCAAGATCAAGACCAACCGGGCGGCGGCCAAGCGCTTCCGCAAGACCGCGTCCGGCAAGTTCAAGGCTGGCCACGCCAACCGTAGCCACATCCTCACGAAGAAGTCGACCAAGCGGAAGCGCAATCTGCGTCAGACGAACCATGTTCGTGCAGAAGACGCAGGCCGTTTGAACCGTATGCTTCCCTACCTCTGAGGACTGACCCATGGCACGAGTAAAGCGTGGCGTACAGGCGCGTCGCCGCCACAAGAAAATTCTGACCCTGGCGAAGGGTTACTACAACGCTCGCCGCAAGGTCTTCCGCGTTGCCAAGCAGGCCGTGATCAAGGCACAGCAGTACGCCTACATCGGTCGTAAGCAGAAGAAGCGCAACTTCCGTTCGCTGTGGATCACCCGCATCAACGCGGCTGCCCGCATCAACGGCCTGAGCTACAGCCGTTTCATGAACGGCCTGCTCAAGTCCGGCATCACCCTGGACCGTAAGGTTCTGGCTGACATCGCCGTGCACGACGCAGCTGGTTTTGCTGCACTGGCCGAAAAGGCCAAGGGCGCACTGGCGGCATAAGTCCATTCCCCTGCCGTTGCCGTTCACGCGCAACGGCTGTGGGTAAGGCAAATGCATGGGGAAGGGCGCAAGTCCTTCCCCATTCTTTTTTGTGTTGGCGGTGGCCCTCCCGGTGCCATCGATCGACAGCGGTGGCGACGGGGGTCGGCCCGACGCGCATCGCGATGGCATACCGACGCGAGGCTCCGGCTATCCATGAGTGACATCCAATCCCTGACCACGCAGGCACTGGCCGACGTGGCCGCTGCCCAGAGCCCCGATGCGCTGGAAGCCCTGCGCGTGGCCCTGCTGGGCAAGAACGGCAGCATCACCGCCCAGCTCAAGCAGCTCGGTGGCCTGCCGGCCGATGAGCGCAAAGCCGCCGGCGAAGCCATCAACCGTGCCCGTGACGCGCTGACCAGCGCGCTGGGTGATCGCAAGACCGTGCTGGAAGACGCTGCGCTGGACGCGCGCCTGGCCGCCGAAGCGATCGATATCACCCTGCCGGGCCGTCGCGAAGAGCGCGGTGGCCTGCACCCGGTGACCCGTACCCTCGAGCGCATCACCGAGATCTTCGGCCGCCTCGGTTACGAGCTCTCCGAAGGCCCGGAAATCGAAGACGACTGGCACAACTTCGAAGCGCTGAACTTCCCGCCGCACCACCCGGCGCGCGCGATGCACGACACCTTCTATTTCGGCGATGGCCGCCTGCTGCGCACGCATACCTCCGGTGTGCAGGTGCGCTACATGGGCGAGCACGCACCGCCGCTGCGCATGATCGCGGCCGGCAAGGTGTATCGCAGCGACAGCGACCAGACCCATTCGCCGATGTTCCACCAGGTGGAAGGTCTGCTGGTCGATGAGCACTCCACGTTTGCCGATCTCAAGGGCACGCTGTCCGAGTTCGTGCGCGCGTTCTTCGAGCGCGATTTCGAGATGCGTTTCCGTCCCAGCTACTTCCCCTTCGTGGAACCCGGCGCGGAAGTGGACATTGCCTGGCAGCAGCCGGATGGCAGCACCCGCTGGCTGGAAGTGCTCGGCTGCGGCATGGTCCACCCCAACGTGCTGCGCAGCGTCGGCATCGATCCGGAGCGCTATACCGGCTTCGCCTTCGGCCTGGGCGTGGAGCGCTTTGCGATGCTGCGTTACGGCGTCAACGACCTGCGCGCGTTCTTCGAAAACGACGTGCGGTTCCTGAAGCAGTTTGCGTAACAGCGGAACCGCCGGGCCGACCCCGGCGCGACGTCGCACCACCATTCATCACGGCCCAGGCGCCTGCGCCGGCCCACCAGGGTGACACCATGAAATTCTCTGAAAACTGGCTGCGCAGCCACGTCCCGACCACCGTCTCGCGCGATGAACTCAGCGCGGTGCTGACCGCCATCGGTCTGGAAGTGGAAGCGGTCGATGCGCTGGGCGATGGCCTGCAGCATGTGGTCGTGGCGAAGATCATTTCCGCCGAACGCCACCCCGAAGCCGACCGCCTGCAGATCTGCCAGGTCGATGCGGGGCAGGGCGAGCACCTGCAGATCGTCTGTGGCGCGCCGAACGCGCGCCCGGGTCTGGTCGCGCCGCTGGCGATGGTCGGCGCGCAGATCGGCGATCTGAAGATCAAGCCGGCCAAGCTGCGTGGTGTGGACTCCAACGGCATGCTGTGCTCGGCCAAGGAACTGGGCCTGGACACCGATGCCTCCGGGCTGTTCGAACTGCCGGACGATGCGCCGGTCGGCCAGACGCTGGTGGAGTACCTCGGCCTGCCCGACGCCAGCATCGAGATCAAGCTGACCCCCAACCGCGCCGACTGCTTCAGCATCCGCGGCATCGCCTTCGACGTGGCCGCCGCGTGCGCCAGTGAAGTGGTGCCGTTCGATGCCGCGCCGGTCGCCGCCGTGGGCACGCGTGAGCTGACGATCCAGCTGGACGCCGGCGCCGAAGCCCCGCGGTACGTCGGCCGCGTGATCGAAGGCGTCAACGCCCGCGCCGCGACCCCGCTGTGGATGGCCGAGCGCCTGCGCCGCAGTGGCGTGCGCCCGGTCTCGCTGCTGGTGGACGTCACCCAGTACGTCATGCTGGAACTCGGCCAGCCGATGCATGCCTTCGATCTGGGCACCCTGCAGGGCAGCATCGGCGTGCGCCGTTCGCGCGCGGGTGAAACCCTGAAGCTGCTCGACGGCCGCGATGCCGCGCTGGACGACAGCTTCCTGCTGGTCACTGATGCCGACCGCCCGATCGCGCTGGCCGGCCTGATGGGCGGCTTCGATACGCGCGTCACCGACGACACCACCAACGTATTCCTGGAGGCCGCGCACTTCGCGCCCGCCGCGATCATGGGCCGTGGCCGCAAGCTGGGCCTGCACACCGATGCCGGCCACCGCTTCGAACGCGGCGTCGACCCGGTGCTGCCGCGCGCGGCGATCGAGTACGCCACCCGCCTGATTCTGGACCTGGCCGGCGGCACGCCCGCGCCGGTCACCGAGGCCGTGCGCGAAGCCGACCTGCCGGCGACCGCCACCATCGGTCTGCGCCGCGCCCGTATCGCGCGCGTGCTGGGCATCCAGATCGCCGATGCTGATGTGGAGCGCATCCTGCGCGCGCTGGGCATGGAGGTGGCCGCGACCGCCGATGGCTGGCAGGTCACCGCGCCGAGCCGTCGCTTCGATATCGCCATCGAAGAAGACCTGATTGAAGAGCTGGCCCGTATCCACGGCTACGAGCAGATCCCGACCACGCTCCCGGGCGGTGCCTCGCGCGTGGCGATGCCGACCGAGACCCGCCTGGACGACCTGAGCGTCCGGCGCCAGCTGGTCGCCCGCGATCTGCAGGAAACCATCAACTACGCCTTCGTCGATGCCGCGCTGCTTGCGCAGTGGCAGCTGGGCGAGGGCCTGGTCGCGCTGGCCAACCCGCTGTCGGCCGAACTGGCGGTGATGCGTCCGTCGCTGCTGCCGGGCCTGGTCGCCACCCTGGGCCGCAATGCCGCCCGCCAGCTGGGCCGCGTGCGCCTGTTCGAACTGGGCCGCGTATTCCATCAGCAGGCCGGCGAAGGCCAGCCCGCGCCGCTGGAAACCCCGCGCGTGGCCGCCGCGATCTGTGGCGATGCCGACACCCAGCAATGGGGTCTGCCGACCCGCAAGGTCGATTTCCACGACCTCAAGGGCGACCTGGAATCGCTGGCCGCCGCCAGTGGCGCCGAGCTGGCGTTCACGCCATCGCAGCGTCCGTATGGCCACCCGGCACGGTCGGCCGAGGTTTCCCGTGACGGCGTCAGCCTGGGCTGGATCGGCCAGATCCACCCGCGCCTGGCCAAGGCCATGGAGATCGACGTGGACGTGTTCGCCTTCGAGTTGGACCTGGCGCCGTTGGCCGCCCGCGCGCTGCCGCGCGCGACCGAGCTGTCGCGCTTCCCGTCGATGCGCCGCGATCTGGCCTTCCTGGTGCCCGAGGCCGCGGCCTGGGCCGACCTGGAAGCCACCCTGCGCCGCGCCGTCGGGCCGCTCCTGCGGGAGGTCACCCTGTTCGACCGGTACGTCGGCCAGGGGGTCGAGCCGGGGTTCAAGAGTCTCGCTATGGGCTTGATTTTGCAGGACAAGTCGCGCACTCTGACGGACCGCGACGTGGATGCGGTGGTGGCCGAGGCGGTCTCTGCCATGGAGCGTGAACATCACGCCCGGATCCGCGGTTGAGCGGGAAGCATGGGGGATAGCAGGCAATGGCATTGACCAAGGCGGAGATGGCCGAAAAGCTGTTCGACGAAGTCGGTCTGAACAAGCGCGAAGCCAAGGAATTTGTCGACGCGTTCTTCGATGTGCTGCGTGAAGCATTGGAACAGGGACGTCAGGTGAAGCTGTCCGGCTTCGGGAATTTCGACCTGCGGCGCAAGAACCAGCGCCCGGGTCGCAACCCCAAGACCGGTGAGGAAATTCCGATTTCCGCCCGTACGGTGGTCACCTTCCGTCCGGGCCAGAAGCTCAAGGAAAGGGTAGAGGCATATGCTGGATCCGGGCAGTAACCGAGAACTTCCGCCGATACCGGCCAAGCGCTACTTCACCATCGGTGAGGTCAGCGAACTGTGCGACGTCAAGCCGCACGTGCTGCGTTACTGGGAAACCGAGTTCCCCAGTCTCGAGCCGGCCAAGCGCCGCGGCAACCGCCGCTACTACCAGCGCCACGACGTGCTGATGGTGCGCCAGATCCGCGGCCTGCTCTATGAGCAGGGCTACACCATCGGCGGCGCGCGCCTGCGCCTGGAAGGTGCCGATGCGCGCGAGGAATCGGCGCTGAGCAACCAGATCATCAAGCAGACGCGGATGGAACTGGAAGAAGTGCTGCAATTGCTGCGCCGCTGAACCATTTTTCACGCAAACCCGTTATACTCGTCGGCCCGCTGAGAGGCGGGGACATTGCCAGCATCATCGGGGCGTAGCGCAGCCTGGTAGCGCATCTGCCTGGGGGGCAGAGGGTCGTCGGTTCAAATCCGGCCGTCCCGACCAATGTTGGTGATTCGATCAAAGGCTTGTGCAGCGATGCGCAGGCCTTTTTTCTGTTTGGGCTGCTGTCGGTTGCCGGTCATACCGCAGCCCGATCAACGTGGCGATCGCCTTGGCGTTGTCCGGTTGTGCGGGTGCCGTCGGTGCGTAGTACGCCGGTCGCACATTTCTTCCGGCGGGTCATTCGCCGTTGGATGCAGGCCGCGATTTGAGGGTATAACGCCGTTGCCTCAATGCCCGTGCAACGGCAGCGGCCGGTCGATCACCACGTCCTTCATCACCAGGGTGGAGGTGAGCCGTTGCACGCCGGGCAGGGCAGAGAGGTGTTCGTCGTACAGCTGACGGAACGCGGCCAGGTCGCGGGTGATGACGTGCAGCAGGTAGTCCGGATCGCCGAACAGACGCTGCGCCTGAAGGACCTGCGGCACCTCGGCCACCGCGTGTTCGAAGGCGTCCACCGCGCGGCGGTCGCCGTCGCGCAGGGTGATGAACACCAGGGCCGAGAACTTCAGGCCCAGGGTGGCGGGATCCAGCTCGGCGCGGTAGCCGCGGATCGCGCCGGACTGCTCCAAGGCACGTACCCGGCGGTGACAGGGCGAGACGCTCAGCCCGATGCGCTCGGCCAGTTCGGTCACGGTGAGGCGCCCGTCTTTCTGCAGCTCGGCAAGAATCCGCTGGTCGGTGATGTCCATGCGCAAGAGTTTCCTCCTGATGCGAGTTGCAGGGCAAGTATTTGGAAGCACATTCCAGAGTCGTGGGAATATTCTTCCGTCTGGCACGCAGATCGCGGCAAGACCGCCCTTTGGACCCCATGCAACCCAGCGTCATCGTCGCCTTCTGGGCGGTCTCGATCCTCTTCGTGCTCACCCCCGGTGCGGATTGGGCGCACGCGATCGCCGCCGGCCTGCGTGGTCGCGCGGTGGTGCCAGCGGTGGCCGGGCTGTTGTCTGGCCATCTGCTGGCGATCGCGCTGGTCGCTGCGGGCGTCGGCGCGATGTTCGCCCAGGCGCCGGTCGCGCTGCACGTACTGACCGTGCTTGGCGCGCTGTATCTGCTGTGGCTGGGCATCGGGCTGCTGCGCCATCCGCCGGTGGCCGCAGCGGACGATGCGGGAGCGGTGACGGGGTGGCGCCACTGGGCGGTCAAGGGCGTCTGTGTCAGCGGGCTCAATCCCAAGGTGCTGTTGTTGTTTCTGGCGCTGCTGCCCCAGTTCATTTCCGCCAGCGCGGCATGGGCGATGCCTGTGCAGATCATCGCGCTGGGCATGGTGCACCTGGTCAGCTGCGCGGCGGTGTATCTGGCCGTCGGGTATGGCGCCGGTGCCGTGCTGCGCACGCGCCCGCGTGCATCACGCGTGGTCGGCCGCGTCTCGGGCGCCGCGATGATCCTGATCGCTGTGCTGTTGCTGAGCGGAACCGGCACACTCTGACCCCCACGTTGTCCCCACGAGGATCCTGGCATGACCGAACAGCTCCATCCCTACGCGACGCCGGGCAGCGCCCCGGTCCCTGCACCGCGCGTGCGCATTCCGCATCTGCAGCAGATGAAGGAGCGCGGCGAAAAGTGGGCCATGCTCACCGCCTACGACATGTACACCGCGGCGATCTTCGAAGACGCCGGCATTCCGGTGCTGCTGATCGGCGATTCGGCCTCCAACAACGTGTTCGGCAACGACTCGCTGTTGCCGGTCACGGTTGATGAGCTGATGCCGCTGGTGCGCGCGGTGAGCCGCTGCACGCGGCGGCCGCTGGTGATCGCCGATCTGCCGTTCGGTTCCTATCAGGCCTCGCCGGAGCAGTGCTTCCACACGGCGGTGCGCTTCATGAAGGAAGGCGGGGCGCATGCGGTCAAGCTGGAAGGCGGCATCGAGATGGTGCCGCAGGTGCGCAAGCTGGTCAGCTGCGGCATCCCGGTGATGGCGCACATCGGCTTCACCCCGCAATCGGAGCATCAGCTGGGTGGCTTCCGCGTGCAGGGGCGGGGCGAGGATGGCGCACGGCTGATCGAGGAAGCGCGCGCGCTGGAGGCCGCAGGTGCCTTCGCGGTGCTGATGGAGATGGTGCCCGGCGCAGTCGCTGCACAGATCACCGCCGCGCTGAAAATTCCCACGGTGGGTATCGGGGCGGGCAGCGACTGCGATGCGCAGGTGCTGGTCTGGCAGGACATGGCGGGGCTGCGCACCGGCAAGCTGCCGCGCTTCGTGAAGCAGTACGCGGATATGCACGGCTTGCTGCAGAAGGCCGCGCGTGAGTTCGCGGAAGAGGTGGGGGCAGGCACGTTCCCCGGCCCGGAACACACGTTCTGATCGACGCACGTATCGCCTGAGGCGCGTGTCCACGGTATCGCCGCGCGGCGGTACCGTGTCGCCTGCGTCATCGAATCGTCATGTGGGCCACGTACCTTCGCCGCACCTGGGGGCGAGGTGGGATCGTGGCCGAACACGCAAAACGGCGTTTGGCGCGCATGTTTCAGGAACAGGGGCCGGTGCTGAGGGGATTCTTCACCCGCCGCGGTGCGCGTCAGGATGCCGAGGACATGGTGCAGGAAACCTATCTGCGCCTGCTGCGCGCACATGAGGATCAAGGCGAGGCGATCGCCAATCCGGAGGCCTACCTGTTCACCGTCGCGCAGAATCTCGCACGCGAGCAGGCCGCGCGCCGGCGCTGGTCGATGCTGCCCATCGATGATCTTGAGAACCTCACCACGCTGTTGACCGGCGAGGAAACCGTGGAGGACGCCGCCGAGCGTGAACAGCGCCGCACGCACCTGCAGACGCTGCTGGGCACCTTGCCCGAGCACACCCGCGCCGTGCTGGTGATGCAGTATCGCGATGGGCTCAGCTACAGGGAGATCGCCGAGCGGCTCGGCGTGTCCTCGCATATGGTCAAGAAGCATGTGGTGCGCGGGCTGTCCGTGTGTCGCCGTGCGTTGGCCGCGCATGCGGAGGCGTGGTGAGCGAGATGCCCGCGTCACGCCCGTCCCTCGCCAACGAGGCCGCGCACTGGCATGCGCTGCAGCGCCAGGGCGGGCTGACCGCCGAACAACAACGCCAGTTCATGAAATGGCTGGTGACCTCACCGGCGCACCTGCGCGAGTACATCACGGTCAGCCGCGTCGCCAGCGAACTCAGCGATGCGCTGCGGGGCATGGCAGTGGATCTGGATGCGCTGATCGCCGCCGGGCCGCCGCCCGCCGACGACAACGTGGTGGCCTTGCCGGTGCGGCGACGCCCTCCACCGCCCGCGGCCTCCCGTGCGCCGCGCCGGCACCTGCCGGGTATCGCCGCAGCGGCCGCGTTGCTGCTGGGTGTCGTGTTCGTGGGGCACATGGCGTGGCCACAGACCCGGCACTATGTGGCGGAACACGGCGCACCACAGCGATTTACGCTGCCGGACCACACCGTCGTGCATCTGAACGCGGAAAGTGAACTGTCGATCCGCTTCACCTTGTTGAGCCGCCGCGTGGAGCTCTCGCGCGGGCAGGCCAGCTTTGTGGTGGCCGAGGAGCGCCGTCCCTTCGCGGTGCACGCGGCCGGGCTGGAGGTGCGCGACATCGGCACCATCTTTGATGTATCGCTGCGCCGCGAGCAGGCGCGCATCGAGGTAGCCGAAGGCAGCGTGCAGGTGCGCGGCGACTCGGGCCAGGGCCGGCTGCTCGCCGATCTTCGCGCAGGCCAGAGTGCCCACATCGACTACCGCGATCAGACCGTCAGCCTCCGCCAGCAGCACACCGACACCATGACCGCCTGGTGGCGTCGCCGCGTGGTGTTCCAGGATGAGCCGCTGCGCGAGGTGGCCGAGCAGTTCAATCGCCTCAACCGCGTGCGCCTGCAGGTGGACGACGATGTCGCCGGGGCACTGCGACTGACCGGCAACCTGCGTGGCGACGATCTTGCATCACTTCGTACCTTCCTCGATCAGCAGCCATCGCTGCGCACGCGCGTGGTCGACAAACAGATCCACGTGAGCAGCCGAGCAGCGGCGGAAAACAGCGCGAAACAACAGTAATTGCGCTATCCGCGCGTCATCGCGGGGCACACGCCGAGCGGCTGTCAAAAAAAGTTCATCGAAATACCGGTGCCCGATCCTCGCCCTGCGCCCTCGTAGTCCAGGCAAGCGCGAACGATTCCGTCTCGCGACGCTCATACCACCCCACTGGACTTCTACGATGCGCCGCATTCTTTTCCTTTCGATCGCTCTTGCCCTGCAGAGCGCCGCCGTCACCGCCACCGCGCAGGAGACCCGCGTGGCCAGCGAGGCGATTCCCGCCCAACCGCTGGACCGTGCACTCAACGATCTCTCGCGCCAGACCGGCCTGCAGTTCGTCTACAACGCGCAGCAGGCGGGCAACCCGCGCACCCGCGCGATGCCGGCGGGGCTGGCCCCGCAGCAGGCACTGGAGCAGCTGCTGGACGGCACCGGCCTTCGCTATCGGTATCTCAACGACACCACGGTGACCATCGAAGCACGCAGTGATACCGCACCGTCGGGCACATCCGCCGTGCCCGTCGCCACATCGGCCCTGGCATTTGAAGCGGCCCCCGCAGCGGAAGGCGCCGGCCTGCAGCAGCTGGAGCGCATCGACGTGGTGGGCAGCTACAGCCGCAGCCTGGAGCAGGCGGTGGACATCAAACGCGCCACGATCGGCTTCTCCGACTCGATCGTGGCCACCGACGTGGCCGACTTTCCCGAGCAGAACCTGGCCGAAGCCCTGCAGCGCATGCCGGGCGTGACCATCGAGCGTGACAAGGGGCTGGGCAGCCGCGTCAACGTGCGTGGCCTGCCGTCGGAGTACACGCATGTCTCGATCAACAACCTGGCCACGGCATCCGGCAGCGGTGGTCGTGATATCGAGTTCGACATCTTCGCCTCGGAGATCATCCAGCAGGTCACGGTGCTGAAGTCGCCGACTGCGGCGGATGAGGAGGGCGGCATCGCCGGCTCCGTGCAGATCTCCACCGCACGCCCGTTCGACTACACCGGCCGCAAGCTGGTGGCGTCGGTGGAAGGGGCGCACAACTCGATTTCCGAAGAGGTGGACCCGAAATTCTCTTTCCTGGCCAGTGACACCTGGGGCGACTGGGGTGGCCTGGTGTCCTTCGCCACGGCCAAGCGCAGCAACCGCACGGACGCGACGTCGGGCATCAACTTCCGCCCCATGTCGCGCTTCCTTGGTGCCTCGGGCACGCGCGGCACGCAGGCCGCCGCGGTGCTGGCACGCGATGCCGGCGTGGTGGTCAAGAACCGCAACAACACCGATGAAAGCAACCTGATCGTGTTCCAGGACAAAGTGGGCGACCGCGTGTTCGTCAACGACCAGGACAAGTGGGGTGCCACCGCATCGCTGCAGTACAAGCCGAGCAGCCGCTTCAGCCTGACTTTCGATGCGATGCGCGGCGGCTACGACACCACCGAAGACGAGTACGACGCGGCGGCATATTCGGCGTCCAGCCGAAGCACGCTGGAGACCATCCATGATTACGACGCCAGCACGCTGTCGCAGTACGGCATCGTGGTGCTGCGCGATGTGTCCTACACCGCCACCCAGCACGAGATGCTGAGCAAGGAGCGGATCAACAAGACCGATTTCAGCCAGTACAGCGTGGCAATGGATTGGCAGGGCGACACCTGGGGCGTGGATGCGATGGTCGGTTACTCCGGCGCCGACAAGACGTTGGATGCCAGCAACCTCAAGCATGTGGCCTACGCGCCCTCGCGGACCCGCTGGACCGGCAAGAGCGGGGAGACGATTCCCAGCGCCAACCCGGCCAGCATCGACATGTACAACGCCTCGGACAAGTACCTGTTCGAAGCGTATGAGACGACGCTGGAGAAGGTCAGCGATGACAAGTATGCCGCCCAGGTGGATGTGACCAAGGCGCTGGAACTGGCCTTCCTGCCGGCGCTGCGCAGCGTGCAGTTCGGCGCGCGCTACACCGACAAGTCCAAGCAGCGCGAGTATGGCGAAGCCAAGATCTACGGGCCGGGGGCGGGTGACAACAGCTGGGTGAACAAGCGCACCCTGGCCGACAGTCCGCTGCAGTCGATCGGCGATATCGTGCCGGGCGGTGGCTATTCGGTGAAAGACCTGGACTGGAAGATGGTCTCCAACGACTACGCACGCAGTGCGTTCCGCTATCCGGGCTTCGCAACGCCGTTTGATCCGGGCCAGTACTACCGGGTCGACGAGAACGTGACCAGTCTGTACGCGATGACCGACATCGGCTTCGATGTGGGCCGCGTGCCGGTCTCGATCAACGCCGGCGTGCGCTATGTGGATACCTCGGTGCAGTCCTCCGGCTTCCACCCGATCCAGCGGGCAGATGGCACCACCGGCTATACCGACACGCCCGTCTCGCGCAAAGGCAGCTACAACGATCTGCTGCCGAGCCTGAATGCCACTGCCGAACTGGCCGAGGGCCTGGTGCTGCGGGGCGCCGCCTCCAAGACGTTCATCCGCCCGGCGTTGACCGACATCGCCTACAAGCGCACCGCCAGCTGGAGTTCGTTCCGCTTCACCGATGGCAACCCGGATCTGCAGCCCACCTATGCCAAGCAATGGGAGCTGGGTCTGGAGAAGTACCTGGACAACGGCGGGCTGCTGGCGGCCTCGTACTTCCACAAGAAGATCGACGGCGTGGTGATCAATGCGCTGACCGGCGTGGTGCCGGATGTGGCGGTCTACAACGCCAACGGCTCGCTCAACGGCACCTATGATTTCGACGTGTACCAGCCGATCAATGCCGACGGCACCTATGTGGTGAAAGGCGTCGAGCTGATCGCGCAGCTGCCGCTGAGCATGCTGCACCGTTCGCTGGAAGGCTTCGGCATCAATGCCAACTACACGATGCTGGACAGCTCGCTGGCCGGCGAATCCGATCTGGGCGTGAGCACGCCGATGCCGGGGCTCTCGGAGAAGTCATACAACATGACCGTCTACTATGAGAACGACCGCTTCGACGCGCGCGCGTCGTACAACCACAAGGGAGAGTACGTCGAATCGATCGGCTACAACATGTACCCGATCTGGCGCGATGACTACGGCCAGGTGGATGTGTCGATCGGCTACCGCCTGACCGACAGCATCAAGCTCAGCCTGAAGGGCATCAACCTGACCAACCAGGCGACCACCGGCTACACGATGGATCCCGCGTTCCCGACGATGTACGAGCGCTCCGGCCGCCGGATCAGCCTCGGCCTGCGCGCGGACTTCTGAGCCACCTTCGCGGTGCATCCGGAGGCACGTGCGCGTGCCCCGGATGCGGCTGCCCGTTTGTGAGGAACATACGATGCGACATGTTTTCTTCCTGCCGCTTGTGGCGGTGCTGGCGTGGCCGGCGGTCTCGCAGGCTGCCGATGACGATGCCGGCCGCAGCTGGCAGGCTGGCGACCACCATGTCCACAGCGAGTGGAGCGTGGATTGGGATCGCAGCACCACGCCGCCCACGCCGATCCGTGGTGGCGACTCGTCCTACACCCGCACCCATAACGCTCAGCAGGCGCTCGCCAATGGGCTGAGCTGGATGGTGCATACCGATCATGGCGGGCCGGGGCATTCGGCGGTCACCCGGGACCATGCGTGGCCGGCGCTGCTGGAGGCCCGGCGCGAGGTGCCCGGACTGATCCAGTTCAATGGCATGGAATTCGACGTGCCGGCCGGCGAGCACGCCTCGCTGATCATCGCCCCAGGCCCGGATGAGCGAGAGCAGCTGGTCGCGATCGAACGCGATTACGGCCGCAGCGAGCCGCTGCAGGGAAGCCGCGACGACGGGCAGACGATGCTCGATGCACTGGCCCACATGCGTTCGCTGCCGGCACCGCCGTTGATGTTCATCAATCACCCCGCGCGCACTGCCACCGCCATGGGACGGTGGGGCGACGTCGAGCCCGATGAGCTGCGTGCCTGGCATGCGGCTGCACCGCAGGTGCTGGTTGGTATGGAAGGCGCGCCGGGCCATCAGGCCACCCGTGTCCATCGCGGCCTGTATCGCAACGCGGATGCACCGACCCTGGGAGGATTCGACCAGATGACGGCAACCGTCGGCGGGATCTGGGACACGCTGTTGTCCCAGGGGCATCGCTTTTGGATCACGGCCAGCTCCGATTCGCACGTCAACCAGCGTGATGGCGGCAATGACTTCGATCCGGGCCAGTACAGCAAGACCCATGTCTGGGCGCGGCGGGACGCCGAGGACATCCTTGATGGCCTTCGTCACGGTCGGATGTTCGCGGTGACCGGCGATCTGATCGATGCACTGGAGCTGCGGGTGACTGCGAACGACGACGAGGCACGTAGCGTCACGATGGGCGGCACGCTGTCGATGTCGCCTGACGCCTCCATGCGCGTGGAACTGCGGGTGCGTGTGCCGGCGTCAGTCAATCACGCTGGCCAGCCCCCGGTGCTGGATCACGTCGAGCTGATAGTGGGCAGCCCTGGAAAAAGCGATGCTCCTGTTATGCAGACGCGTGTATTCCGCGCCAGTGACTGGCAAGTGGACGGCGCATGGCGAACGGTATCCTGGGTGTTGCCGGCGCCTGCACAGGGCGGATTCGTTCGTGTACGCGGCAGCAGCACCCCTGAAGTGGCGCCGTTGCCCGATGTGCCAGGCGAAGATCCCTGGCAGGACCTGTGGTTCTATTCCAATCCCGTGTTTGTCGAGGTCGCGCGCTGAGTTGGCGTCGATCCGGTGGTGAGTCGTGCGCGGCTGCAGATCATCGAGGTAGAGTGATCGCTTACCTCATGGACGCGGAAGGAAATGCATATGGCGGTACGAGCGTTGTTGGCAGCCGATCTCGAACAGGCCAGCCGTGTGTGCATGGCCGCCTTCATGGGGGCGGTGGCGGAATCACTGCCCCCCCTTGGGATCGAGACCTTTGCCCGTATCGCCTCGGTGGAGGGGTTCCGCGCGCGCATGGTGCAGGACAATGTGATGCTGGCCTACGCGCAGGAGGATCGGCTCATCGGTATCGCCGAGCTCAAGGAAGGCCGTCACGTGGCCATGCTGTTTGTCGACCCGGCGGCCCAGCAGCAGGGGGTCGGCAAGGCCCTGATGGCGGCCATGATCGAGCAGGCGCGTGTGGAGGTGCTGACCGTGAGCGCGTCGCTCTCGTCGGTACCCGCCTATGAGCGCTATGGCTTTACCTGCACAGGGGAGGCAGCGGAATCTTCCGGGCTGCGCTACCAGCCGATGGAAATGCGCGTGGCGCCGGGCGCCTGATTTCACGCCGTTCAGTCGGCGCGTTCACGAAGGTGAGACAGTCGGCTGGCTACCGTGGAGTCCTGTCATTCGACCCGATTCGGGGAAAGGATCATCATGATCAAGTGGGCCATCATTTTTGCTGTCATCGGCCTGATCGCCGGCGCTCTCGGTTTCGCGGGCATCGGTGGCGCCGCGATCGGCATCGCCAAGTTCCTGTTCTGGGCGGGCATCATCATCGCTGTGGTGCTGTTCGTGCTGGGCATGACCATCGCCAAGAAGGTGACCTGACCCGCCGCGCCAAGACGTTGCGGTTCCAGACAAAGGCCTGCGCGGTTTCGTGCAGGCCTTTTCGTTGGCGATGCAGCAGGGTGCCCCGCAAACCTCACTCGAAATACACCGACACCCCAAGGCCAGCCTGCGTGTCCGGGCTGTCGTCATCCAGCCCCACATCGAATGAGGCATCCAACTGGACCGTCGGGGTCACCATCCAGGTGATGCCTGCGCCGGCAATCCCGGTCGAGGGCTCGCCGTGGGTGTCGGTGAAGCCGGCCTCCAGATAGGTGCTGACGGTATCGGTGGCGGAGAAGCTCAGGCTCGGCGCCCAGGTGACGCTGTCCTCGCTGGCACCGCGGGTCACATTGGCGTACAGCGCGCCTGTCCAGCGATCATCGAAGCTGTACTCATAGCTCGCACCCAGCACGTACTGCGTGGCGCCCTCGCTGAAGTCGCGCGAGCCGGTGGCGAACGTGGTGCTGGCCAGCAGCGCCACGGCGTGCTTTTCCGAGGACAAGGGCAGGGCGAACTTCAGGCCGAGGCCCAGGTCTCCAGCACCGCGGCTGCGCTCGGCCGGTGCATCGCGCGGCGCCACCCGCAGGTGGTTCCAGGGCGAGGTGAAGGCCTGCAGTTCGAGATGCTCGACCAAGCCGATCCGGAGATTGATGTCGGCGCTGTACTGCGTGCTCAGCACGCCCGCGCCGTCGCGGTCGCGGCTGAAGCTGGGCAATCCCGCCTCCAGCGCGACGCCACCGCGGGGCAGTGTCGAGGCGGCGAAGCCGATGCCGGGGCGGTCGAAGGCGAGGTCCGGCGGCGCGTCCTGTTGGGCGTGCACGGCATCGCAGAACAGCAGGGACAGCAGCAGGGCCGAACACCGCATGGGCACGCTCCGGGCCGGCCGGTACCGGCATCAAGAAGCAGTCAGCCTGCCTCTTGGCCGGAATGTAGCACGGTGATTCCGGCGGTTATGTGCACGTGTCGGTGGCGTTTCGTCACTCAGTGCGTCGGCCGGGTCATGGCGATGAGGGCATCGCGCACGCGCTCGGTCGCGGCTTCCGGCGTGGCGTCACAGGCGAGCACGCAGGCGCGGAGCAGGAACCCATCGGCGGCGTGCCGTGCAGCGATCAGCTGCGCATCGCGACGGTCCAGCGGATGCTCGCGCAGCACCGTATCCAGCCACGACCGTCGCGCAGTGATCCATTCACTGTCGACCTGGTGCGGGCGACACGCGGGACTGATGGTGCGCCCGATGTCGAACAGCTCGGCGATGTAAGCCCGTGAGAACCGGCCGTGGGCCTGGCTGTCGCGGTCCATGCGGTGCAGGATCGCGCGGTGGAGATTGGCCACGATCGCGTGCGCGGCGAGGTCATCGTTGGCTGCTTGCAGCAGCGGGGTATCGGTTGCGTTGTGCATTCGCGCCTCCAGGACACCGGTAGGGGAAAAACGAGAAATCAGCCGCGCGGCAGGACCGGATCACCCTGCCGCAGCAGGGTGTCCAGCAGCGCGACGACGCGTTCACCCTGGCCCTCACAGGCCAGTTCGAACGTGGTCTGCCCGTCGAGCGCGGGCAGTGGGGAATGCAGAATCCATTCAATAACGGCGGCGCGGTCCGGTTCGATCTGCAAGGCCAGATCCGCGACACGACGTACGATTCCCTGACGCATGATCAGAATCCGTAACTGAGGGAGAGCGCGGCGGTATCCATGTGGTCGCCACGGGTCATCGGGCTGTCGCGCACGGCATCGGCCAGCGAGGTGCGGCGGATCGACGCGGTCGCGGTCCAGCGCGGCCCCAGCGGCATCACGGCGGCAATGTCCATGTAGGGCGACACACCGCTGCCGGACGAGTAGCGCGCCAAGCCGCTGCGTGCCGCTTCGCGCTCACTGACGCCGAAGTAGTAGTCGTTGAGATCGGCGCTGGTGTAGGTCACGCCCACCGCGGGCATGAAGGTCACGCGGCCGGCCGGGATCGGGTAGGCGTACCGGGCATCGGCCGAGAAGCCGCCGCCGTGTCCGGTGACTTCCGCCTGCGCATTGGCCTGCAGTACGCCCCATTCGGCCTGGTGCCGCCAGGAGACGCCCAGCATGCCGGACAGGCTGCGGTTGTCGAGCTGGCGCAGTTGCGGGTCGTGGCTGTCGCGGCGCTTGAAGCGCATCACGTACGGCGAGGCGGTCAGGGCAAGCTCGGACTGCGCGGTCTGGTGCAGGCGATAGCCCACGCTGCCACCGCGGAAGAAGAACGAACGGCCTTCCCAGCTGACGATCGGGGCGGCCAGACGATCGGTGTCATAGCCGGCGTAGGGGGCCTTGAGCGCCACGACGGCGATGCCGATGCTGCTTTTCCTGGCGCCCTCGGGCGCATCAGCCGCCTGCGCACTGGCGGCGGTGAATGCACTGGCCAGGGCCAGGCCAAACAGGGGAAGGGAAGGGCGCGGGGAACGAAAACGGACGTGCATGGACCTGCCGAGGGGGAACAACCGGAGTGTCATGGTGGGCGCCCTACATTGTCGGAACGTTACGTCCGGCTGCGCGGTACCATCGCCTCCTTCGTACCCCGCAAGGCACCGCCCCATGCGCCTTCTTCTCCTGGAAGATGATCCGGAAATGGCCAGCGCGATCCAGGTCAGCCTGGCGCGCCACGGCATGGTGATCGACGTGGTCGGCACGATGGCGCAGGCCGATGAAGCCCTCAAGGCCGGCGTCCACCAGATCCTGCTGCTGGACCGGCAGCTGCCCGACGGCGACGGTGCCAGCTTTGTCCGGATCGCGCGTGAGCGCGTGCCGAACCTGCCGGTGATCATGCTGACCGCGCGCGATTCGGTGGCCGATCGGGTCACCGGCCTGGACGTGGGCGCGGATGATTACCTGACCAAGCCGTTCGCGGTCGAAGAGCTGCTTGCGCGCATCCGCGCGATCTCGCGGCGGCCCTCGCAGATCACCCTGCCGGTGTTGTCGCTGGGCCGGCTGCAGTTCGATTTCGTGGCGCGCGAAGCCCGCGTGTCAGAGCTGCTGCTCGCGCTGCCGCGGCGGCAGCTGCTGGTGCTCGA
Organism: Stenotrophomonas sp. IS26; assembly: GCF_054188265.1. Classification (NCBI taxonomy): domain Bacteria; kingdom Pseudomonadati; phylum Pseudomonadota; class Gammaproteobacteria; order Lysobacterales; family Lysobacteraceae; genus Stenotrophomonas; species Stenotrophomonas sp. IS26. The sequence goes on from NZ_JBSZJV010000004.1 coordinate 41,588, forward strand.
AGCACTGGCACTGCGGCAAGGGCGCACGGTGGGCCGCGCCTCGTTGCTGGAAGCCGTGTACGGCTTTGACGATGCCATCCAATCCAATGCGCTGGATGCGCATGTCTCCAAGCTGCGCAAAGCGCTGCTGGAAGCCGACGCGGGCGTGGAGATCCACGTCATGCGCGGCATCGGGTATCTGCTCAAGGACACGCCGTGAGATTGCTCAAACCCGATTCGCTGGCGTTCAACCTGGTGTGGAAGGTCTGCCTGATCCAGGCGGCCACGATCGCCCTGGCGTTGAGCGCGATGGTGTTGACCTACGGCGACCGCCGTTCGGCCTATATCGACTGGAAGACCAGCGACCAGATCGCATCGGCCATCACCTTCGGTGCCCAGGGACTGGAGGCGGATCTGCCGAAGGTGGCGCTGGCCGTGCCACGGCCGCCGGCGATGTTCTGGTTCGCCGCGGCCGATGAGCGTGGCCGACGCCTGGTGCATGGCGATGTTCCCGTGCAGTACCGTCAGTTGGTGGCACGGCTGGATCAGATCGAGCAGACCGACATCCGTACCCGCATCAATGCCGATGCGCTTGCCGTGCGCGTGGTGGTCGTTGTTCGGCCGGAAGGGCGGTTGCACGTGGCGGTAGGCGGCATTCCCGAACGCAGCATCGTGCGGCAGCTGCTGTTGATCTTCCGCTACCTGGGCGGCTGGATCGCGTTGCCGGTGCTGGTGATCACGCTGGTGGTGGCGCCATGGGTGATCCATCGCGCGCTGCGCGGGGTCAACCGCGTGGCGGCGCAGGCCGCAGCGATCCAGGTCAACGAGCGCGGCAGCGGCCTGGATACGCGTGCCGTGCCGCTGGAGATCTATCCGCTGGTGGACGCCTTCAACGCGGCCGTGCGCCGCATCGGTGAAAGCTACGATGCGCAGGATCGCTTCCTCGCCGGTGCCGCGCATGAGCTGCGCATGCCGATCGCGATCCTCGCCACGCGCCTGGCCGATCTGCCGCCCGGCGATGCGCGTTCGCGCCTGCAGCTGGACCTGAGCCGGCTGAGCAACATCGCCGAGCAGCTGCTGGATCTGCAGCGGCTGGACCGGCATGGCAGCCAGTCCCAGCGTATCGACCTGTCCGCGTTGACCCGCGACGTGGCCGCCGATGTCGCACCACTGGTGGTGGATGCCGGCTACGGTTTTTCGGTGGATGCTCCGGATCAGCCGATCTGGGTCCGCGGGGATCCCCATGCGCTGCACCGGGTCATCGCCAGCCTGCTGCAGAACGCCATCGCCCACGGTGGCGGCCGCGGCATGATCGCCGTGGCGCTGCATGACGATGGGGGCCTGTCGGTCAGTGATGAAGGCCCCGGCGTGCCGGAGGCGGAGCGCTTGTCCGTGTTCGAGCCGTTCCACCGGTTGCGGCCCAGCGGCAGTGGCAGTGGGTTGGGCCTGCACCTGGCGCGCGAAATCGTGCTGCGTCACGCCGGCACCATCGCCGTGGACAGCGCCCCCGGTGGTGGCGCGCGGTTCCTGGTGGTCCTGCCAGTGGACGCGCGGCCGTTTCCGGGCGCGTCCCCGGCATGACGCCCTGTCCGGCCTGTCCTGTTGCGCCGCCTATGAGGAGATGAGCGTGCTATGACGAGATCAGCGTGGCGCCGGCGCGGCGCAGTAGGCGGTGATGGCCTCGGCGGTGTTCTCCAACCCGTTTGCATTGGCCAACTCCCACGGACGTTCGCACTGCTGTGTGCGTTCGCACCAACGGTAGCCTGCCGAGCCGATGCACCTATGCGCATCGCGGTCCGCACCGGGTACGCCTGCCGTGGGCGAGGAGGGTGACGGCGCAGGATGGGCGCAGGCGGTGAGGGCGGCGAGCAGGGGAAGCAGGGTGGCTCGAATGGGCATGCAGGCTCCGTAGGCGCTTGAGGTCGCGGGCAGTCTCGCGCCGGGTCCGTCGATGTCACGTGCAGGATGCAGGGTTCACTCCTCCATCACCGGGCGTGGGCTGATATGACGCTGGAGGATTCCGCCGATGCTGCGTTGTAGTCCGTGACGAGCACCGCGGAGCGCGATGATGCGTTGAAGCAGGATGCGTGCGACCCGCCTGTGTGGACATCGCCGGTATCAGGTTTGACGCCAGGTTGTCAGCGCCACTGCCAGGAGGCACGTCATGAAAACACTGTTTTCGATCCGTCACATCGCATTCGCTGCGGCGCTCACCTGCGTCTCCGCCCGGGCCGATGCCTGCACCCGCGTGGTGTATCTGGGCGACAACCAGGATGTGATCACGGCCCGCTCGATGGATTGGAAGAGCGATGTGGCCACCAACCTGTGGGTGCTGCCCAAAGGCATCGACCGCGATGGCCAGGCCGGCCCGCGCTCGATCCGCTGGACCTCACGCTACGGCAGCGTGGTCGCCACCGGGTATGACATCTCCACCACCGATGGACTCAACGAAGCGGGGTTGTCAGCCAATCTGTTGTGGCTGGCAGAATCGCAGTACCCGCAGCAACGTGGCAGCAAACCGGGATTGGCGATCTCGTTGTGGGCGCAATACGTGCTCGACAACTTCGCCACCGTTGCCGAGGCCGTCGCCGCGCTGGAGCGCGAGCCGTTTTCGATCGTGACGGACAAGGTGCCGGGCGAGTCCCGGCTGGCCACGCTGCACCTGTCATTGTCCGATGCCAGCGGTGACAGCGCCATCGTGGAATACATCAACGGCAAGCAGGTGATCCATCACGATCGCGCCTATCAGGTGATGACCAACTCGCCGGTGTTCGATCAGCAACTGGCGCTCAACGCGTACTGGCAGGAGATCGGTGGCACCGTGATGCTGCCCGGCACCAACCGCTCGGCCGATCGCTTCGCCCGCGCGAAGTTCTACATCAACGCCATTCCCAAAAGCGAGGATCCCGTGGTCGCATTGGCCAGTGTGTTCAGTGTGATCCGCAATGTGTCCGTGCCGTATGGCATCACCACGCCGGGTGAGCCGAACATCTCCTCCACCCGCTGGCGGACCGTGGCCGACCACAAGCGCAAGCTGTATTTCTTTGAATCGGCGATGACGCCCAATACCTTCTGGGTAGACCTCAACAAGGCCGATTTCTCGCGCGGTGCCCCGGTGTTGAAACTGGACCTGGGGCCGGACCAGCGCAACGTGTTCGCGGGCGACGCGCTGCCCCGGTTCCAGCCGGCCGAGCCGTTCCGGTTCCTGGGCACCGACGGCTGAGCAAAATCAGACTAATCCGATAACAACGGGCTTCAACCTGCTCTATCGTTCCTGCTGAGGGATGGATCCCTCACGTCGTGAGCTTTTCGCCCAGGCATGCCGCAAAGGAACGATCCGCATGGTGATCAAACTGCAACACATCGAACGCCGCTGGCACGTCGTGCACCCGGCCAAATCCGCACCGATTGCGTTCCGCAGCGGGGCCACCGCCTTCGATTTCGCCGATGCCCTGGCACGCGAGTACCATGCCGAGACCGGCGACAGCAGCGCCGTCCGGGTGCAGGTGCTGGAGACCTACGTGGACGCCGTCCGCTACGGCTGAGCCGGCCATCCAAGGCTGTTCGTGCGGATGTGACCGCCGGCCGCCCGCCCAGTCAGCCACGCGTCGGGTACCTAAATAGGGGATGAAATCAGCGACTTCTGGCCTATGTCGCGGCGCCGGACGATCACCGATCCTGTGCGCCTCCCCCAACACGCAACGAGGATCCCATGTCGAACACCAGCCCTTCCCAGGCCGCCAGACGATTGCGCTGGGCCGTGGTGCCGGCGCTGATGGCGCTGGCCGGCGCTGCCCAGGCGCAGAACTACGACCGCTATGACGACGGTTACAACGGCGGTCCGGTGCGCTGCGAATCGATCAAGAACCGCACGCAGCAGTGCGCCTTGCCAGGGCGTGCACGCCTGGTGCGGCAGATCTCCGGCTCGCCCTGCGTTGAAGGCCAGACCTGGGGCCAGGCACGCAACGGCGTGTGGGTGACGCAGGGCTGCCGGGCCGAGTTCATTGCCGAGGGCGGCCGCGGCGGCCGCTGGAATGGCGGTGGGGGCGGCTGGGGCCACAACGGCGGCGGCAACAACGGCCGGGGCCAGATCCTGACCTGCGATTCCAACGACCATCGCCGTCAGCGCTGCGTGGCCAATGTCCGCCGCGAGGCGCGGCTGATCCGCCAGACTTCGCGTAATGCCTGCATCGAAGGGCGGACCTGGGGCTGGGACCGCACCGGCGTCTGGGTGGATGGCGGCTGCCGCGCCCAGTTCCAGATCTACTGATGGCTGGTGCACAGCGCTTGAGCGCCCCCTGAGTGCTCAAACGAACGAGGCCGCGTCGATTGGACGCGGCCTCGCTGCTTTTTGCGGAGCACTCGCCCAAGGGCGGTGGGCAGCGTGTCAGCCTGCCGCGCTGAGCGTCTGGCCGCTCTTGACCAGCATCGGCCAACGCTTGAGCACGGCCTGGCGGATGCCATCGGCATCGATGCCGGCTTCGGCCAGCAGGTCTTCACGGCTGGCATGGTGCTGGAAGCTGTCCGGCAGGCCCAGGTGCAGGAACGGCTTGAGCACGTTCTCGGCATTGAGCAGCTCGGCCACGCCGGAGCCGGCACCGCCGGCGACCACGTTGTCTTCGATGGTGACGAACCCTTCGTGGCGCTGCGCAAGTTCCAGCAGCAGGGCCCGGTCCAGCGGCTTGATGAAACGCATGTTGACCACGGTCAGGCCCAGTTCGCGGCCGACCTGTTCGGCGGCCGTCACGGTGCTGCCGAACGCGAGCAGGGCGATCCGGCTGCCCTGCAGGCGCAGATCGGCCTTGCCGATCTCCAGCGTGGCCAGATCCGTGCCGGCGGCGATGCCGGTCCCGCTGCCACGCGGGTAGCGCACCGCGGCCGGGCCGGCATAGCGCAGCCCGGTGGTCAGCATCTGGCGGCACTCGGCCTCATCGGACGGCGCCATCACCACCATGTGCGGCACGCAGCGCAGGAAGCTCAAATCCAGGTTGCCGGCATGGGTCGCGCCATCCGGGCCGACCACGCCGGCGCGGTCGATCGCGAACAGCACGTCCAGCTCCTGAACGGCCACATCGTGCACCAGCTGGTCGTAGGCGCGCTGCAGGAAGGTCGAGTAGATCGCCACCACCGGCTTGGCGCCCTGGGTGGCCATGCCGGCCGCCAGGGTCACCGCGTGCTGCTCGGCGATGGCCACATCGAAGTAGCGCTCCGGATATTCCTTGCTGAAGCGCACCAGGCCCGAGCCTTCGCGCATCGCCGGGGTGATGCCCATCAGCTTCGGCTCGGCCGCGGCGGCATCGCACAGCCAGTCACTGAAGACGTCGGTATAGGTCGGCTTCTTGGCCCCGCCCTTGGAGACCAGGCCCTTGTCCGGATCGAACGGGCCGACCGCGTGGTAACCGATCTGATCACCTTCGGCGCGCTCGTAGCCCTTGCCCTTGGTGGTCATCACGTGCAGCAGCTTCAGGCCCTTCAGGCTCTTGAGCGTCTTCAGCGTGGCGACCAGCGCCGGCACGTCGTGGCCGTCGATCGGCCCGGTGTAATGGAAGCCCATTTCCTCGAAGAACGTGGACGGCACGAACATGCCCTTCCAGTGCTCTTCCCAGCGCTTGACGAAGCGCGCGGTCGGGTTGTGCTTCTTGTCGCCGAGGATCTTCTTGCCGCCTTCGCGCAGCGCATTGAGCGTGCGGCTGCCGGTGGCGCGGCCGAGCATCTTGGTCAGCCCGCCCACGGCTTCGGAGATCGACATGTTGTTGTCGTTGAGGATCACCAGCAGGTTCGGTTCCTGCTCCATGCCGCCGGCGTGGTTGAGCGCCTCGTAAGCCATGCCGGCGGTCATCGCGCCATCACCAATCACGGCCACGACCTTGCGGTCATCGCCTTCGGCCTGGCGTGCGATCGCCATGCCAAGCGCCGCCGAGATGGAGGTGGAGGAATGGCCGACGCCAAAGGTGTCGTACTCGCTTTCCTCGCGCTTGGGGAACGGCGCGACGCCGTCCTTCTGCTTGACCGTGTGGATCTCGTCGCGGCGGCCGGTCAGGATCTTGTGCGGGTAGGTCTGATGACCCACATCCCACACCAGCTGATCGACGGGCGTCTGATAGAGGTAGTGCAGTGCGACGGTCAGTTCGATCACGCCCAGGCCGGCGCCGAAATGGCCGCCGCTCTTGCCGACCGATTCAATCAGGTAGGCACGCAGTTCATCCGCGATCGCGGGCAGTTCGGATTCTTCGAACCTGCGCAGGTCATCCGGTGACTGGATGCGCGCAAGGCGGGGATAGCGGGCGGAATCGATCATGTTTATCGCGCTTCTTCTGAGCGCCTATTTTCCCCCCCAAATGAGGGTGGGGCAAGCAAACCGCCTTTTCAGTGAGTAAACGGTGACGGAGGCTGCGACAGAACGTCGCAGCGCGCTCAGGCGCAGAGCTTGGAACGCTTGGGCAACTGCGCCTTCAGGAAGGCCATCTGATCGGCCAGGATGTTGCGGTTGGACAGGATCATGTGTTCGATCCAGCTCGGCCGATAGGGCACGGCGAGCAGCGGCATGCTGGCCTGCTGCGGGGTCCGGTTGCTCTTGCGCGAGTTGCAGTGGAAGCAGGCGCTGACCACGTTCTCCCACACGTCCAGGCCCCCCTTGGACAGCGGCATGACGTGGTCGCGGGTCAGCTGCGGGCGGTTGAACTGTTGCCCGCAGTAAAGGCACAGGTGCGAATCGCGCGCGAACAGCGCGGGATTGGACAGATTCGGGGTGGGGTCGATCGCGCGGGAGCGCGCATGCCCGCGGGCGGCGATGATCGGGTGCAGGTCCAGGCCGCTCTGCAGGCCGGTGGTGCGGCAGATGCCGCCGTGGATGTGCAGGCAGGGGTCGCCCAGGGTCCAGGCTACCGCGCCACGCGCGTAGAGGCAGGAGGCGTCCTGCCAATTGATCCAGTCGAGTACGCGCCCGTGGGCGTCCAGGGCCAATAACCGCACCGATCCGGGCCGATGCAGCGTAACGATCGGCGACACCTCGGCGACCGGGGCGGACGAGGCTCCGGTATCGATCAGACCCAAGCGTGTAGTGTCTGTCTCCATCGGGAAAACAGCTTATACCCGAATCGTTACGAATTGGGTATAGGGGCTTGCGCCCCTACCCGATTCGTAACGATTCGGACAGGCATTCCACCTTGACCCCCCGCCTTCGGCGCGCCCCCTTGAACATCAAGGGGGCTTTTCTCCAGAAGGTGTATCCGGGGTGCCGACCAACGGTCGGCACCTGCCGACGATCAGGCATCGGTGTTCCGACTGCCGGTCGGCACCTGCGGGGCAATCAGATAGCCACCGACCGTTGGTCGGTGGTCTGGCGACCGATCAACCTTCGCCGAAGTGCGCGTCGGTCATGGCCATCAACGGTTCGGCGCCGGACTGGATCGCGGCGGCGTGGCTGAGCGTGCGCGGCAGCACGCGGGCGAAGTAGAAGCGGGCCGTCTCGCGCTTGGCCTGCTTGAACGCGTCGCTCTGCGCCGAAGCATCGGCGGCGGCGACGCTGCGGGCCCACCAGTAGGCCAGCACCACATAGCCCGAGTAGAACAGGTAATCGAAGCTGGCTGCGCCGAGTTCGTCCGGGTTGGTGGCCGCGCGCTGCAGGGTCGCCATGGTCAGCGTGGCCCATTCGTCGGCCTTGGCGCGCAGCGGGGCAATGAACTCGGCCAGCGCTTCGTTGCCTTCATTGGCCTTGGCGAAGGCCTCGATCTCGGCCAGCATCAGCTTCAGCCCCGCGCCCTGGCTGGAAGCGGTCTTGCGGCCGATCAGGTCCAGCGCCTGGATGCCGGTGGTGCCTTCGTACAGCGTGGTGATGCGCGCATCGCGGGCCAGCTGCTCCATGCCGTGCTCGCGGATGTAGCCATGGCCACCGAAGCACTGCAGCGCGTTGTAGGTGTTCTCGATGCCCCATTCGGTCTGGCAGGCCTTGGAGATCGGGGTCAGGAAGCTCACCAGCGTGTCCGCGCGTTCGCGCTCGCCGGCATCCTCGGCGTGGTGGGCGACGTCGATCAGGGTCGCCGCGTGCAGGGCCAGCAGGCGGCTGCCTTCGACCAGCGATTTGATGGTCAGCAGCATGCGCCGCACATCCGGGTGGACCAGAATCGGGTCGGCCGGCTTCTCCGGATTCTTCGCACCGCTCAACGAACGCGACTGCAGGCGGTCGCGGCTGTACTTCAGCGCGTTCTGGTAGGCCCGCTCGGAAAGGCCGATGCCCTGCAGGCCGACGCCCAGGCGCGCGGTGTTCATCATGGTGAACATTGCCTGCAGGCCCTTGTGCGGTTGCCCGACCAGATACCCTTCGGCACCGTCGAAGTTCATCACGCAGGTGACCGAGCCCTTGATGCCCATCTTGTGTTCGATCGAGCCGCAGCGCAGCGCATTGCGCTCGCCCACCTTGCCCTCGCGATCGACCTTGAACTTCGGGGTGACGAACAGCGAAATGCCCTTGGCCCCGGCCGGTGCATCCGGCAGCTTGGCCAGCACCAGGTGCACGATGTTCTCGGTGAGGTCGTGCTCGCCGGCGGTGATGAAGATCTTGGTGCCGGTGATCGCGTAGCTGCCATCCGCGTTCGGCTCGGCCTTGGTCTTGAGCAGGCCAAGATCAGTGCCGCAATGCGGTTCGGTCAGGCACATGGTGCCGGTCCAGCGGCCTTCGATCAGCGGCTTGAGGAAGGCGTCCTGCTGCCAGGCCTCGCCATGCTGCTTGAGCGCTTCGATCGCACCGTGCGAGAGCAGCGGGAAGTTGCCCCACGCCAGGTTGGCGGCGTTGATCATTTCGTTGAGCGGCACGCCCAGCGTATGCGGCAGGCCCTGGCCGCCCAGTTCCGGTGCCGCGGTCAGACCGGTCCAGCCGCCGTCCACGAACTGGGCGTAGGCCTGCTTGAAGCCCGGCGGGGTGGTGACCTCGCCGGTGGCCTGGTCGAGGACGCAGCCGATCTCATCGCCTACGCTGTTCAACGGCGCCAGCACGCTGGCGCTGAAACGGCCGGCTTCTTCCAGCACGGCATCCACCACATCGGCGGTGGCATCGGTCAGGCCAAGGCGCGCGAACAGCGGCTCGACCTTGAGCACGTCATGCAGGGCGAAACGGATATCGGAAAGCGGGGCGGTGTAGCTGCTCATCGGGGACAGTCTCGATCAGTGGCGAAGGGTGGCGGAAAGCCCGCCGGTCAGCGCAGGACGCCGGGCAGGCCGGGAGCCTGGTTGAGCGTGCTGCGGCTATCAATCTCGAACGTGCGTTGCTTCTTTTCCTGCGGGGTGGCGCTTACCGTGCCCTTGAGCGAATAGCCCAGGGTGCGGTTGCCGGCCAGTGCATCGGCCATCACCAGGCGGGCGCCCGAGCTCGGTTTGATGTCCACGTTGACCACATCGGCCGAGACCCCGCCAATGGACAGTGCGGGCTTCAGCTGCAGCTGCCCGGCATCCTCATCGCTCACCTTCAACTGCAGCGCGACGTTGTCGAAGGTCATGGGCATCGAACTGAAGTTCTGCAGGCGCAGCGCAACCGTCCAGCTGCCATCGGCACGCACCGTCAACTCCTGCACGCTGGCGGCCGGCTCGGAAACGCGTTTGACCGTCTTGTTGCAGGCGGTCAGGGCCAGCGAGGCGACGACGATGAGGGCAAGGGCGAGGCGGGGACGGAAGCGGTGGGACATGGCGCAATCCTCAGGCGGGTGTTGCATGGGTACGAGCATACTACGGCGTATGGTGTTCGCGCTGCCTGTGGCAGCGAGACGCAAGGGTAGGGCACCGGGATGACCGGGCCACGTGCTTTTAGTCGTGGGGAGGGCCGGGCCGGCCCGGGCGTGGCGTGAGGCCGGGCCGGGTCAGTCCAGCGGCGCCATCACCCGCAGCGGGGCGAGGTCATAGCCCATCGCCTCGGCGCGGGCCTTGAGCTGCTCGAACAGGGCGGTATCCATGCTCGGCGACCGCGACAGGATCCACAGGTACTTGCGGTCCGGTTCACCGACCACCGCCCATTGGTACTCCGGGTCCAGTGCGATCACCCAGTAGTCGGCCCAGACCAGCGGCACCCAGGACAGCCAGTCCGGCACGAAGCGCACCTGCAACCGGCCCGGTTGACCCTCGACCGGGCGTGCCACGCCATCGGCGGCGACGCGGTCGCCATCGGCTTCGCGGCAGGCGTTGTGCACGCTGATCCGTCCATCGGCACGCAGGCTGTAGGTGGCGGTGATGTCGCCCACGCATTTCTTCTGGAACGAGACCGGCAGGTGCGCGATCTCATGCCATTGGCCGGCATAGCGGTCCATGTCCAGCGTCTCCACCGAGGTCACCGGCGCGGCGGCCCAGGCCGACCCGGAGGCGGCGAGGGCGAGCAGGGCACTGATCAGATAGCGGCTGCGCATTGTCGACACTCCACACAAGACGCAGCGAGCTTAGGCACAGGCTGAGCGAAATTTGTGAATATTCCGTCATGCAGCGGCCGTCGCAAACCGCTGACGCGCGCGTGGCAGCGTCCGGCATCCGCGCTACTGGCGGTCAGCGGAGAGTTCCCGCGTCGCGTTGCCGTGCTCGTCCAGGAAGCGCACCTTGGCATCCCCCGCGGGCGTGACCACCAGTTCCAGTCGTGGCTTTCCCTGGCTATCGCGCAGGGTCAGCATGGCATCGCGTGCATCCGATTTGCCAAGGAACACGCGCTCGGTGATGGCAGGGATGCCGTCGCGATGAAGTGATTCGTCCCGCTCGGAGAAGAACGGACGGTCCAGGCCATCGGCAACATCATTGAAGGTCAGCCCGGCGTAGTGTGTGCCCGCGTCGTCCACGCCCAGCAGCTGCATCTGCTGGTCCTGCTGATAGCGATCGAAGGTCAGGCTCATGCCGCTGGAGGACTTGCCGTTCTTGTCGAGCGAACCGTTGTAGATCAGCCCGCCGTTTTCCGTGCCTTCATCGTTGAAGAACAGCATGCCTGCCATCGGGCGCGGATGAGGTTGTTCCTTGTTGTGAATGACCACGCCAGGAAACAGCGTGCGATTGGAGATCGCCAGCCGCAACGTTCCGTCAGGTTCCTTGATGTTGATGCGCTGCGCATCAATGACGTCAAAGCTGGCGCTGCGCTGTGACGTCGCACCCATCATCAATGCGGCCATGGTGAGCAGGCCGGCCGCTGCGCAGCCCAGCGTCAGTCGCCGTTGGTTTCGCTGCAGATGCGCGATCTGCGCCCGCAGCACTTCGATGCCTTCGGACATTCACCTCTCCCTGTGTGTGCGGCCATGGGGACGAACAAGCGCGGCCGCAGACGATCCTGTCCGCCGGGTGAGCATGCCAGCGCGTGGCGATGGACGGCAAGGCGCGCAACGGCCTGCCCGCGGAAATCATCCCTGAGCGGTGTGCCCGCTTTGCAGCGCGCGATGGATCTCCGCCTCGATCATCGCTTCATCGTCGCGTGCGGCCCAGCGGCTGATCGTGACGATCACCAGCACCGCGCCGGCCATGAAGTAGGCAGCAGGCACCACCGCCAGACTGGCCAACAGCGCAGGCGCGAGGTCGTGTGTGTGTTGCCAGTGCTTCACCACCGCCACCAACGGAACGATGAGCAGGCTGACGAACATGCCGATCATCAGGGTGCGGATGAAGGGATGCATCTGGAACGCACCTTCAAGCCGCGTGCCGCGTTCGGTGGGGATGCACTGACCGATGAAATACGGCTTGAAAGAATTGGACACGAACGGGCGCGTCCAGCACAGGCGGATCCGTTGAGCGGAGGCCGTCCCGCGCATTCCGGCGACAGAGAGACGCGGGCCATGCTGGATCGACTGCTTGAGGCGCAGCACGGTCACATCGATCGGGGATGTGCTGTGGAAGGTAACGGGACGTTTGCCGAACAGCGCGGCGAACAAAGCACGAACCATGTGCGGAACCTCCTTCCTTGAACGCTGCGCGATGTGGCGACGCCGCACAACAGACAAAAAAAATGACCTGCATTTCTGCAGGTCATCTGAAATTGTGGTGGCCGGGGACGGAATCGAACCGCCGACACGGGGATTTTCAATCCCCTGCTCTACCAACTGAGCTACCCGGCCACTTCATCGCTGCGTTGCCGCTGGCGAGGACGCGAATAATACGGAGGTATGAGGGGTTCGGCAAGCGTTTCGCGAAAAAAATTTCACATTTGTTTCCAAACCCGTGTCCGCCCACATCCAAGTGCTTGATCCAGCGGGCCCGAGCACATCACACAAGCGCATGAACGTCGGTTCAGGCGGATGCTTTCCGCCGGTGCAGTTGATCAGCCCGTGGTGGATCGTGGGTCGTCGGGAATGCACCACAACAGCACGAAGCCGATCACCATCATGATCGCCGCCAGCACCAATGCGCCCTGGTAGCTGCCGCTGTCGCGCGCCAGCGTGCCGGCGATCGCGGGGGCGATGATCTGGGCGACGCCATAACTCAGCGTCAGCGTCGCCATCGCCTTGGCAGGATTGTGCGGGTAGTGGCGACCGACCACGGTCAGGGTCAGGCTGACGATGCCGGCGAAGGTCAGGCCGAACAGCACGGCGCTGGCCGCGCCGGCCCACAGCCCGCCATCCAGCAAGGGCAATACGAAGGACGTAGCCTGCAACGCATAGGCGAGCATCAATGCACGGATCAGTCCAAGCCGGTTCGAGAGCCGATCCCAGGCAAACGTCGAGGGGATGGCGGTGAGGCCGACCAGGACCCACACCCAACTGCCGTGGCCGGCGAAGGCAGGGGTCTGCACCAGGATGGCGACGATGAAGGTCGCGCTGACCACGAAGCCGACCCCCGCGCAGAAGTACGAGGCGATCAGCGGCCAGCGCCAGCGCCGCCCGGGTGGCGGGGGAGCATTGGCCCCAGTGGCACTGGAGATCGCTGCCGGCGGCGGCATCCATGCCCAAGCCGGGATCAGGAACACCACCGCGAGGGTGCCCAGCGCGATCCACTGCCGGGAGGACGCCAGTTGATCGGCCATCGCCGCAGCCGCCAGGCCCGAGACCGCGATCCCCACCCCGAGGCCGGCGAAGTGCAGGCCGAGCTGTGGGCGGCGCTGATGGGCGAGCAGCCAGTTGAGCACCAGCCCGGAGGCGAGCAGCAGGCCGGCGGTGCTGGACAGGCCGGCCACGAAGCGCAGCACGCCCCAGGTGGCCATGTCCGTGGTGGTGCCCATCAGGCCGGTGGATACCACTGCCAGGACCAGTCCGATGCGGTAGAAGCGGAATTTCAGCTGCATGTCGCCGACCCGGGCGACCAGCACAGTGCCGGCCAGGTAGCCCAGATAGTTGAACGTTGCCAGCCAGCCGCCGCCGGCTGCCGTGAGCCCTGCGTCGAGTCGCATCACCGGCAGCAGCGGGGTGTAGGCAAAGCGCGCCAGGCCAACCGTGAGTACCAGCGCGCAGATGCCGGCCGTGATGACCTGCCAGGCGTGGCGGGGAGGCGGGATCAAGAGTGACATGGGTGGGGAGGGCAGCGGGGAGGGCCCATGGTCCGTGGACAGAGGTGACCGCGTCTTTCGATAGAATGACCCATCCTGTCGATGAGGCGTCACATGGCCACGGCGGAACCCACTGCTCCGGGTTGGCGCGAAGTCCTGGTGCCGCCGCTGCGGCGTCTGCCGTGGCCGGTGGTGGCGCGCAGCCAGCGGCTGGAGGCGGGCGAGCGCTTCCCGCCGCACGTGGACAGCTGGAACCAGCTGGTCCACGCCAGCACGGGTGTGCTGCAGGCCAGCGCGGGGCAGGCCCGTCACGTGATCACCCCGCATCAGGCGCTGTGGGTGCCGACGGGCACGCTGCATCACACCGGCGCGTTGAGCACTTCGGCATTCCGCAATCTGTACGTGGATGATGCCCCGGATCTGGGCATGCCCACGCGCTGCGTGGTCCTGGAAGTGTTACCGCTGCTGCGCGAACTGATCATCGAACTCGACCGCATCGTGCCCGATCACGACCGCACCTACTACACCACCTTGTGCACGCTGATCACCGCGCAGTTGCCGCGCCAGCCGCAACACACCCGGCACCTGCCATGGCCGCAGGACGCGCGCCTGCAGCGCTGGTGCCAGGCACTCTACGAGCAGCCGGCCGATACCCGCAGCGTGGAGGACTGGGCACCGTTGCTGGGGGCATCGGCACGGACTCTGGCACGCCATTTCGAACGCGAGACCGGCATGCGCCTGCGCGACTGGCGGTTGCGGGTGCGCCTGCTGCGCGCCATCGAGTGGCTGGCGCAGGGGCGTTCGCCCACGGTAATCGCGCACGAGCTGGGCTATGCCTCGGCATCGGCGTTCAACTACATGTTCCGGATCGAGATGGGCATGAGCCCGCTGCAATGGAAGCGCGCACGCACTACGGCGTGACCGGGCAGGCCAGGCTGACCAGCCGCTCATCCTCGAAGCGTGCACGGATCGTGCCGTTGTCGGCTTTGCCTGCGGGCCACTCCGCTTCGGCGCCCGCACCAGGCAGGGGATTGCCCAAGTGGAAGTACACGCGGCCACGGCTGTCCCCGACCTGCACTTTGTTGCATGCCACGATAGGTGAAGCCATCTCGCCGCAGTCGCCCTGCAGCAGGCACAGGCGCGTGTGGCACTTGCCTGCACCGGACGACCAATGGCCTTGCGCGGCCAGGCAACCGGGCTCGGTCGCCAGGATCGCCCAGCATGCCAAGCCGAACACCGTGGTGGCGGACATCAACACGGGCAGCAGGTAGCGGCGTCGGCTGGAAGAGGGAACGTTCATGACGCGATCATGCGCCTTGGCCTGCGGCGCGGGCAACGGATGATCGGTGCAGCGTATGGATGGAATGCTGTGACGCCATCCAGAGCGTCGGTCGCTGTCGCGCAAAGGCCAGGCCACCTCCGCATCGCGCCGCACCGATGGAACGCTGTTTTGCCCCCCATCTGGACGTGCCTGGACGGCGTACTGTCGGGATTCCTTTTTCGTCTCCCCCGGAGCGATCCGCTGATGAACGCACTCACCAACAAACGCATCGTGCTCGCTTCGCGCCCGAACGGCGCCCCGGTCGCGGCTAACTTCCGTGTCGAACAGGTGCCGGTTCCCGCGCTGGGCCCAGGCCAGGTGCTGCTGCGCAATCGATACCTGTCCCTGGATCCTTATATGCGCGGTCGCATGGAAGAAGGGCCGTCCTACGCCGCCCCGGTTGCGCTGGATGCAGTGATGGAGGGGCGCACCGTTGCCGAGGTGCTCGCCTCCAACCATCCGGATGTTGCGGCCGGCGAGCATGTCCTGGCACCGGGTAACTGGCAGACGCATGCCGTCATCGACGGCGATCAGCTCAGCCGCAAGCTGGAAGACAACGGCCTGCCGATCAGCACTGCACTGGGCGTGTACGGCATGCCCGGATTCACGGCGTACGTGGGCCTGCAGGAAATCGGCAAGCTGCAGCCGGGCGAAACGCTCGTGGTGGCTGCTGCCAGCGGCCCGGTGGGCGCAACGGTCGGGCAGATCGCCAAGCTGCAGGGTGCGCGCACGGTGGGCATTGCCGGTGGCGAGCAGAAGCGCGCGTATCTGGAAACGCTGGGCTTCGATGTGGCGCTGGATCACCGCGCCGACGATTTCGCTGCGCAGTTGCGTGCGGCGGTGCCCGACGGCATCGATGTCTACTTCGAGAACGTCGGCGGGCATGTGTTCGATGCGGTGGCGCCGCTGCTCAACGACTTCGCACGCATTCCGGTCTGCGGCACCATCGCTACCTACAACGCGCGCGGCGCGGTGCTGCCCGGGCCGGATCGGCTGCCCGGCTTCATGAGCCAGGTATTGCGCCAGCGCCTGACCGTGCGCGGCTTCATCCAGTCCGATCTGCACGCGTTCTTCCCGGCGTTCCTGCGCGACATGGGGCAGTGGTTGAAGGACGGCCGCGTGCAGTATCGCGAGGACATCGTGGCGGGATTGGAGAACGCGCCCGAGGCGTTCTTCGGCCTGCTCAAGGGGCGCAACTTCGGCAAGCTGGTGGTCAAGCTGGAGTGACCGACGCCTCACGCGTGAGCGCGCTGTGTGCGAGGCCGCGCCGATCGTGATTCGTGCATCACGATCGGCTGGTTAGTCTGCCCGGGAAGGCGCCGCCCCGGCGCCCGCACGAGTGAGTAGACCCATGGCTGACACCAAGCCCAGCGAACACGGCAAGCAGGAAGGCATCGAAGAAAGCCAGCAGGACCGCAAGCAGGACGAAACCGCCAAGCAGCGGCCGGGACAGACCGATCAGGCGATCCATGATGCAGGCACGCGCCGGCCGGAGCGCAAGGACAATCCCGAGGGCGCGTAAGCAACCGCGCGCGGCCTGCAGAAACAAGAACGCCCCGGGAATCTGATTTCCGGGGCGTTCTGTTGAATAGTGGTGGAGCCAAGGAGGATCGAACTCCTGACCTCGTCGATGCGAACGACGCGCTCTCCCAGCTGAGCTATGGCCCCACGGATGCTGCTGCTGCGTGGCGTCACCGGCCTCGGCCGTACCCCGCAATGGGCCTAGTCTAGCGCCGACCGGCGGCGCCTGCCAAGTGGGACCTGCGTTGGGTTCAGTGCCTGGCCCGCGCCGTGGCGGGCGCGCGTTCCACCTGCTGCAGCAGGGCTTTGTCCAGTTTGGCCGCCACCCCGACGCTGCGCCCGGCCAGGTTGGCCACCGCAAAACTGACCGAACTGCCCAGCACCTGCGCCGTCTCGGACAGGCTCAACCCGTAGTCCTGTTCCAGCCACTGCGCCATCCCGGCGGTGGCCGCGCGCAGGGCATCATCCAGCGAGCCGGCCTGGCCCAGGACCATCAACTGCGTCGCTGATTCCACCCGCGGCGCTGACTGCGCACGGGACTTGATCACCTCCACGCTGAACTCCACGTCCATCGAGGTCTCCAGCGCGTACTGCGAGGTTTCGCCATCGCCCTGCAGCGCGTGCGCATCGCCCAGGTAGAGCAGGGCGCCGGGCTGGGATACCGGCAGATACACGGTGGCGCCCTCGCGGATTTCGTTGAAGTCCATGTTGCCGCCGAAGCGGCCGGTGTCGCCGGTGGAGATCGGCGCGCTGCCAAACCCTGGCGCCACCGCCAGCCCGCCAAGCATCGGCCTGACCGGCACCCAGAAGTCCTTGAGCTTGCCGGTGGCCGCCTCTGGGCGGGCACGGCCGCGTTCGCGGTCCAGGGTCCAGCGCACCGGTTTGTCCAGTGCGGTGGCCTTTGCTGCCAGGGCCGGTGTCAGCGCGCGTCCCACGATGCTGTCCAGACTATCGGCGTAGTCGCGGTTCAAGCGCAGGCGTTTGATGTGGATCGCCAGCACATCGCCGGGCTCGGCCTCCATCACGTAGAACGGCCCCGTCTGCGGATTGCCGAACAGCGCCCGGGTCTGGCCGTTGGCATCCACGCCGCCGGAATCCAGCGTCGTGGTGCGCACGCTGTCGCCCGGCCAGACCGTCAGCACGGGCGCGCGGTGGGGCGAAAACTCATTCGAATAGGAGATGGGCACGAAGTCATGCTGGCGTGGGCCGCCGGCCGGCCGCTCGGGCAGGCGGCGCGCGCTGAAGGGATGCATCGCGCGTCGCTCGCTGGCGTTGGTGTCGGGATAATCGGCCGTACCGCGCAGGGTCGTGCCGGTCTGCTCGCCGCGGAAGCGGTAGGTCGCGCCATCGCTGCCGGTGACGACAAATGCCAGCGTGGTGCCCTGGCGGCTGCCCTGCAGACTATCCCCATCGAAACGCCCCTCCACCGGACCCTGCTGGTCGGGCAGGGTGAGCAGCTGGTAGGCCGGGCTTCCCCACAGGTCGGTGGTGACCAGCCACTGTGCAGGCGGTTCGGCGGCCTGGGCGGCCGAGGCGGACAACAACAGGAGCAGGCAGGCCAGCGGGCGAGAGGACATGCGGGGATCTCGTGGATGACCGGTTCAGTGTTCGCCGCCGCTGCCAGGGCGACAAGTGCCGGGCGACACGTGACCGATGGCCCGGAAAGCATCAAACGCGAACCCCGCCCTTCCGGCGCGCGCTTTGGCCGGGCATAATCCGCGCCAGAAAACGCGGCCGCATAGCCAGTGGACCAGGGGGGCCGGACAGCCGTCGCCCACAACGCCCTGACACCAATCTGCAACATCCAGCCAATACCGTGCCGCATCGCTGTCTCCACAGCGATGCCGATTTCCTATGGTGCCCGGCCATCTGCCGGATGCCCCGATCTGTACTACCCGAGACCTCTGCATGCCCGCTCTACGCCACGCCCCTGTGTCGACGCGTCTTCTCTCCCGTTCCCTCTCCGCTGCCGTGCTGCCGCGCCGCCGCGCGCTGGCGCTGGCCTGCGCCTCCGCTGCGCTGATGCTGTCCGCTGCCGCCTCGGCGCAGGACGCGCAGTCCGCCAGCGCGACCTCGCTGGACACCATCACCGTCACCGCCGACCACCGCGAGCGCAACCTGCAGGAAGTGCCGGTGTCGGTCGGCGTGGTGCAGGGCGAGAAGATCCGTGATTACACCGCTGGCGGCGATGACACCCTGCTGGCCCTGTCGGGCAAGGTGCCGAGCTTCTACGCCGAAACCACCACCGGCCGCATCTTCCCGCGCTTCTACATCCGTGGCCTGGGCAACATCGATTTCTACCTGGGTGCCTCGCAGCCGGTGTCGATCATCCAGGACGACGTGGTGCTTGAACACGTGGTGCTGAAGTCCAACCCGGTCTACGACGTGGACCAGATCGAGGTGCTGCGCGGCCCGCAGGGCACGCTGTTCGGCCGCAACACCACCGCCGGCATCGTCAAGTTCGACACGATCAAGCCGAGCCAGGATTACAGCGGCCGCGTGCAGGCCAGCTATGGCTCGTACGGCAGCGTGGCCATCGATGGCGGCTTCGGCGGCCCGATCAACGACATCGCCTCGTTCCGCGTGTCGGCGCTGTACCAGCACCGCGATGATTACGTCGACAACACCTACAGCGGCCCGAGCGCCGATGGCACGGTCTCGCCGAAGAAGAACGCCATGGGCGGCTTCGACGACCGCAACGTGCGCGCGCAGCTGCTGCTGCAGCCGAGCGACAACTTCTCGCTGCTGGCCTCGGCCCACGCACGCGATTACGACGGTACCTCGACCCTGTTCCTGCGCAACGCCGTGACCAAGGGCTCCAACACGACCGACGTGCCGCGCGACAAGGTCGCCTACGACGAAGCCGACAACAACCCGCAGGCCTACAAGACCTACGGCGGCTCGGTGAAGGCGATCTACGATTTCGGCAACGTCTCGCTGACCTCGATCACTGCCTACGAGACCACCTCCGGCTACAGCCGCGGTGACACCGACGGCGGCGCCGCCGTGAACTACCCGGTCAACGGCGTGCCGAACGGCTACGGCCAGTCGATGGGCCAGATCCGCGATCTGGACCAGTGGACCCAGGAATTCCGTCTGGCCAATGGCGATGACAACCGCCTGAAGTGGCAGGTCGGCGCGTTCTACTTCGACGGCCGCGACACCACCGATTTCTACCAGCGCGCCTGGTTCCTGCAGGGTAATGCCCGCAACCCGAACAACTGGGTGCGCCTGCGCAACGTCAATACCTCCTGGGCCGGATTCGGCCAGGTCAGCTATGACGTGACCGACAAGTTCACCCTGACCGCCGGCCTGCGCCAGACCAAGGATGAGAAGAAGACCCGTCTGCTCAAGACCGCCGATACCGCCGCCGGTGCCGTGACCTACAAGGGCCGCACTTACGTGGAGATGTCCGACACCACGCCGAGCTGGGACCTGAGCGCGATGTATGCGTTCAACCCGCAGCTGAGCGTGTATGCGCGCGTGGCCCGCGGCTTCCGCGGCCCGACCATCCAGGGCCGTTCGGCCGTGTTCAATGCCGATTTCACCACGGCGAACTCGGAAACCATCCTGTCCTGGGAAGCCGGCATCAAAAGCAGCCTGTGGGACAACCGCCTGCGCGTGAACGCCGCCGCGTTCACCTACGTGGTCAACGACATCCAGCTCAACGGCAACGATTCGGATGGCAACGGCGTGCTGTTCAACGCCGACAAGGCCAAGGCTTACGGTCTGGAAGCGGACATGGAGCTGCGCCCGATCCCGAACCTGGCCCTGAGCGCCGGTGTCAGCCTGCTGCACAGCAAGATCCAGGACGACCGCGTGTACGCGCAGGTCTGCGCGCTGAACGGCGCCGTGGTCTGCACCGTGAATGACCCGACCATCAAGGTCGGTGCCAACACGTTTGCACAGATCAACGGCAATCCGCTGCCGAACGCCCCGAAGTACAACATCAACCTGGCGGCGCGTTACGACATGCCGGTCAATGACAGCGATGTGTTCTTCGTCTCCACCGACTGGAACAAGCAGGGTTACACCAGCTTCGTGCTGTATGACTCGGCCGAGTTCAACTCCAAGGGCAGCTTCGAAGGTGGCCTGAAGCTGGGTTACTCCGCCAACTACGGTGCCTGGGAAGTGGCGCTGTTCGCGCGCAACATCACCAATGAGAAGAACCTCAAGGGTGTGATCGAGAACTACATGGCCGCGGTCTACAACGAACCGCGCACCGTGGGCGTTTCGCTCAACATGAACTGGTAAGACACGCGATCGCCGGTGCCGCAGGGCACCGGTGAGCATGATGCGTGTCTCGGCAACGCCCCGCATCTGCGGGGCGTTGTCGTTTCTGTTACTTGGCGGGCGCCCCGGCTGCAGCCGGCGCCAGCTCGGCGAACAGTCCGCCCAGCACGCCCATGGTGGCCTGGTCGGCGCCCATGTCTTCGGCAGCGTTGGCGATGGCGATCACGCCGTTGTTCTGGCCGGGGAACAGCACCACCCAGGCCAGCCAGTTACCGTCCGAACCGCCGTGCACCAGCACCGGGCCCTGACGGCCGGCAATCGAGGGCTGCACGCCCCAGTCCAGCCCGGATCCACTGCCCGGCTGCGCGGTCTGCATCAGCGCGTACGAGGCCGGTGTCAGCAGCGTGCCTTTGCCTTGGCTGCCCGCGAGCTGATCGATGGCGAACAGCGCCAGATCCTGCAGCGGCATATGCAGGTTGCCGGCGGCAGTGTAGAGCGGCGGCACCCCGTCATCGGCCTTCTGCGGCGCGGTGGTCACCGGCTTGCCGGCGCGATGGCCCCGCGGTTGCCCGGCCGGGGTCGGGCCGAACCCGGCACCGGTCATGCCCAGTGGCTGGAACACTTCGCGCTGCATCAGCGTTTCCACGTCCTTGCCAGTGGCACGTTCGGCGATCACCGCCGCGATCAGGAAGCCGCTGTTGCTGTAGGCGAATTCGGTGCCGGGCGGGTGCACCGGCGCTTCGGCCAAGGCGGCCTTGACGTAAGCCTCGCGCTGCACGGGCAGGGCCCGCGTATCAACGAAGAACGCATCCAGCGCGGCGGCGTCGGTGAGGTTTTCCGGCAGGCCGGCGCGGTGCGAGAGCAACTGCACCAGGGTGACGCTGCGGTAGGCCGGCTGCATCTGTGCGGTAAGGTCGGGCAACAAGGTCGACAGCGGTGCATCCCAGCGCAGCACACCCTGTTCAACGAGCCGCGCGATCATCGCCACCGTGATCGGCTTGCCGGTGGAGCCGATCATCCATTGATCGTCCGTGGTGACCGCTGTCGTCGCATCATTGCGACGGACGCCATGCACGGCATGTTCGGCGATCTTGCCATCGCGGATGACCAGCACGCCCATCGCAGGCGTGGCGGTGCCCTGCAGGGCCTGTGCGAGCCGTTCGTTCAGATCATCGGCAGCGCTGGCCGTAGTGGCCGCCAGCAGCAGGGTCGCGCCGAGCCAGCGGTGCAGGCGGCGCGTGGTGCGGCGAGGGGAGGGGGCGTTCCTTCGAGTCGCGATCAGATGCATGGGAGTCCTTTGCGCAGCCGCGTGGGCAGAACCTGCGCCGACGGCGCGGTCCTGCGGGATGCCGTGTCCGGACCGGGCCTGTTGCAGGCGCGGAGCGTTGCGTGCGATTCACTCTTGCATGCGGTTTGAACGTGCGTATGTGTCTGCGGTCATGCCGATGACGACATGTCAGGGACGGTGTGCGCTTCGTTCAGGATTCGACGGCAGTGGGCCGTCGTCAGTGCACTCGCAAGGTGATGCGAGCGGCGCATCGGTGCGGTCAGATCCGCACCGATGCGTGAGGCTCATGCAGTCGGCGGCAACAGCGCCGAGAGGATCGGTTCGAGCTGCGCCTGGCGCCAGCCGGCCAACGCCGTCGGCCACTGGCGGCTTTCCAGGTAGCTTTCCAGATGCTTGCGCGAGGCGAGCACGCCATCGGGCAGACCGAGTTCGGCGCTGCGCGCGCTGACGGCATCCTGCAGCCGCTTGAGGGCTTGTTTGTTGGCATCGTTGGCCGGCAGCGCCAGCGGTGCCTCGGCTTCGTCGGCGAGCGGGGTGATCAGCGCCTGCCACACCTGGGCGGCCAGTTTGCGGGGGGCCTTCGGGAAGCCCTCCATCAGCCTGGACAGCGCATCCACATCGGCCGGCGGGGTACGTGCGAGCACCGCAGCCAGTTCGTTGTCGAGCACCCAGCTGCGCGGCTTGTCGCTGGCGCGGGCCTGGACGTCGCGCCAGCGCAGCAACCGCAGCAGACGCAGTTGCGCGGGGGTATCCATGAACTGTGCCGAGCGCATCGCCACGTGCGGCCAACGCTCTTCATCGTGTTCGACACTGGCGAGCAGGCGCTCGGCATCGTCCTGCAGCCACTGGCGGCGGCCCAGTTCCTGCAGGCGCGCGTCGAGGGTGTCGTGGATCTGGAACAGATATTCCACGTCGTCGGCGGCGTATTCCAGCTGCGCCTCCGAGAGTGGGCGGCGCATCCAGTCCGAGCGGGTTTCGCCCTTGGCCAAGGTGACGCCGGTGACTGCCGTGACCAGTTTCTGGTAACCCATGCCGCCGCCGATGCCGGCCAGCGATGCACCGATCTGGGTATCGAACAGCGGGCGCGGCAGCACGCCGCAGGCGACCTTGAAGGTAACCAGGTCTTCGCTGGCGCTGTGCATGATCTTGAGGATGGAGGTGTCGGCCAGCCACGGGGCCAGGGCCTCGTTCATGCCGGGGATCAGCGGGTCGATCAGCAGGATTTCATCGCCGACGGCCATCTGCACCAGCGCCAGCTGCGGCCAGTAGGTGCGTTCGCGGATGAACTCGGTGTCCAGGCCGATGCGGGTGGGGCGCTGGCGGTAGCGCTCGTCCAGTTCCGCCGGGGTTTTGATCCAGTAAGCCACGTGGGATTCCATGTACTGCAAAGGGGTGCTCAGGTCGGGGAGGATAGCCTAACGCCACGCCACGCCACGGCCGGCATCCCGCCGTGCGGTGATGAACGCCCGGGCCGGGGACGGTCGCCCCCCGCGACGGTGGCGATTATGATGATCCCCTGCCTGCGCCTGCGGCATGCCCCCTGGATCGCCATCGCGCCCCGGGCGGCGGCTTGCGACGTGGCGTGGGCACCAGCAAGACGATGACACGCCCCAAGGACCCCCATTTGCGACCGTCAGGCCCATTGCCGCTGCTGTTCACTGCTCTGTTGGGCATGCTGGCCGCATGTTCTCCCGCGCCCGCGCCCGCGCCGGCACCGTCGGCAGCGCCGGCCGCCAAGCCGGCTGCCGCACCGGCCAAAGCGAGCGCGCCGGTGGCGCAGGTCACCATCGGAGGCGAGGACGCTGCCGAGACGGTGGAGCGCTGGCAGCCACCTGCCGTCACCCTCGTTGACGACGACGTTGTCCAGGCTCGCCGCGATGCCGCACGCGCCTTCGAGGAAGACCGGCTGTACCGCACCGCCGAGGACGCGATCCCGATCTGGCTTGCACTGCTGCAGCACGATCCCAAAGACCGCCTGGCCGAGGCCGGGCTGAAACGCGCGCGGCAACGCCTGCTGCAGGAGGCGTCCGCCTTGTTGGAGCGGCCGCTCAAGCAGCGCGAGGCCTTGGCCCAGGCCAGCGAGATGGCCTTGGTACTGCTGACCCTGGCGCCGGACGATCCCAAGGTGCGCGAGCTGCAGTCGCGGGTGGAAATTGCCCAGCGCGTGGTGGCCTACAACCGCGCCGGCGAAGACGATCTGCGCGCGGACCGCATCGGCGAAGACGGCGATGGCGCCATTCCCAATTTTCGTGAAGCACTCGCACTGGACGCGGACAACCCCCGCGCCCGGCAAGGGCTGGCAGCGGCCGAGAGCGCGCTGATCCGGCGTGCCGAGACGGCGGCGCTGGCGGCCGACTTCGCGACGGCCGGTACCTGGCTGGCCGAAGCGGCCAAGGTCCGGGACTCCTCCATCACCATTGCCGATGCCTTCGAACGTATCGAAAAGATCCGCTCCGACACCTTGGCGCGGCTGCGTAACGAGGGCCTGCGCGATCTGGCCACGCCGCAGGGACTCAAGCCGGCCCGGCAGAAGCTGGAAGATGCCCTGCGCATCGCGCTGCCCGGTGATCCTGTCGTGGGGCAGCTGCGCGAGCGCATCGAACTGGTCACCCATTACGGCAGCTTCCGGCCGCGGCAGGTGTTCAGCGATGCGCTGCGCGATGGCGGCCGCGGGCCGCAGATGATCGTGGTGCCGCACGGCGGCTTCCAGATGGGTGCGGCCGAGAACGAGCTCGGCGCGACCGATGCCGAGAAGCCCGCGCACTACGTGCGCTTCGAGCGCGGTTTCGCGATGTCGATCACCGAAGTGACGGTCGCCGATTTCCGCCGCTATGTGCAGGCTACCAAGGCCCGCCCCCGGGCCACGCGGCGCGGTCATTCAATCGTGTATGACGAGCGCAGCGGCAACTTCGTCCGGCGCAGCGGGGTGGACTGGCAGTCCGACTACAACGGGGCCGAGGCGATCGCCAACCTGCCGGTGATGCACGTCAGCGTACGCGATGCCGAGAATTACGCGACCTGGCTGTCCGAGCAGACCGGGCGCTCCTACCGGCTGCCCAGCGAGGCCGAATTCGAATACGCGCTGCGCGCGGGCAGCAGCGGCCGGTACCCGTGGGGCGATGCGGGCACACCGCCCGCGCGCGCCGGCAACTTCACCGGGGCCGAGGATGTCTCGCCCTCCGGGCGGCACTGGTACAACGCCTTCGTCGGCTACGGCGATGGGTATTGGGGGCCGGCGCCGGTGGCCAGCTTCGATCCCAACCCGTGGGGCCTGCACGACATTGCCGGCAACCTCAGCGAATGGGTGGCCGACTGCTGGCATGCCAGCTACCGGCGTGCGCCGTCCGATGGCGTGGCCTGGTTCAACCCGGGCTGCCGGCAGCGCGTGATCCGCGGTGGCAACTGGGCCAATGCGCCGGCACAGACCCGCGCGGCCTGGCGGCAATCGCAGGATTCGGACACCACCAGCGCACGGATCGGCTTCCGCCTGGTCCGAGGCATCTGAGGGATCTCCCCGTCGTGGGGTGACGGGATTTCACCCGGCCCCCCGGCGCGCGTTCTAGGATTGGCACAGTGTCGGGCAGGGTGCCGCGGCCATCTCAGGAACCACGCGCATGCGCAACGATCCATTCGGCGGTCAGCAGCAGGGCCGCGCCCGGCGGCCGGGCCTGTTCGGCAACATCCGCTGGTGGGTGCTGCTGGCCTTCGCCGGCTATGCCGCGTTCTATTGGTTCTCCAACCGTGCGGTGGATCCGTATACCGGCGAGAGCGTGCTGATCGACAGCTCGCTCGATGCGACCCAGGAAAAGGCGCTGGGCCTGCAGGCCTACCAGGAGATCCTGGCGCAGGAGCGGCCGCTGGATCCCAGTGCACCGCAGTCGCGCGAAATCCAGGCGATCGCCCAGCGCCTGATCGCCAAGGTGGACGTGGTGGAGACCGCCCTCGCCGAAGAACATGGCCTGAAGCCAGCCCATTTCGCGCGGGATTTCGAATGGGAAGTCAACGTGATCCCCTCCGATCAGGCCAACGCCTTCTGCCTGCCGGGCGGCAAGATGGCGGTCTACACCGGGTTGATTCCGGTCGCGCGTACGGTGGATGCGATGGCGGTGGTGATGGGGCATGAAATCGCACACGCCTTGCTGCGCCATGGCGCCCAGCGCATGGCCCAGCAGAAGATGACCCAGATCGGGCAGATGGCCGGTGCCGCCAGCGGCATGGACCCGCAACAGCAGCAGATGATGATGTCGGCGATGGGCTACGGCTACCTGCTGCCGTACGCGCGCAGTCATGAAACCCAGGCCGATGAAGTGGGCCTGATGCTGGCCGCGGCAGCGTGTTTCGATCCGCAGGAAGCGATTCCGCTGTGGGAGCGGATGGGACAGGCCAGTGGTGGGCAGTCGACGTCGGAATTCGCGTCCACGCATCCCAACCCGGGCACGCGCATCCAGAACCTGCAGGCGTTGATGCCCAAGGCGATGGAATACCGGCAGAAATTCTGCGAAAGCGCGGGACGTTGAAGGCGAACCGCGCAGCGGCTTGGGCGCGCCGGATCAGCGCGCCGGTTCGTTGACCGTTACATCGATCACGCCGTCCTGCACGCGCGCCTTGAGCGTGTCGCCCGGGCGCACCTGCAACGGCGAACGCACCAGACTGCCATCGTCCTCGCGGGTCAGGATCGCGTAGCCACGCGCGACGGTGGCCAGCGGGCTGACTGCCTCCATCGAACGGGCGAGCGCACGCAGGCGCAGGGCGTCGCGCTGCAGCTGGCGACCGATCGCGCTGTCCGCACGCGGCTGCAGGCGTTGCAGGCGCTCACGCAGGGCATCCAGCCGGCGCTGCGGATGACCGCTGCGCAGCACGGCCGCTGCGTGGCGCAGCTGGGCCAGACGGCCTTGATGCTGTGTGGACCACGCTGCGTGCAGACGGCGCGCGACATCCTGCTGACGGCGCTGCAACAGCTGCAGGCGTGATTGCGGGCTCTGTGCGTTGAGGCGGAGCAGGGCACGGTCCGCGCGCTGCATCGCCTGCCCCAGGCTGTGCCGTTGCAGCTGCGCCAGACGTGCATCGAGGCGACGCACACGCAGCAGCAGGTCACGCTGATCAGGCACCAGCAGTTCGGCCGCGACCGACGGCGTCGGCGCGCGCAGATCGGCGGCGAAGTCGGCCAGGCTGAAGTCGGTTTCGTGGCCCACGGCAGACACCACCGGGGTCTGGCTGGCCGCGATCGCGCGGGTCAGCTGCTCGTCGTTGAAGGCCCAGAGATCTTCCATCGAGCCGCCACCGCGGGTCAGCAGGATCACGTCATAGCGGCCGCTGGCATCGGCAGCACGCAGCAGCGAAGTGATCTGCGCGGCTGCGCTGTCGCCCTGCACCAGGCTGGGCAGCAGATCGACCTCGAGCATCGGGAAACGCCGTTCAAGGACGCTCAGCACGTCGCGCACCGCCGCGCCGGTCGGCGAGGTGATCACCGCCAGGCGACGCACATGCGCCGGCAGCGGGCGTTTACGCTCCGGCGCGAACAGGCCCTCGGCCTCCAGGCGTGCCTTGAGCTGCTCGAAGGCGCGGCGCAGGGCGCCTTCGCCGGCTTCCTCCATGTGGTCGAGCACCATCTGGTACTCGCCGCGGGCTTCGTACAGGGTCAGCCGGCCACGCGCGAGCACGCGCATGCCTTCGCGCGGCACGAACTTCAGCCACTGGCTCTTGGGCTTGAACAACGCGGCGCGGATCTGCGAGCGCGCGTCCTTCAGCGTGAAATATAGATGGCCCGAGGCAGGGCGCGTCACGCTGCCCAGTTCGGCCTCCACCCAGATCAGGGGAAACGCGCCTTCCAGCAGGTCGCGGGCCAGGATGTTGAGCTGGCTGGGCGTGAGAATCTGCGCGCTGCGGTCCATGGAGGAATCAGGCCAAACGGTACGAACGGGGGGCCATGGTCGCACGTCGGCGGCGATGCTTCATCCCGCGGAGGTGCGGTTGGCGTGCTGCTGCAGGGCCCAGGCCACATGTTCGCGCACGATCGCCGAAGGATGCTCGCGTCGTGCCTGCAGCGCGGCCAGTGTTTCGGCGTGGGTGGGGGCATTGCCCAGCGCCACGGCAATGTTGCGCAGCCAGCGTTCATGTCCGCTGCGGCGGATCGGGCTGCCCTCGGTGCGGCGCAGGAACTCGTCTTCTTCCCAAGCGAACAGCTGGGCGAGCGAGGCGGTGTCCAGATCGTTGCGCGCGCGGAAATCCGGCTCGTCGGTGCGCTTGGCGAACTTGTTCCAGGGGCAGACCAGCTGGCAGTCGTCGCAGCCGTAAATGCGGTTGCCCATCGCCGTGCGCATGTCCTCGGGAATCGCGCCGTCGTGTTCAATGGTGAGGTAGGAGATGCAGCGGCGTGCATCCAGGCGGTGCGGGGCGATGATCGCCTGGGTCGGGCAGACATCGATGCAGCGCGTGCAGGTGCCGCAGTGTGCGCTGGCCGGTGTATCCACCGGCAGCGGCAGGTCGACGTAGATTTCGCCGATGAAGAACCACGAGCCGCCCTGTTTGTCGATCAGGCAGGTGTGCTTGCCGATCCAGCCCAGCCCGGCATTGCGGGCGAGCGCACGCTCCAGCACCGGGGCCGAATCGACGAACACGCGATAGCCGAACGGCCCGATCTCCGCGGCGATGCTGTCGGCGAACTTCTGCAACCGGTTGCGCATCAGCTTGTGGTAATCGCGGCCCAGCGCATAGCGCGCCACGTAGGCGCGGTCGCCATCGTGCAGGGTGGCCCAGGCTTCGGCGTCGTCCTTGTGGCCGTAATCCATGCCGACCGAGATCACCCGCACCGTGCCCGGCAGCAGTTCATCCGGCCGCGCACGCAGCGTGCCGTGGCGCGCCATCCACTCCATCGTGCCGTACAGGCCCTTGCCCAGCCAATCGGCCAGGTGCGCCTCGTCTTCGCGCAGATCGATGCCGGACACGCCACAGCGCTGGAAGCCGTGCACGCCCGCGATCGCACGGATGCGTTCGGCGGCACGGGCCAGATGGACGGGGGCGGGCAGGGGAACGGCGGACATGGCCTGGGCGGAAACGGAGCCTGGGGAGGGCGCGGCAAGGCTGCGCCTGGGCGACAAGTATAGAATCCCGGCATGCCCCAGCTTGCTGAACTGTTCGATATCGCCGCTGCGCGCCGCCTGGATGCGCAGGCCAGTGCCTTGCTGGGCGATGGCGGTGCCTCGCTGATGGAACAGGCCGGCCAGGCCGCCTGGCACTGCCTGCTGGAGCGCTGGCCGCAGGCGCAGCGCATCGGTGTGGTGGTGGGGACCGGCAACAACGGCGGCGATGGCTACGTGCTGGCCCGTCTGGCCCGTGAAGCCGGCCGCCCGGTGACGGTGCTGCGGCTCGACACCGATGCGCCGGCTACCCCGTTGTCGCAGCGGGCCGAGCAGGCGTTCCTCGCCACCGGCGGTGCGGTGGCGCGCTTCGAGGGCGTCCTCCCGCCGATGGACCTGCTGGTGGACGCGCTGTTCGGCATCGGCCTGAACCGCGCGCCGGCCGGTGCCGCGGTGGATCTGATCACGGCCATCAACGGCGCTGGCGTGCCGGTGCTGTCGCTGGACGTGCCCAGCGGGGTGGATGCGCGCACCGGTCACGTGCCGGGCGTTGCCATCCGTGCCACGGTCACCCTGCAGTTCATCGTGCGCCACCAGGGGCTGTATACCGGCGCAGCGCTGGAGCATGTCGGCCGTCGCCGCCTGGCCGCGCTGGCGCTGCCTGCAGACGCTGGCGAAAGCGTGCAGCACAGCGCCGAGTGCTGGCAGCAACCGCGCCTGCGCGCGCAGCTGCCGGCGCGGCGCGCCAACACCCACAAGGGCGAATCCGGCCACGTGCTGTGCGTGGGCGGCAACCTCGGCAGCGGCGGCGCGGTGATGCTGGCCAGTGAATCGGCGTTGCGCGCCGGCGCAGGGCTGGTCAGTGTGGCGACCCAGGCACCGCATGTCGCAGCGCTGCTGGCGCGCCTGCCCGAAGCGATGGTGCATGCCGTGCAGGACGCGCAGGAGCTGCAGGCCCTGCTGCCCCGCGCGGGTGTGATTGCGATCGGGCCTGGCCTGGGCCAGGACGACTGGGCGCACGAACTCTGGCGCCAGGTGCTGGCCAGCGGCAAGCCGCTGGTGATCGATGCCGACGCCCTGAACCTGCTGGCCAAGGCGCCGCAGCCACTCCATGACGCGATCCTGACCCCGCACCCGGGCGAGGCCGCGCGCCTGCTTGGGCTGAGCACCGCGCAGGTGCAGGCCGACCGCTTCACGGCTGCCAAAGCGCTTGCCGAGCGTTTCCACGCGGTGGTGGTGCTCAAGGGCGCCGGCACCGTGGTCGCCGCGCCCGATGCGCTGCCGCGGGTGATGGCCGCCGGCAATCCCGGCATGGCCGTAGGTGGCATGGGCGACCTGCTCACCGGCATCATTGCCGCCCTGCGTGCGCAGGGGCTGGGCGCCTTCGATGCCGCCAGCACCGGCGCATTGCTGCACAGCCTGGCCGGCGATGCCGCCGCCAGTGACGGCCAGCGGGGCCTGCTTCCCACCGATCTGCTGGCGCCGCTGCGCCGGTTGGTCAATCCGGACGGTTGAACATGATCGAGTTTTTCCTCGCGCAGACCGAAGACACCGACCTGCTCGGGCAATGGCTGGCCGCGACCCGGCCGCCGCAGGCGGTGATGCAGCTGCAGGGCGACCTGGGCGCCGGTAAATCCACCCTGGCCCGCGCACTGCTGCGCGCGCTGGGCGTGCAGGGGGCGATCCGCAGCCCGACCTACACCCTGGTGGAGCGCTACCCGCTGGCCGACGGCCACGAGGCCTGGCACCTGGATCTGTACCGGATCGGCAACGCGCAGGAGCTGGATTTCCTCGGGCTGGACGAGGGCAGCGCCTCGCTGTGGCTGGTCGAGTGGCCCGAGCGCGGGGCCGGTGCATTGCCGCCGACGGACCTCGAAGTGGCCCTGGAGATCCAGGGACAGGGGCGTCGCGCCCGGCTCACCGCCACCAGTCCGGCCGGTCGTGAATGGCTCGCACGGCTGCCCCAAGGGGGTGACTTGCAGGCCCTTTCTGTCGGCTGACACTAGGAAACACCGGCAGGTTACGGATTATTAAGGGAAAAGGAGTTGCATTTCATTCAGCGCGGTGATTGAATCCAGACCCATGCCAATGGGGAAATCACTCGCCGCCCTCTGCACTGCCGTCGGACTCTGTCTGGCGAGCGCGCTGTCGTGGGCGGGCGAAGTCCGCCAGGTGGCGGTGGAGACCGGTGCGACCGGGACCCGTGCGGAGATTTCGCTGGCTGGCAGCGGGGGCTACAAGACCCTGTCCCTGGCCGGTCCGAACCGCCTGGTGGTGGATTTCCCGGATTCCAGCGCGATCCGCAACCTCACACTCCCTGCGCCCAAGGGCGTGGTTACCGCTGTCCGCACCGGGCAGCCGGTGCCAGGCACGTTCCGCGTGGTGTTCGATCTGGCCGAATCGGTCGCGCCGTTCCGCCCGCAGATGATCAAGCAGGGCAATGAGTCGCGCTTGGTGATCGAGTGGCCGGGCGATGCGCCGGCCGCGGCCACCGTTGCCAGCGCGCCCGCGCCCACCCCGGCCGCAGCACCTTCGCCCACGCCAGCGGCTTCGACGCCGGCCACCGCGCCGGCACCGACCGCCGCCCAGACTGCACAGGCACGCAGCGATGCCGCGCGCGCCACCGCGTTGCTGACCGCGTCGGTACGCCAGCAGGCCAGCGCCACGGTCGCCACCTCGGCGCCGGGCCCGGCTGCCGCGACGGCCACCACGGTCAACGTCGCTGCCGCAGGGACCGCCAACGCGGCCAGCAACAGTGCGTCGCCGGCCGCGATCCTGGCCGGCCAGTCGACCCCGGCGGTCGTGGCCAGTGCCCCGGTTCCGGCGCCCGCGCCGACCCCGGCGCTGCAGGACAACCCGCGTCCGGCCATGCCCAGCGACGCTTCGCGCGTGAAGATGCGCGCCGGCATGCGTCCACTGGTGATCGCGATCGATCCCGGCCATGGCGGCCAGGATCCCGGCGCCGTCGGCCCGACCGGCAAACGCGAAAAAGACATCACCCTGGCGGTGGCACGTGAACTGGCCCGCCAGGTCAACGCGACGCCCGGGCTGAAGGCCTACCTGACCCGCGATAGCGACGTGTTCATTCCGCTGCCGATGCGCGCGCAGAAAGCGCGTGCGGCCAAGGCCGACATGTTCATCTCGATCCACGCCGATGCCGCCGAGAACCGGGCCGCGACCGGCTCGTCGGTGTACGTGCTCTCCACCAAGGGCGCCTCCTCGCAGCGTGCGCGCTGGCTGGCCGACAAGGAAAACGCCGCCGATCTGGTGGGTGGCGTGCGCCTGCAGCAGACCGAAGGCACCCTGGCCAACGTGCTGCTGGATCTGGCCCAGAGCGGTTACATGAAGGCCTCCGAAGACGCGGCCGGGCATGTGCTGGGCGGCCTGAAGCGGATCGGCAAGAATCACAAGCCCAACATTGAACGTGCGAACTTCGCGGTGCTGCGCACCTCGGACATGCCGGCCATGCTGGTCGAAACCGCCTTCATCTCCAACCCGGATGAAGAGCGCCGCCTGATCGATCCGGCCTACCAGCGCCAGATCGCCGGTGCGGTGCTGGATGGTGTGCACACCTTCTTCAGCCGTCAGCCGCCGCCGGGCACCCTGTACGCCGCGCGCGCGCAGGCTGAAATCGATGCCGCCGGCACCGTGGCGGGCGGCAGCAAGTAACCCCGCCGGGCTGCACCGCCCGGCGCACGCTATCATCACGGGATGACGTCCGTTTCCCGAATTCCCACCGCTGCCATGCCTGCCACCTCCACTGCCTGGAGGTGCGCATGAGCATCCGCCAACTCCCTGAGATCCTGATCAACCAGATCGCCGCCGGCGAAGTGGTCGAACGCCCTGCGTCCGTGGTCAAGGAACTGGTCGAAAACGCGTTGGATGCCGGTGCGACCCGCGTGGATATCGACCTGGAAGAGGGCGGTGTGCGGCTGATCCGCATCCGCGACGACGGCGGTGGCATCGCTCCGGAAGAGCTGCCGTTGGCCGTGTCGCGGCATGCAACCAGCAAGATCGCCAGCCTGGATGATCTGGAATCGGTGGCGACGCTCGGCTTCCGCGGCGAAGCGCTGCCGTCGATCGCCTCGGTCAGCCGCTTCACCCTGAGCTCGCGCCGCGCCATCGACGAGCATGGTTCGGCCCTGCAGATCGAGGGGGGCCGGCTGGGCGAAGTCACGCCGCGTGCGCAGGCGCCCGGCACCACGGTGGAAGTGCGCGAGCTGTTCTACAACGTGCCGGCGCGCCGCAAGTTCCTGCGCGCCGAGCGCACCGAGCTGGGCCATATCGAAGAGTGGCTGCGCTCGCTCGCGCTGGCCCGCCCGGATGTCGAGCTGCGGGTGTCGCACAACGGCAAACCCTCGCGCCGCTACAAGCCCGGCGATCTGTACTCGGATGCGCGCCTGGGCGAAACACTGGGCGAAGACTTCGCCAACCAGGCGTTGCGGGTGGACCACAGCGGGGCCGGCCTGCGCCTGCACGGCTGGATCGCGCAGCCACACTATTCGCGGGCCAGCACCGATCAGCAGTACCTGTACGTCAACGGCCGTTCGGTACGCGATCGCAGTGTCGCCCATGCGGTGAAGATGGCCTACGGCGACGTGCTGTTCCATGGCCGTCAGCCGGCGTATGTGCTGTTCCTGGAACTCGACCCGACCCGCGTGGACGTCAACGTGCACCCGGCCAAGCACGAGGTTCGCTTCCGCGACTCGCGCCTGATCCACGATTTCGTCTACCGCACGCTCAAGGAAGCGCTGGCTGAAACCCGTGCCGGCATGACCGCGGCCGGTCCCCAGGTGCATGCCACCGAGAGTGTCGCCACCGCGGCGCCGGCCTACGGCCTGCCGTCCGCCGGCAGCACCGGCTATGCACTCGCCGGTAACGGTGCAGGCGGTGGCGGTGGCATGGGCGGCGACTGGCGCCCGCAGCAATCACCGTTGGGGCTGCGCGTGGCCGATGCGCCGTCCGCCTATGCAGCGCTGTATGGCGCGCCGGGCGGTACCGCAGCGACCAGCAGCCTGGCGCCGATGCCGAGCGAAAACGGCCTGCCGGTGACCGCAGCCGACAGTGGCGTACCGCCGCTGGGCTATGCGATCGCACAGCTGCATGGCATCTACATCCTCGCCGAGAACGCCGAAGGCCTGATCGTGGTGGACATGCACGCCGCGCACGAGCGCATCGGTTACGAGCGCCTGAAAACCGCGCACGATGGCATGGGCCTGCATGCGCAGCCGCTGCTGGTGCCGATCACCCTGGCGGTGGGCGAACGCGATGCCGACACCGCCGAGCGCGAGGCCGAGACCTTGACCTCGCTGGGCTTTGAAATCACCCGCGCTGGGCCGGGCTCACTGCATGTGCGCAGCATTCCGGCATTGCTGGCCAATGCCGAACCCGAAGCGCTGCTGCGCGACGTGCTGACCGACCTGCGCGAGCATGGCCAGAGCCGACGCATCGCCAGTGCCCGCGACGAACTGCTGTCCACCATGGCCTGCCATGGTGCCGTGCGCGCCAACCGGCGCCTGACCGTGCCGGAAATGAACGGCCTGCTGCGCGACATGGAAATCACCGAACGCTCGGGTCAGTGCAATCACGGCCGACCGACCTGGGCGCGTTTTTCGCTGGCGGAAATCGACCGCTGGTTCCTGCGCGGACGTTGAGAGGAAGGTCATGAAGCACTGGGGAGTGTGGGCCGCCGCGTTGCTGCTGGCAGTGAGCGTGTCAGGATGCGGCGAAAAGAACGAGGCGGCACCGGCGAAGGTGGCGATCGATCCGGCCTTCGCCGCCGAACAACAGCAGTGGCGCCAACAGCGCTACGAAGCACTGCACGCCGCCGATGGCTGGACCAGCCTGGTTGGCCTCCACTGGCTGGAATACAAGGCGCACTACATCGGGCGTGGGCCGGGCAGCGGCATCCGTCTGGCGGTCGGCCCGGACAAGCTGGGCATGGTCGCGCGTGACGGCAACACCGTCTGGTTCACGCCCGAACGCGGGGTTCCGATGCAGGTGGACGGCAAGCCGGTCACCGGCCGCATCCGCTTCTTCAGCGATCGCGATCCCACCCCGACAGTCATCGCCTTCGATGACGACAAGGGCCGGCTCAGCCTGATCCATCGCGGTGAGCGCTTCGCGCTGCGGGTCAAGCACGCCGATGCCCCCTCGCGGACGAACTTCACCGGCCTGACCTACTGGCCGGGTGGTCCGTCCTGGCGCATCACCGCGCGCTTCGTGCCACATCCGGCCGGCAAGACGCTGCCGATCGTGGACATCACCGGGCTGACCACGAACATGCCCAATGCCGGTACGCTGGAATTCGAACGCGACGGCCACACTTGGCGGCTGGAGGCGATTGGTGAGCCTGGGCGCGAGCTGTTCGTGATCTTCGGCGATCGCACCAGCGGCCACGGCAGCTATCCGGCCGGCCGCTATCTCGATCTGCCCGCGCCCGATGACCAGGGCCGGGTGGTGATCGATTTCAATCACGCCTACAACCCGCCGTGCGCGTTCACGCCGTTCGCGACGTGTCCACTGACACCCCCTGAAAACCGCCTGGACCTGCGTGTGGACGCAGGTGAGCAGGCGTACCACGCCCCTGAAGGAGAGGCTTGATGATCTCGATGTTGTCGCGTGTCGTATCCCCGTTGCTGATCGCTGCGAGCCTGTTGGTCGGTACGGGCAGCGCCGACGCGCGCCCGGTGGCGCCGAGCGCGCCGACAGCGGCGAAAGCCACCCCGCCGGTCCCGCTGCTGTGGAAGGTGACCGGCCCGGGCGACAGCCGCCTGTATCTGCTGGGTTCGTTCCATCTGCTGCAGCCGAGCGATTACCCGCTCTCTGCCGATGTCGACCAGGCGTTCACGGCCTCGCAGCGGGTGGTGTTCGAGCTGTCGCCGCAGGACATGGAATCGCCGCAGCTGGCGCAGAAAATGGTGCAGGCCGCGATGCGCACCGATGGTTCGGAGCTCAAACGCGACCTGGACGCCGCGACCTGGACCAGGCTGCAGGCCTATGCGCAGGAGAACAAGCTGCCGCTGGCCCAACTGCAGGGCATGAAGCCGTGGTTCGTCGGCCTGACCATCACCCTGAGCCAGTTCACCAAGATGGGACTGGACCCCGCGCTCGGCCTGGATCGCCATTTCATGACCCGCGCCGCGAGTGCCGGCAAGGCGACCGCCGGGCTGGAAGACATCGATACCCAGATCGCGGTGCTGTCGGGGATGACGGCCAAGGAACAGCAGCAGATGGTGGCCGAAGCGCTGGAACAGGCCGGCAAGGGCGACGAGATGGGGCGCAAGCTGCATGATGCCTGGCGCCGTGGCGACGACAAGCTGTTGTGGACCTCGATGGCCACCGAGATGCGCGGCCAGTACCCGCAGCTGTACAAGCGCATCAACACCGACCGCAACGATGCCTGGGTACCCAAGCTGCAGCAGCATCTGCAGGCCGGGCAGGGCGGCACGATGGTGGTGGTCGGCACGCTGCATCTGCTCGGCAACGACGGCGTGGTCGAGAAGCTGCGCGCCAAGGGCTACAAGGTCGAGCGGGTCTGCACTGGTTGTGCCAAGCCCAAGCGCTGATGGGCGCGGCTGGACGGCGATAGGGCTGGCCGGCGACGGTGACGTCGCCCGGCCCCGAAACGAGAAAAGGCGCGGCCCGAGGGCTGCGCCTTTTTCTTTGTTGCGCCGCGCTGGGGGCTCAGCGGCGGGTTTTGCCTGCACCCGGTGCCGGCGTTTCCGGCTTCTTGCCGGTACCCGTACCCGTACCCGTGCCGGTACCTGTCCCGGTGCCACCCGGGCGGCCGCCGAAGCCGGTGCCCATGTTGCGCTGGAAGTCCTGCCACATCTCCATGTTGCGCTCGGTCAGCTGGTTCATCATCGCCCAGGGAGTCTGGCCGAGGAGATTGCCCATCTGCTGGCGGAACTGCTGCTGCTGGTCCAGGAAGACCTGCATGCTGCGCTCCAGGTAATTGCCCATGAAGCCCTGCAGCGAGTCCCCATAGAAGCGGATCAGCTGGCTGAGCAGCTGGGTGGACAGCATCGGTTCGCCGTCCTGCTCCTGGTCGGCGATGATCTGCAGCAGCACCGAGCGGGTCAGGTCATCGCCGCTCTTGGCATCACGCACCTCGAAGTCCTCACCGTCCAGGATCAGCTGGCGCACATCCTCTATGGTGATGTAGCTGGAGATTTCCGTGTCGTAGAGCCGGCGGTTCGGGTACTTCTTGATAATGCGGGTCGCAGCCATGAAGCAGTCACTCATCACAGTAGGCGCGCAGCATGGCGCAGTGCAGCAGCCTATGCAACCGCCATAGGTAGCAAGGGGCCGCATTTATGTTGCGCAACATGGAGTGCAGCAATTTCGGCCGTTACCACCCCATATGGTGGCCGCCGTTGATGTCCAGGTTGGAGCCGGTGATCCAGGAGGCTTCGTCGTTGACCAGGAAGGCCACCGCGTAGGCGATCTCCTCCGGCTTGCCGAGGCGGCCGGTGGGGATGTCGGCGATGATCTTGGCGCGCACTTCGTCCGGCACGGCCATCACCATGTCGGTGGCCACGTAGCCCGGCGAAATCGTATTCACGGTGATGCCGAAGCCCGCATTCTCGCGCGCCAGCGAAATGGTGAAGCCGTGCATGCCGGCCTTGGCGGCGGCGTAGTTGGCCTGGCCGTACTGGCCCTTCAGGCCGTTGATCGAGCTGATCTGGATGACCCGGCCCCAGCCGCGGCGGCGCATGCCTTCGATGACCGGGCGGGTGACGTTGAACACCGAGTTGAGGTTGGTGTTGATGACGTCGTGCCACTGGTCCGCACGCATGCGGTGGAAGGTGGTGTCTCGGGTGATGCCGGCGTTGTTGATCAGGATCTCGACCGGGCCCAGCGCCGCTTCAACGGCCTGCACCATGCTCTCGGCGGTGCCCGGGTCGGACACATCGCCCGGGAAGATCGCCACATCGCAGCCGCGCGCCAACATCTTCTCGCGCCAGGCCTTGGCTTTGGCTTCGTCGCGGTAGTTGGTGGCGACCCGATGGCCCTGGTCGGCTAGGCGTTGGCAGATGGCAGTACCGATACCGCCGGTACCACCGGTGACCAGTGCGACGCGAGATGTCATGAGCAGCTACTCCGAAAGGCAGGGAGAACAAGGGGGAACAGGATTCTGCAACATCAGCGGGCAAAAGGGGCGGCCTCGCCAGCGGCGTGCGGCAGCGGAATGTCGCCCGGTGGCAATCGCGCCGGATCAAAGCCATCGGCCGCCTGCCGAAGCCACCCGCCCACCTCATCGGCCCCTGCACCGATCGCCGGATCCTGGCCCAGCTGCGCCCATGCCCGGCGCAGCGCTGGCAGCGGCTGGGCGGGGTCCACCGGCAGCGCCGCCTCGGACTTGGAGAGCTTGCGCCCCTCCGGGCCGAGCAGCAGCGGCAGATGCAGGTAGCGCGGTGTCGGCAGACCCAGGGCCTGCTGCAGCAGGATCTGGCGCGGCGTGGATTCGAGCAGATCGGCCCCGCGCACCACGTCGGTCACGCGCTGCGCGCCATCGTCGACCACCACTGCCAGCTGATAGGCCCAGAAGCCATCGGCCCGGCGCAGCACGAAATCGCCGACCTCGGCGTGCACGTCCTGCACGATGCGGCCCTGCAAGCCGTCGTCGAACCCCACCACGCTGCCCGGTGGCACCCGCAGCCGCACCGCCGGTTGCGCACGCGCGGCGCGGGCCACGCAGTGGTGATGGATGCCGCCCTGCGCGGCCAGCTCGCTGCGGCTGCAGTGGCAGGCAAACGCCTTGCCCTCGCGCAGCAGCCGGTCCAGCGCGCCCTGGTACAGCGCATCGCGCTGGCTCTGATGGACGATCGGCCCGTCACTGCACAGCCCGAAGGCGGCCAGTGCGGCCAGTTGGCCGCTCACCGCGCCAGGCACCGTTCGAGGAGGATCGACGTCCTCCACGCGCACCAGCCACTGGCCGCCGGCGTGGCGGGCGAGCAGCCAACTGCCGAGCGCCGCCAGCAGCGAGCCGGGGTGCAGGGGGCCGGTAGGCGAGGGCGCAAAGCGCCCGCAATAGGAGGTATCAGACATGGACTATGAATCGTCGGTCAGTTTGCGACTTGAATTCAAGCTGAAGTCACCGCAGATTTGCACTCATCAACCTCCCATGAGCGTCCTTTTCCCATGTTCAGTCGCATTGCTCTCTTCCTGCTGACCAACTTTGCGGTGCTGATCCTGGCCGGCATCGTGATGTCGGTACTGGGCGTCAATCCCAACCAGATGAGCGGCCTGCTGGTCTTCGCGGCCATCTTCGGTTTCGGCGGCTCGTTCATCTCGCTGCTGCTCTCCAAGTTCATGGCCAAGCGCTCCACCGGCGCCGTCGTGATCACCGAGCCGCGCAACCCGACCGAACGCTGGCTGTTGGCCACCGTTGAGCGCCAGGCCCGTGAAGCCGGCATCGGCATGCCCGAAGTGGCGGTGTACGAAGGCCCGGAAATCAACGCCTTCGCCACCGGCGCCAACCGCAACAAGGCCCTGGTCGCCGTCTCCACCGGCCTGCTGCACAACATGAGCGAAGACGAAGCCGAAGCCGTGCTCGGCCATGAAATCGCCCACGTCGCCAACGGTGACATGATCACCATGGCCCTGCTGCAGGGTGTGCTCAACACCTTCGTGATCGTCCTGGCCCGCATCGTCGGCGGCTTCATCGACAGCGCCCTGTCCGGCAACCGCGAAGGCGGCGGCCGCGGCTTTGCCTACTACATCATCGTGTTCGTCCTGGAAATGGTGTTCGGCCTGTTCGCCACCATGATCTCCATGTGGTTCTCCCGTCACCGCGAATTCCGCGCCGACGCCGGTGGCGCCCACCTGGCCGGCCGCCAGAAGATGATCGCCGCCCTGGAACGCCTCAAGGTCAACCATGGCCAGAGCACCCTGCCGACCCAGATCGCCGCCTTCGGCATCGCCGGCGGCGCTGCCAAGAAGCTGTTCATGAGCCACCCCCCGCTGGACGAGCGCATCGCCGCCCTGCGCGCCGCCAACAACACCGTGGTGTAACCCACACCGCAGTGCGCAGAACAGAACGCCCGGCTTGCGCCGGGCGTTTTTTGTTGGGCGGGCGCCCGCGATCAAAAAATGTCAGTGCCGTCCAGTAGATGTCAGGAGCGTTGAGCTCTCCCATCCGCCACATCAAGATCTGTCGGGAGGCCGGTGGGTAGCCTGGGCCAAGACCGTCAGGGCGCCATGGATGGCGCCCACGAGCCCCCAAGGATGGGTTTACGGCGCGTCTTGGCCCAGGCTACCCACCGGCCTCTCGCCCTCAGCAATGGAAGCGCTGCCGTTGCCGTTACCGTTGCCAGCATTCAACAGCAGCCGACCAGCGGTCGGCACTACCGAAGCACGACGAGCCAGGCTCGCTATGACGCGTCCAGCACGGCGCACGATGACAGCCCACAAACAACAACGGCGCCCGAAGGCGCCGTCATCCTGCAGATCAGATCCAGCCCGATCAGAACTTCGCGTCGAACTCCGCCGCGTAGCCCGTATTGACCAGCACCTTCTGCAGCGCATCGCTGATCTTCACGTTGCCCGCGACGATCTGCTGGGTTTCCGGACCACGGCTGTCCATGCGGGCCGGGGTCGCGCCCTTGAAATCGCACACACGGCCACCGGCCTCACGGACCAGCAGCACACCGGCGGCGATGTCCCAGGCCTTCACACCGGCCTCGAAGTACGCATCGGCACGGCCACAGGCCACATAGGCCAGATCCAGCGCCGCCGAACCCGTGCGGCGCACGTCTTCGGCCTGTACCAGCAGTGCGTCCACCGCCTTCAGCTGCGCGCTCGTGCGCTGGCGCTCACGCGGTGCAAAACCGGTATGGATCATCGCGCCGCCCAGATCCTTGCGCTCGGCAATCCGGATACGACGGTCATTGAACACCGCGCCCGCACCACGGCTGGCGGTGAACAGTTCATTGCGAAGCGGATCGAAGATCACCGCGTCGATCGGCTCACCGTTCTCGACCAGGGCGATGGACACGCAGTAATGCGGGAAGCCGCGCAGGTAGTTGCTGGTGCCGTCCAGCGGATCGATGACCCACATGTAACGGTTGACCGACTGCACGCCACCTTCCTCACCCATGATCCCGTATTCGGGATAGGCGCGCTTGAGTTCCTTGACGATGACCTTTTCCGCATCTGCATCGACTTCACTGGCATAGTCCATGCGGCCCTTCTGCACGACGTTCAACGCCTCGAGCTTGTTGATGTTGCGCAACAGGACGTTGCCGGCGAGGCGGGCGGCCTTGACCATGACGGTGACGGCGGGTTTCTGCATGGCGAAAAGCTCCCGTAAAGGCAGAGTAGGGGTTTGGCGGGGGAAAAGAGCGGTCCCGGCGCAGAGGCCGGCCGCACAGTTTACCATTTGTCGCTGTCCTGCTCGCATTTGGCCTGTTCATGTCCGTTCAAACCGCTCCCGCCCGCATCCGCTTTGTCCTGGTCGGCACCCAGCACCCCGGAAACATGGGGGCGGCCGCACGCGCCATGAAAACCATGGGCCTGGGCCGCCTGGTCCTGGTCGCCCCGGAAAAACCGCTGGATGAAGAGGCCTTCCGCCGCTCGGCCGGTGCCGAAGACGTCCTCGGCGACGCGCCGGTCGTGGCGACCCTGGCCGAGGCCGTGGCCGACTGCCGGTTCGTGCTGGGCTGTACCGCCCGCTCGCGCCGGGTCCAGCTGGAAGAGCTGCTGCCTGCCGTGGCTGCCCAGCGCGTGCTGGCCAAGGCGGCCGAGCCGGCCGAAGTGGCCTTCGTGTTCGGCCGTGAACGCACCGGCCTGACCAACGAAGAGCTGCAGCTCTGCCACGCCGCCGTCCATATTCCGTCCAACCCGGACTTCAGTTCATTGAATCTGGCCGCCGCCGTCCAGGTGCTGGCCTATGAAGTGCGCATGGCCATTCTCGGCGCGGCCGATGCCCCGGCCGCCGCCCCGGCCGACCCCGGCTTCGGCGAAGCGCCGGCCAGCCATGCCCAGGTGGAAGGCCTGTTCGGCCAGCTGGGTGACACCTTGGATGAGATCGATTTCCACAAGGGCCGTGCCCCTGAATCGGCGATGCGCAAGCTGCGCCGCCTGTTCCTGCGCACCGAATTGAGCGAACAGGAAGTGCGCCTGCTGCGCGGCATCCTCTCCGACGCACAGCGCATGGCGCGATTGGCGACCAATAAGCCCCTGTAAGCTGACGCAGTTCTCATTTTTTCGGGTAGTCTGTCTCGATTCCTTGGGGGGAGTGATGGGCTTGTCGGGACTGCGAAGGCTGCTGCAGAGCGTAGTGCTGTGTCTGGCCATCGTCGCGATGACCGGCCCGGTGTGGGCCGGGCCCGCTCAAGTGCTGGTGCTGGGCCGGATCAGCGACGACCCCAGGTCACACTATGCGCAACTGCAGCCCCTGCTCGATTACGTGATTCCGCGCATGCACGATGTTGGTATCACCGAAGGCCGCATCCTGATGGCGCGCGATACCCAGCAGATGGGCAGTTACCTGCGCCGCGGCCGTGTCGATTGGGTGACCGAGACCTCCGGTACCGCCGTCGCGCTGGGGTTGCGCAGCGGCGCCAGGCCGCTGCTGCTGACCGAGCGCAGCGGCGTTCGCGACTACTACACCGTGTTTTTCGTGCGCCGCGACAGCCCCATCCAGACGCTGGGAGACCTGCGTGGGCACACGTTGGCGTTGCAGAACGTGGCCTCCACCAGCGCGTATCTGGTGCCGGTGATGACCCTGCTGCAGCATGGCGAGACGCCGGAAATCCTGGCCTCGATCGGCGATGTCGCCGCGCCGGATACGGTGGGTTACGTGTTCGCCCGGTCGGAATCGAACATCGCCACGTTCGTCCATAAGGGGCTGGTCGATGCCGGTGCGGTGAGCAGCGTGGACTGGTCCGATGCCAAGCGCATTCCGGCCAATTTCCTGCGCGATTTCCGCATCATCCATCGCACCGAACCGTATCCGCGTGCGGTCGAAATGGTGCGTGACGACCTGGATCCGAAGGTGCGCGACCGGTTGCAGCAGGTGCTGCTGGATGCCGCATCGGATCCGCAGGCGCAGCCGGCATTGAAAACATTTTTTGGTACGTCCGGGTTCCACCGGGTGGATGCGCAGATGCAGCACCGGCTGGATGAATTGAAACAAGGCTTGACGCGCGTGCGGATGGAAGTGGAATGAGTCGCTTGGGTTCGGGAATGCAGGCCCGCTTCGTGCTGGCGATGGGCGGCGCGATGCTGGTCGTGGTGGCGATCGTGGCCGTGGTGCTGGGGCGCCAGGCGACGATGCAGGATGAGGTGCAGCACCTCAGCGGGACGGTCATCCATGACCTGTTCGACCGCAGTGTGCGCAGCCGTGGCGAAGCGCTGGCGCGGGAGCTGTCCGATGCGCTGGCCAATCCGCTCTATTACAACGACCTGGAGCAGGTCGGCGCGCTGGTACGCAATACCTCGCGGCAGCAGGTGGTGCGCTATGTGCTGGTATTCGATGACAACGGCAGGCTGATCCACGACGGCACGGTGGACGTGCTCGAGTTTGGCCAGCCGATGACCGATCCGCTCGCGGCGGGCGCGGCCGGCGCGCGCGCGCTGGTGGTGCAGCAGTCGCCCAAGGTGCTCGACAACGCGATGCCGATCATGATCGGCAACCAGCGGATCGGCGGCGTGCGCGTGGGCATGGCGCTGGACGATGTGCAGGCCATGGAGCAGCAGGCCAACCAGACCCTGGGCGATCGCCTGCAGCAGGTCGGCAAGCGGCACCTGGGCTGGCTGCTGCTGATGCTCGGCCTGCTGGTTGGAATCGGCGCGGTGGTGATCATCTACGTGCAGCGCACCCTGGTCACGCCGATCCGCTGGCTGGCCGGTGCCGCCCGCCAGATCGAGGCCGGCGATTACACCCTGCAGATGCCGGAGGTCCGGCGCCAGGATGAGGTCGGTGAGCTGATGCGCGCGTTCGGTCGCATGAGCCAGGCGATTGCCCGGCACGACCGTGAGGTGCGGCACATGGCCTATACCGATGCCCTGACCGGGCTGACCAACCGGCTGGCTTTCCGCGAGGCGCTGGATCACCGCTTGATGGCGGCGCGGGCCTCCGGGCATCGGCTGGGGCTGTTGTTCGCTGACATGGACGATTTCAAGCGCGTCAACGACACGCTGGGCCACGAGGCCGGTGACGAGGCATTGCTGCAGTTCGCACAGCGGATCAGCGCGGCGGTGGCCCAGGCCGGCGGCGATGAGGCGCTGCTGGCGCGCTTCGGTGGCGATGAGTTCGTGATCCTGATCGGTGACGGCGATGTTCCCGCCGGGGCCCGTGAGCTGGCCGAGATACTCGT
Organism: Stenotrophomonas sp. IS26; assembly: GCF_054188265.1. Classification (NCBI taxonomy): domain Bacteria; kingdom Pseudomonadati; phylum Pseudomonadota; class Gammaproteobacteria; order Lysobacterales; family Lysobacteraceae; genus Stenotrophomonas; species Stenotrophomonas sp. IS26. The sequence continues at coordinate 85,758 of NZ_JBSZJV010000004.1, forward strand.
GCGTGAACTGGGCAAGCCGCTGGTGGTGCAGGGCCGCGAGTTGTTCCTGGGCACCTCGATCGGCGTGACCCTGTTTCCGGACGATGCCGCCGATGCCACCACGCTGCTCAAGAACGGCGACATCGCGATGTACCAGGCCAAGATGGCCGGTAAAAACTGTTACCGCTACTACAGCCGGGCCATGGATCACGCGGTCGAGCGCCGCGTGCACATGGAGCAGGAGCTGCGCGGTGCCTGGGAGCGCGGCGAGCTGCGGCTGGCCTATCAGCCGATCTACCGGACCCGCGACCGCCGCATGGTCGGCGTGGAGGTGCTGCTGCGCTGGCAGCACCCCACCCTGGGCACGATTCCGCCCTCGGTGTTCATCGAAGTGGCCGAGCAGAGCGGCCTGATCGAGGTGATCGGCCCCAAGGTGCTGCGCGCGGCCTGCACCGAGGCGGTGCAGTGGCCACCCGGCGCCGATGGTGAAGGGCTGTTCGTTTCGGTGAATGTCTCGCCGCGGCAGTTGCGCGGTGGCGAACTGCCGACCCTGGTCGCTGACTGCCTGCGCGACACCGGCCTGCCGGCCTCGCGCCTGCACCTGGAACTGACCGAAACCGCCGTGATCGGCGATGAAATGCTGGCTGCCGCGCTGCTGGACAAGCTGCACCGGACCGGCGTCAAGGTCTGGCTGGACGATTTCGGAACCGGCTTCTCCGGCCTGAGTCATCTGCGCCAGGTGCCGGTGGACGGGGTCAAGATCGACAAGAGCTTCGTGGCCGACATGCAGCGTGACCCGGACGATCTGGCGTTGACCACGGCGATCATCGCCATGGCCCATGCGCTGGGGATCACCGTGGTGGCCGAAGGTATCGAGCAGGAAGTGCAGTTCGATCTGCTGGCCCAGCGCGGCTGCGACCTGGCCCAGGGCTACTGGCTGAGCCACCCGGTCAGCGCGACCGAGGTGGTGCAGCTGCTCGAATCGGGCAGCTGACGCTAGACCGGCCGCTTGCTGCTGTCGCCGGAGATCTCGCGGACCAGCTTCGGCACCAGGTAGCCGGACAGGCGCGCGGTCAGCTGCGCATGCAGGTCCTTGGCGGTGTCGTCGGCCACTTCGAAATGGGCCACGCCTTCGACCCGGTCCACCTGGTACAGGTAATAGGGCAGCACGCCCGCCGCGAAACTGCGCTCGCTCAGCGCCTGCAGCGCCTGGATCGAATCGTTGACGCCGCGCAGCAGTACCGCCTGGTTGAGCAGGGTGGCGCCGGCCGCGCGCAGGCGCGCCATCGCGGCGTCCACCGATGCGTCGAACTCATTGGCGTGGTTGGCATGGATCACGAACGCCACCGGCCACGGCAGCGAGGCGATCCACTGCACCAGCTCGTCGTCCACGCGTTCGGGCAGCACCACTGGCAGGCGGCTGTGGATGCGCAGGCGGCGCAGGTGCGGAATCTGCTTCAGGGCCTGGGTCAGCTCCACCAGCTTGTGGGTCGCCAGCGACAGCGGGTCGCCGCCGGACAGGATCACCTCGTCGATGTCCGGGTCCTGCGCGATCGCGTCGACCGCATCGCGCCAGCCCTCGCGGGCCGCGTTCTCGGCGCCGTAGTCGAAATGGCGGCGGAAGCAGTAGCGGCAGTTGATCGCGCAGCTGCCGGTGGTGACCAGCAGGGCACGGCCGCGGTATTTCTGGATGACCCCGGTGGCCTTCTTGGCCGCGCCGTCGCCCACCGCATCCAGGCTGAAGCCGGGCACGATCTTCAGTTCGTCGGTGATCGGCAGGACCTGGCGGAGCAGGGGGTCATGCCGGTCGCCATGGCGCATCCGGGCCGCAAAGCCCTGCGGCACGCGCACCGCGAACTGGCCGGCCGCCTCGTCAGAGACCCCCAGCGCCACCGGATCCAGCCCCAGCTGCCGCAGCAGCTCGCGCGGGTCGCGGATCGCCTCACGCCACCGTTGCTGCCAGCGGACGGGGGCGGCCAGGGGCATGGCGGAAAGCTGCATGGAATGGGGGCCTGCGGTTATCATGTGGGTCAGAAATATCGAGTCACCCCACCGGTGTCGGTGGGATTTCCCATTCTATCCGGCTCGCCGCGCCTGCGCGGCGTTTGCCCATTCAGGAGTTTCAGCATGGCCACTGTTGGCATGAACGACGTCAAGAACGGGATGAAGATCCTGGTCAACAATGAACCAGCGGTCATCACCGAGACCGAATACGTCAAGCCGGGCAAGGGCCAGGCCTTCACCCGCATGAAGTACCGCTTCATCAAGTCGGGCCGTGTGGTCGAAATGACCATGAAGGCCACCGACGACGTGGAGAAGGCCGATGTTGTCGATACCAACATGGACTTCATGTACAGCGACGGCGAGTTCTGGCACTTCATGGACCCGGAATCCTTCGAGCAGGTGCAGGCCACCAAGGCCGGCATGGGCGGCGCCGAGAAGTGGCTGAAGGGCGAAGAGTCCTGCATCGTCACCCTGTGGAACGGCGAGCCGATCTTCGTGCAGCCGCCGAACTTCGTGGAACTGAAGATCACCGAAACCGATCCGGGCGTCCGTGGCGACACCTCGGGCGGCGGCGGCAAGCCGGCCACCCTGGAAACCGGCGCGGTGGTCCGCGTGCCGCTGTTCGTCAACCAGGATGAAATCATCAAGGTCGACACCCGCTCGGGCGAATACTCCGCACGCGCAGGCAAGTAATCCGGGTATGCGGCAGCGCATCCGCGCTGGCGCTCCCACGATCCGCGCCGCGGATCGTGGGCCCCAACTCACCCGCATCCACACCCCGCCGCTTCGCGGCCGTCCCTGATTCAGGGGCCAGTCCTCCAGAAGCATCGCGGTAGCCGTCCAGCATGGGACCGGTCTTCTGAAGGTTCGAGGTAGGCCCTGCCGTAGGCTGACCTGTTTCTCCAGCAAAGTGAGCCCGCATGACCGACACCGCCCGCATTCCCGAAGCCTGTGACCTGTTGATCGAAGCCGGTTACGTGGTCCCGATCGAGCCGCATGCGGTGGTGCTGGAAGACCATGCCGTGGCCGTGCGTGGCAGTGAGATCATCGCGATCCTGCCGCGTGCCCAAGCGCGCGAGCGCTTTGCGCCCAAGCAGACCGTGTCCCGCCCGGACGCGGCGTTGATGCCGGGTCTGGTCAACGCGCACACCCACAATCCCATGACCCTGCTGCGGGGCGTCGCCGACGACCTGCCGCTGATGGTCTGGCTGCAGCAGCACATCTGGCCGGTGGAAGCGGCGGTGATCGGGCCGGAGTTCGTGGCCGACGGCACCACCCTGGCGATCGCCGAGATGCTGCGCGGCGGTACCACCTGCGCCAACGAAAACTACTTCTTCTCCGACGTCCAGGCCGCCGTCTACAAGCAGCACGGGTTCCGTGCGCTGGTCGGTGCGGTGATCATCGATTTCCCGACCGCCTGGGCCAAGACCGACGACGAGTACTTCGCCAAGGCCGGCGACCTGCACGACCAGTGGCGCAACGATCCGCTGATCGGCACCTCGTTCGCCCCGCACGCGCCGTACACCGTCAACGACGCGAACTTCGAACGCGTGCGCATGCTGTCCGACCAGCTGGACATGCAGGTGCACCTGCACACGCATGAAACCGCGCAGGAAATCAGCGACTCGCTCAAGCTGCACGGCCAGCGTCCGCTGGCGCGTCTGGATCGGCTCGGCCTGGTCAACGACCGCCTGATCGCGGTGCACATGACCCAGTTGACCGAGGCTGAGATCCACCTCTGCGCCGAGCGCGGCGTCAGCGTGGTGCATTGCCCCGAATCCAACCTCAAGCTGGCCTCCGGGTTCTGCCCGGCGTGCGCGCTGCAGCGCGCCGGTGTGAACCTGGCGATCGGCACCGATGGCTGCGCCAGCAACAATGACCTGGACATGTTCAGCGAGAACCGCACCGCGGCGATCCTGGCCAAGGCCGTGGCCAATGACGCCACCGCGCTGGACGCGGCCACCACGCTGCGTGCGGCCACCCTGGGCGGCGCACGCGCGCTGGGCTTCGGCGACCGCATCGGCTCGATCGAGGTCGGCAAGCAGGCCGATCTGGTCTGCGTGGATCTCTCCGCGCTGGAAACCCAACCGCTGCACCATGTGCTCTCGCAGCTTGTCTACGCCGCCGGCCGCCACCAGGTCAGCGATGTCTGGATCGCCGGCCAGCCCAAGCTGGTCCAGCGCGAACTGGTCGGCATGGACACCGCCGCGATCGTCGCCAACGCCCGCCAGTGGCGCGAGCGTATCCGACACATCCGTGCTTGATGCATCAAGGATCCCCATGAACACCCCCCATGCTTCCACCAATTTCGATCAGGCCGAACTGGACAAGTTCGCCGCGCTCGCCAACCGCTGGTGGGACGTCGATGGCCCGCAGAAGCCGCTGCACGCGTTGAACCCGGTGCGCCTGCAGTACGTCGCCCAGCGCGTCACCCTGCGCGGTGCCCGCGTGCTCGATATCGGCTGCGGTGGCGGGCTGCTCAGCGAGGCGCTGGGCAAGGAAGGCGCGGACGTCACCGCGATCGATCTGGCCCCGGAACTGGTCAAGGTCGCCCGCCTGCACGGGCTGGAGTCGGGCGTCACGGTCGACTACCGCGTGCAGGCCGCTGAAGACCTGGCCGCCGAACAGCCGGGCAGCTTCGATGTGGTCACCTGCATGGAAATGCTCGAGCATGTGCCGGACCCGGGCGCGATCATCGCCGCCTGCCATCGCCTGCTCAAGCCGGGCGGCCAGCTGTTCCTGTCCACCGTGAACCGCACCCCGGCCGCGTTCGCCGTGGCGATCGTCGGTGCCGAGTACGTGGCGCGGCTGCTGCCGAAGGGCACGCATCACTACCAGGATTTCATCAAGCCGGCCGAGCTGGGCAAGTGGCTGCGCGAGGCCGATTTCAACCTGCGCGATGTCAGCGGCATGGCGTATGAGCCGTGGCGCAACCGTGCCCGCCTGAGCACGCGCACCGACATCAATTACCTGGCCCACGCGGTCAAGCCGGACGACGCGGCTCGTGTCTGAGTCCGGTTTCCCGCCGGCGGTGCTGTTCGATCTGGACGGCACCCTGCTGGACAGCGCACCGGACATGCTGGCCACCGCCAACGCGATGCTGGCCGCGCGCGAGCGCGCGCCGATCACCCTGAGTGCGCTGCGCCCGGTGGTCTCCAAGGGCTCGCGTGCGATGGTCTCGGTGGCCTTTCCCGAGCTGGGGCAGGCCGAGCGTGATGCGCTGGTGCCGGAGTTCCTGGCGCGCTACGAAGGCCTGATCGGCCAGCATGCCGTGCTGTTTGATGGCATCGCCGGGATGCTCGACGCGCTCGATGTGGCCGGCTGCGCGTGGGGCATCGTCACCAACAAGCCCGAATACCTGGCCCGGCTGATCGTGCCGCAGCTGGGCTGGCAACAGCGCTGCAAGGTGCTGATCGGCGGCGATACCCTGGCCCAGCGCAAGCCGCATCCGCTGCCGCTGCTGGCTGCCGCCGAGCGCATGGGCATCGCCCCGGGCACGTGTATCTACGTGGGCGATGACGAGCGCGACATCGTCGCCGCCAACGCCGCCGGCATGGCCTCGGTCGCCGCGCTGTGGGGCTATCGGCTCGATGCCGACGACCCCATGGCCTGGGGCGCCGACACGCTGATCGCACGTCCCGAACACCTGCAACATGCCAAGGCGTGGCCGCTTCCGCGCACGCTCTAGCCTTTCAAGGAATACACCGTGAGTACTCCCAGCGCCCTGGGCAGTTTCCTGGACAAGTGGCGGACCCGCTGGCCCGAGTGGCAGGTGGCCGAACGCTTCGTGCCCGAGCACCAGCGCACCCTGGTGGTGGCGTGGTTCTCGCTGCTGCAGGAGTTCGACGACATCCTCAATACCGCCGGCGACCCGTTGCCGTCCGACGCGAAACTGGCGTGGTGGGGTGAAGAGCTGCGCAGCTGGTCCGCACAGCGCTCGCGCCATCCGCTGGGCCGCGTGCTCGAGCCGGTGCGCGCGCCGTGGGCGCAGCTGGCCGAGGCCCTGCCGGATCTGATCGACGCGCGTGCGGTGCCGGTCGATCCGGCGCAGGCGCTGCGCGCGTTGCAGGCGTATGCGGCCGCCGTGGCCGCGGTCGAAGCGGTGATGTTCGATACCCCGGCGCGTGGCGATGTCGCCACCCCGGTGCTGGTGCAGACCCTGGCCCAGCGGCTGCACGAGCGTGGCGTTGCCGCCATTCCGCGTTCGCTGCTGGCCGAGGATGACACCGCCGCACCGCGCAGGTGGGCGCAGCAACTGCTGGCGAAGTGGCCGGCGCGGGTTGCCGGCCCGCGGCCCCGCCGGCTGTATGCCGCGTTGGCCCGTGCCCGCCAGCAGACCTGGGCGCAGGACCGTCAGTACCAGGCCACGCCGATGCGTACGCTGTGGCTGACCTGGTGGGCTGCGCGAGGCTGAGCGTAGGTGCCGGCCAGCGGCCGGCCCTCCGTTACTTTCCGCGGTCCAGCACCAGCAGCGGGTCGATGCGGGTATCGAACCAGTTCATGCCCCAATGCAGGTGCGGGCCGGTCGCGCGACCGGTCGCACCGACAGCGGCGATCACCTGGCCCTGCTCGACGCGGTCGCCGACCTTCACGTCGATGCGCGACAGATGCAGGAAGTTCGAACTGATCCCGAAGCCGTGATCCAGCAGCAGCGTGCCGCCGGTCAGGTAGAGGTCCGGGCCGGCGAAGGTGACCACGCCGGCGGCCGGTGCCTTCACCGGGGTGCCGGTCGGCACCGCGATGTCCATGCCGGAGTGGCCCGAACCGGGTTGGCCGTTATAGACGCGCGCATTGCCGAAGCGGCCGCTGATGCGGCCCTGCACCGGCCAGATGAAGGCCTGTGCGAAGTCGGCGCGATTGTCATCGCGGGCACGCGCGGCGGTGACCTGCGCCTGCTCACGCTTGATCCGTTCGGCAATCGCCGGCGGCGGATTGACCGTCTTCGGCGGCACGCCATTGACGCGCTCGGTCGGCCAGTCACGCGGGGTGACCGCGATGCTGGCCGTTTCGCTGCCGCCGTCCGGGCGCGTCACCTGCACCTGCAGTGGACCTTTCTCATCGCGGCCGATGCCGAACACCACGCTGCCGTACCCGCTCACGCGCAGGGTGCGGCCGCCGTACTGCACGACGCTGCCGGCCGGCACCTTGCCGATCACCATCGCGCCCTGCGAGGCGCTGGCCGGAAACACCACGCGCGCATCGGCCTGGGCCACGGCGGGCGAGGGCAGCAGACTGCCCATCGCCGCGACGCCTGCGGCCGCCAGGGCCGCGCGCAACACCCGTGCCCGCATCAGCGGTCGAAGCTCATGCGCTGGCCGTTCGGCGAGCCCACCAGCTTCTCGCCATCCCACGCCAACTGCCCGTTGACCCAGGTCGAGGCGATGCGCGAACGGAAGGTGGTGCCTTCAAACGGCGACCAGCCGCACTTGGACAGCACGTCTTCGCGCTTGACGGTGAACGGCACGTCTTCGACCAGCACCAGATCGGCGAAGTAGCCTTCGCGCAGGTAGCCACGCTGGCTGACATCGAACAGCTGCGCCGGCGCGTGCGCGAACTTCTGCACGACCTGGGTGATCTCCAGTTTGCCTTCGTGTACCAGTTCCAGCGCGGCGACCAGCGCGTACTGCACCAGCGGCAGGCCGGACGGCGCCTGTGCATAGGGCTTCTGCTTTTCTTCCCAGGTGTGCGGCGCATGATCGGTGGCGAGCACGTCGATCACGTCATCGGCCACGGCGCGGGTCAGCGCCTCGCGGTCGCTGGCTTCCTTGATCGCCGGGTTGCACTTGATCAGGTTGCCCAGCCGTGCGTAATCGCTGCGGTCGAAACGCAGGAAGTGGATGCACGTTTCGGCGGTGATCTGCTTGCGGCTGCCATCGGCGCGGATCAGCGGGCCGCGTTCGAAGAGGGCCAGCTCATCAGCGGTGGAGATGTGCAGCACGTGCAGGCGGGTACCGTGCTTCCTGGCCAGCGACACGGCCAGCTCGGAGGACTTCAGGCAGGCCTCGCGCGAGCGGATGTCCGGGTGCTGCTCGGCACTCAGGGCATCGCCATACTTCTCGGCGTACTCCTTGGCCTTGGCATCGATCATCGGCGTGTCTTCGCAGTGCGTGATGATCGGCGTGGGCGCATCGCGGAAGATCGCATCGAGCGTTTCCGGGTTGTCGACCAGCATGTTGCCGGTGGAGGCGCCCATGAACACCTTGATGCCCGGCGCGGTCTTGGGATCCAGCGACTGGATGTGGGCCAGGTTGTCGTTGCTGGCGCCCATGTAGAAGCCGTAGTTGGCACGCGCACGGCCGGCGGCGGCATCGTACTTGGCCTGCAGGATCTCGGCGTTGAGCGTGGGCGGGTTGGTGTTGGGCATGTCCATGAAGCTGGTCAGGCCCCCGGCGACGGCAGCGGCCGATTCGGTCGCGATGTCGCCCTTGTGGGTCAGGCCGGGCTCACGGAAATGGACCTGGTCGTCGATCATGCCCGGCAGCAGCCAGCGGCCGGCGGCGTCGACCACGGTTTCGCCGGGACGGGCATCCAAACCGGGGCCGATCTGCGCGATGCGGCCATCTTCGATGCGCAGGTCGCCCTGGGTGATGGTGCCTTCGTTGACCAGGTGGGCGTTGACGATGAGCGTGGAGGACATTCAGTGTTTTCCTGTGCAGCGGCAGGTGGCGTCAGGCGCGGTGCGCGGGGGCACCTCGTCGATGCCACCGGGATGGAAGGGATGGCAGCGGCCCAGCCGGCGCGCGGCCAGCCAGCTGCCGCGCGCGGGGCCATGGGTGGCGATGGCTTGCATGGCGTATTCAGAACAGCTGGGCATGAAGCGGCAACGCGGCCCCAGCAACGGGCTGATGAAGCGCTTGTAGAAGCGCAGCAGGGCGATGAGCAGGCGTGAGATCACCCCCCAATCTTATTCCAGTTGGCATGAAGGGCGCATTTGTCGCAGGATGGGGCGTTGGACCCGTCCGCACCCACGCGCGCGACGGGCCACCCCGGCGGTGTCGCCGGGTCAGGTACCGAACTGCGCACGTTGGCCCGCCTGCCAGGTGGACCGGTCGCACGCCTTGCGACTCCGGGGCTGAACGGAGTAGGCGGTGTGGTTGCTGCTGCTGGTCGGGTAGGCTATAAAGGCCCGCTTTCCCGGGCCCCGGGGAATCCAAGGAAGAGCGTTTCGTGGCTGCTAAAAAAACTGCAAAGAAGGCCGTCAAGGCCGCCAAGAAAACCGCCAAGCCTGTTGTAAAGAAGTTGGCGGCCAAGTCCGTTGCCAGGAAGCCGGCCGCCAAGCCGGCTGGCAAGCCTGCATCCAAACAACCGGCGGCCAGGACGGCACCCGTTAAAAAGGCGGCCAGCACGTCGCCGGCCAGGACCGTCAAGAAGGCTGTCGCCAAGAAGCCTGCTGCCAAGACGGTGGTGGCCAAGAAGACCGTCGCCAAGAAGGTCGTTGCCAAGAAGTCGACGGTCGCCAAGCCGGTTGCCACGCCCGCCAAGCGCGCGGCAGGCAAGCCGGTGAGCAAGGCGCCCGTCAAGAAAGCCGCTGCCAGCAAGACGGCAGCCAAGAAGACCGTGACGCCTGCTGTCGCCAAACCGGCGGCCAAGCCGGCACCGGCGAAGAAGACCGCAGTCAAGCAGGCACCGGCTACGCCGGTGAAGGCCAGCAAGACCGCCAGCAAGCCCGTGGCACCCAAGCCGGCCACCAAGCCGGTTGCAGCACCCGTAGTGAAGTCCGCACCGAAGCCGGCATCGCCGGCGCCGGCCAAGTCTGTCCCGGCCAAGAGCCCGGCCAAGGCGGCACCTTCTCCGGCGTCCGCGCCGGCGCCGGTCGCCCCTGTCGCCGCCTCCAAGGCCCCGCAAAACAAGAATCCCGTGCCCGTTTCGAAATCGCCTGCAAAAACCCCCGCCAAGTCCGAGTCCGCCCCCAAGCCCGTGTCCCGTCCGGTCGGCAAGGTCGCCGTTGCCGTGGCAGCGCGTTCGGCCGCCCCGGCCCCTCGCACCAAGGTGAAGGTGGTGGAATACAAGACTGACGAAGCCACCGGTCGTCCGATCCTGCCCGACGGTTACAAGCCGAGCGCGGAAGAGGAATACATGAGCCCGCTGCAGCTGGAGTATTTCCGCCAGCGCCTGCAGCACTGGCGCAATGATCTGGTGGAGGAATCCAAGCAGACCATCGCGAATCTGCAGGAGGAAGTGCGTGATATCGGCGATGAGGCCGAGCGCGCCACCCGCGAGACCGAGAACTCGCTGGAACTGCGTACCCGCGATCGTTATCGCAAGCTGATCGGCAAGATCAACAGCACGCTGAAGCGTCTGGAAGATGGCGATTACGGTTTCTGTGTGGATACGGGCGAAGAAATTGGCCTGGACCGTCTGGAAGCCCGCCTGACCGCTGAGCGCACGATCGATGCGCAGGAGCGTTGGGAGCATCTGCAGAAGCAGCAGGGCGACTGATCGCGCTGTTGGTTGTGCTGTTCTACGAAAAAACCCGGCTTCGGCCGGGTTTTTTTTGGCCGTTCGCTTTTGGTTTGTGTTGGTTCGGGGTTGGACGCGAAGGGCGTTGGCGCCTTGCCACTTGGCGTTTGAGTGGGTCGGGTAGCCCGGTCCGGGACCCGCCGTAAACCCATCCATGGGGGCTCGTAGTGCGGCATCCATGCCGCACACGGTCCCGGACCGGGCTACCCGACCCACTCCCGATACGTTCACGGGTGGGCGGCTGGAAGAGCCTTGAGTCCCGCTTCCGACACGGTCTCGGCCAGCTGCCAGTGCAGGCTGGATCGTCGGGAAATGCCGGGTGCTGATGTCCGGATGCTTGTCCCGCGCTTTGCGCGGCATCCACGCATGGCGTGGATCTACATGCGTGGCGGGCACGCCAAAAATTGTGCGGTCCGCAGTCCGCAGTCCGCAGTCCATTTTCAGCCGGAGCCGCAAGCCAACGCCGGACGCCGGACGCCGGACGCCGTGGCAGTGCTGAAGTCATAAACGCCAAGCGGTATGCCGTCAGCCACCGGCCAGGAGCCAGCAGCCATCAACCGGCGCTGTACGCCGTGAGTGATAAGCAGTGAGACGCCCGCTATCTGCTGTTCGCCGTTCGCCTGTCGCCGTTTGCTCTTCGCTGTTAATCCCGCGCAAGCAACCCACTGTCCATGGGTGGACGGGTAGCGCAGTGCAGGACCGTGTGCGGCATGGATGCCGCACTACGAGCCCCCATGGATGGGTTCACGGCGGGTCCTGCACTGCGCTGCCCGGCCGCCCAATCCCAGGAACAAGCAGGCGCTCAACCAACGGCGTAGCAACCCAACCGCGCAGCGCCGGCCAACCAGCGCGGCCTCCAGCTAGGCAGCCAAGCCGCCAGTCAGTCGGCTGGCTGGCTGGCTGGCCAAATGCTCAATGCAGATCGCGCAGGTTCAACCGCCGCAGCGTCGGATTCTTCCACGCCGTAATGCCCGCCACGCTCAACACCGCAAAGCCACCCAGCACCACCGCCGGGACCAGCCCCAACAGCTTGGCCATCGTGCCCGCATAGAACGCACCCAGCTCATTGGACGAGCTGATGAAAATGCCATTGATCGACGACACCCGACCACGCATCTCCTCCGGCGTCGCCAACTGCAGAATCGTCGAACGCACCACCACCGACACACCGTCGAACGCACCGTAGAACAACAGAATCGCCGCCGACAGCCAGAAATTCGACGACAGCCCGAAGCCGATCACGCACAGGCCAAAGCCGGCCACCGCGAACAACAGCACACGCCCCGCATTGCGCTGCAGCGGCCGACGCGCCAGCCACAGCCCCACGCACACCGAGCCCAGCGCCGGCGCCGCACGCAGCACGCCCAGCCCCTCCGGCCCGTGATGCAGGATCTCGTGCAGGAACGCCGGCAGCATCGCCACCACGCCGCCGAGCAACACCGAAAACATGTCCAGCGCCATCGCCCCGACCATGATCTTGTTGCCCAGCACGAACCGGCCGCCCTCGGCGATGCTCTTGAAGATCGGCGCCGCCGGGCCCGTGTGCACCGGCTCGGAGACGCGCAGCGCCGCCAGGCAGCCCAGCGCGATCAGCGACACGCCTACCGCCACGCCATAGGCCACGCCCTTGCCGCCCCACGCCACCAGCGCACCGCCCAGGGCCGGCCCGAGCACCATGCCGGCCTGGAAGACGACCGCGCCAAGGCCGGCTCCGCGTGCGTACTGCGTGCGCTCCAGCACGCGGGCGAACAGAGCGTTGTAGATCGGCGAGAGGAACGCGCGGACCATGCCGGTCAGCGCGATCGCCGCATAGATCGGCCACACTCCGTGGAACGGCAGCCAGCCCTGGGCGACCGCGGTCAACACCAGTGCGGTCATCACCAGCCCGCTGCAGGCGACCATGCCCAGCCGGCGGCGGGGCAGGTGGTCGACCAGGTAGCCGGCAAACGGCGCCACGCAGAAGAACGGTAGCACCTCGGCCAGGCCGACCAGGCCCAGCGAGAACGGATTGCGGGTGACTTCGTAGATATGCCAGCCGACCGTCACCGCGACGATCTGGTAGGAGAGCATCGCGAAGATGCGGTACGCCAGCACCAGCGAAAAGCCCGGGCGGGCCAGCAGCTGCAGGGCGCTGTCCGGCTCCTGCGGATCGGCGGAGAGCGTCACGACTGCGCTTGGGCGGTGTCGCGGATGAAGGCCAGCATCGCCGCGACGCCGTTGCTGCGGGTCGGGGACAGGTGGCGCGACAGCCCGATGTCCTGGATGTAGCTCGGCTCGGTGGCCAGGATGTCGGCCGCCGAACGGCCCGAGTAGACGCGCAGGGCCAGGTAGATGAGCCCGGAGACGATCGCCGAATCACTGATGGCGTGGAAGCGCAGCGCCTCGGCATTGCCGTCCGGCACGATCCAGACCATGGACTGGCAGCCGAGCAGGCGATGTTCCTCGGTTTTCCACGCTTCCGGGAAGGTGGGCAGTTTGCGGCCGAGGTCGATCAGGTACTGATAACGCTCGGACCAGTCACCGAAGAAGGCGAATTCCTCGGCGATGGCTGCCTGGGCTTCAGCAGCGGTGGGTTCGAGCGGGAACGGGGAGGTGGGGGTCATGGGGGCTCCGGGTCGGTGTTCGCCGTCCGTGGGTGACCGTGCAGTTGCGGGGGGAGGCAGCCCGGCCGTCCGTGGCCGGGGCGATGTCATGGCAATGCCCAGTGGATCGGGCGGTGTCGGGTAGCGCCCGACGGTCAGCCGGGCGGTCGTTCAGCGCTTGCGCGACCAGCGCACGCCTTGGGCGGTGTCTTCCAGCACGATGCCCTCGGCGGCCAACTGGTCGCGGATCGCATCGGCGCGGGCGAAGTCGCGGGCCTGCTTGGCAGCGGCGCGTTCATCGATCAGGGCCTGGATCGCCGCATCGTCGTCGTTGCCGCCTGCGGTGCCAAACCAGGCCGCGGGATCCTGCTGCAGCAGGCCCAGCGCCAGGCCGGCACCGAGCAGCGCGGACTTCCAGTGCGCCTTGTCGGCGTCAGCAGCCTTGCGTGCCTCACCGGCGATACGGGCCAGCTCGGCCAGTGCCTGTGGGGTGTTGAGGTCGTCATCCAGCGCGGCCTCGATCTCGGCCGGAATCACCGCAGCGGCGTCCACCCCGACCAGATCGCGCAGGGTGCCGTACAGGCGGTCCAGGGTGCGCACCGACTGCTCGATCAGCGCATCGGACCAGTCCAGCGGCTGCCGGTAGTGGGCCGACAGCAGGGCATAGCGCAGCGCCTCGGGGGCATGCTGGCGGACCAGATCGTGCACGCGCTCGATGTTGCCGATCGACTTGCTCATCTTGGCGCCGCCGAAGTTGAGCATGCCGTTGTGCAGCCAGAACCGGGCGAAGGTCTGCCCGCCGTGCGCGCACTCGCTCTGGGCGATCTCGTTCTCGTGGTGCGGGAACTGCAGGTCCACGCCGCCGGCATGGATATCGATGGTCGGCCCCAGGTGCGCTGCGGCCATCGCCGAGCACTCGATGTGCCAGCCCGGGCGGCCACGGCCCCAGGGCGACTCCCAGCCGGGCAGGTCGTCGCTGGAGGGCTTCCAGAGCACGAAATCGCCCGGGTCGCGCTTGTACGGGGCGACATCCACGCGCGCACCGGCCAGCATCTCGTCAGGGTCACGGCGCGAGAGCTTGCCGTAGTCGGCGTAGGAGCTCACCGAGAACAGCACGTGGCCTTCGGCCGCATAGGCATGCCCGTTGGCGATCAGCTGCTCGATCATCGTCACGATCTGCGGAATGTGCGCGGTGGCTTCCGGCTCGATATCCGGCGGCACCACGCCCAGCGCGGCCATGTCCTCGCGGTAGGCGGCGGCGAAACGGTCGGTGATGGTGCTGATCGGGACGTGCTGCTCGCGCGCGGCCGTGTTGATCTTGTCATCCACGTCGGTGATGTTGCGGGCATAGCGCAGGCCGCCGAAGCGGCGGCGCAGCAGATCGGCCAGTACCCCGAACACCACCGGCCCACGGGCATTGCCGATGTGGACGTAGTTGTAGACCGTGGGGCCACACACATACAGGGTCGGACAGGTCGGATCGAGCGGGGTGAACGGTTCGAGCTGGCGTGTCAGGTTGTTGTGCAGGCGCAGGGTCATGAGGGTCGGGAGCGGGGGTAAGCGGTCGATTTTAGAACGTGTCGGGGGCTTTGGGGGGATGTGGGCAGGGCAGGCAGGCGGCCCCGGCCGCTGGCGGTGTGGCTGAAGGCTTCAGGCGTTCCGTCCCGTTGTGGCGGGCTTCCGGCCCTGCAGGTGGGGTCGGCCTATGGGCAGAAACGTCACGGAAGGGTAATGTTCAGCCCCTTGTGCTTGCCACTGCCTAAACTATCCCTCTTGTCCTTTTCCTTGTTGCCAATGAAATCCGCTTCGTTGTTGACGCTGGTCTGCCTGCTCGGAAGTGCCGCCTTCGGGGCGTGCGCCCAGGAGGGTGAGGTGCGCAACCGGGTGGTGATCGTGGAGAACGTCAAGTTCGACTACGCCCAGGTGCTCAACGTCGAGCCGGTCTTCCAGACCCTGCGCGCCACCCGCACTGAAGAGCACTGCGAGCCGGTCTCCACCCGCACGCTCGCGCCGGTCAACGTCACCGGCGAGGAGCCGCAGGAAGACAAGGGCCGCTTCGGCCGCTTCATGGATTCGGTGCGCTCGATCTTCCGCCGGGAGGACGGCAGCACCGACGAAAGTGGCTACTCAGAAACGGTGGTGGTCGAGGCCACGCCGGCCAACACCGGGCCGTTGTTGACCCGGGATTGCAAGATCATCCCGGTCGGCCGTGAGTTCCGCCGCCCGATCGCCTACGACGTGGACTACGTCTACAAGGGCACCAAGTACCGTTCCCGCCTGCCGGAAGACCCGGGCAACCGGCTCAAGATCCGCGTCTCGATCACCCCGTGGGTGGGCAACGAGCAGGCCGGTGGCGCCAACCCGTGACACCTCCCGTCGCCTCACGGGCGACGCCTTCAACCTGAATTTCCATTCAGGCCTTGCACCCGCCCCGGGTGCATGCAAAGATGGGCGGCCATGAAACTCACCGACTTCCAGCACGACACCAGCGCCGCCCGTATGGCTACGGGCATGACGTCGCGTGCCCGCCGACCGGAACCCCACATTTTCGCTGGGTAACCGGAGCTTCGTGCTGCCTGTTTGGAAAACCCAGCCCCCGCGCTGGGTTTTTTCGTTTCTACGATCTGAAAAGTTTCATCTGTATACGTTTTGTTGAGCCCTGAACGCGCCCCGGCGCCCCCAACCCCTGCCGGAAACGGTGGAAAACCAGCCGCAAAGGATCGATCGATGTCCCTGAAGCACTTCCTGAACACCCAGGATTGGAGCCGCACCGACCTGGATGCCCTGTTGACCCAGGCCGCGTTGTTCAAGCGCAACAAACTGGGCGACGAGCTCAAGGGCAAGTCGATTGCCCTGGTGTTCTTCAATCCCTCCATGCGCACCCGCACCAGCTTCGAGCTGGGCGCGTTCCAGCTGGGCGGCCACGCGATCGTGCTGCAGCCGGGCAAAGACGCCTGGCCGATCGAGTTCAACCTGGGCTCGGTGATGGACGGGGACACCGAGGAGCACATCGCCGAAGTGGCCAAAGTGCTGGGCCGCTATGTGGACCTGATCGGCGTGCGTGCCTTCCCGAAGTTCATCGACTGGACCAAGGACCGCGAGGACGAAGTGCTCAAGAGCTTCGCCAAGTACTCGCCGGTGCCGGTGATCAACATGGAAACCATCACCCACCCGTGCCAGGAACTGGCCCACGTGATGGCCCTGCAGGAACACTTCGGCACCCAGGACCTGCGCGGCAAGAAGTACGTGCTGACCTGGACCTATCACCCCAAGCCGCTGAACACCGCGGTGGCCAACTCGGCGCTGACCATCGCCACCCGCATGGGCATGGACGTGACCCTGCTGTGCCCGACCCCGGATTACATCCTGGATGAGCGCTACATGGGCTGGGCCGAGCAGAACGTCGCCGAGAGCGGCGGTTCGCTGCAGGTCAGCCATGACATCGCCAGTGCCTACGCCGGCGCGGACGTGGTGTACGCCAAGAGCTGGGGCGCGCTGCCGTTCTTCGGCAACTGGGAACCGGAAAAGCCGATCCGCGATCAGTACAAGCACTTCATCGTCGACGAAGCCAAGATGGCGCTCACCAACAACGGTGTCTTCAGCCACTGCCTGCCGCTGCGTCGCAACGTGAAAGCGACCGACGGCGTGATGGATTCGGCGCAGTGCATCGCGATCGACGAAGCCGAAAACCGCCTGCATGTGCAGAAGGCGATCATGTCGGCATTGATCGGCCGCTGATCGAACGCCTCCAATGGTGCAGCCACGCATGGCGTGGCTCTACCCGCACCAACCCAGATTCTTACCGCATTCCCCTATTGGACCTGACCCCCATGAGCAACAAAGACATCGTCCTGGCCTTCTCCGGCGGACTCGACACCAGCTTCTGCGTGCCTTACCTGCAGGAGCGCGGCTACAACGTGCACACCGTGTTCGCCGATACCGGCGGCGTGGATGACGAAGAGCGCGATTTCATCGAGCAGCGTGCCGCCGAGCTGGGCGTCACCAGCCACGTCACCGTCGATGGTGGCCCGGCGATCTGGAGTGGTTTCGTCAAGCCGTTCGTGTGGGCCGGCGAAGGCTACCAGGGCCAGTACCCGCTGCTGGTCTCCGATCGCTACCTGATCGTGGATGCCGCGCTCAAGCGCGCCGCCGAGCTGGGCACCAACATCATCGCCCACGGCTGCACCGGCATGGGCAACGACCAGGTCCGTTTCGATCTGGCCGTGAAGGCACTGGGCGATTACCAGATCGTCGCGCCGATCCGTGAGATCCAGAAGGAACACACCCAGACCCGCGCCTATGAGCAGAAGTACCTGGAAGAGCGTGGCTTCGGCGTGCGTGCCAAGCAGCAGGCCTACACCATCAACGAGAACCTGCTCGGCCTGACCATGTCCGGCGGCGAGATCGACCGTTGGGAAGCCCCGGGCGAGGGTGCCCGCGGCTGGTGCGCCCCGCGCAGCGAATGGCCGGTCGAGTCGCTCACCGTGACCCTGACGTTCGTCGAAGGCGAAGCGGTCGAGCTGGATGGCAAGGCGCTGCCGGGTGAGCAGATCCTGGCCAAGCTCAACAAGCTGTTCGCCCCGTACGGCGTCGGCCGTGGTGTCTACACCGGTGACACTGTGATCGGCCTGAAGGGCCGCATCGTGTTCGAAGCGCCGGGCCTGGTCTCGCTGCTGGCCGCGCACCGTGCGCTGGAAGATGCGGTGCTGACCAAGCAGCAGAACCGCTTCAAGCCGGACGTGGCACGCAAGTGGGTGGAGCTGGTGTACGAAGGCTTCTACCACGACCCGCTCAAGACCGACATCGAGGCCTTCCTGAAGTCCTCGCAGACCAAGGTCAACGGTGAAGTGGTGCTGGAGACCCGTGGTGGCCGTGTGGATGCCGTGGCCGTGAAGTCGCCGCACCTGCTCAACGCCAAAGGCGCCACCTATGCACAGTCGGCCGACTGGGGCGTGGAAGAGGCCGAAGGCTTCATCAAGCTGTTCGGCATGAGCTCGACGTTGTATGCGCAGGTGAATCGCTGATCGATTGATCGACGTGTCCGGCGGGTGCGCGCCACCCGCCGGGCGTTGAACTGGACCGAGACCATGAACCTGCACGTCTGCACCGATAAACAGCGGCTCGATGTCGCGCTGATTCACCGGTATCTGTCGACCCAAGCGTATTGGAGCGAAGGGATTCCACGGGAAACGGTGCAGCGGGCGATCGACGGCTCCTTGTGCATCGGCGGCTATCTGGACGATGGCAGTCAGGTGGCCTTTGCCCGGGTGATCACCGACGGTGCGACCTTCGGCTACCTGGCCGATGTGTTCGTGCTGCCCGACCACCGGGGGCGCGGCTACAGCACGGCGTTGATCGAGGCGTTGCTGGCGCAGCCGGCGCTGCAGGGCCTGCGCCGTTTCATGCTCGCCACCCGCGACGCGCATGGCCTGTACGCGCGTTTCGGATTCGATGCTCCGGCGCGCCCGGAGCTGCTGATGGAAATTGCGCGACCCACGATCTACCAGGATGCGGCCGTTGCCGCAGTGAAGGACTGACCCGCATGCTCGAAAACACCCTTACCCACCTGCAGGCCCTGGTGTCGTTCGACACGCGCAATCCGCCGCGTGCGATCACCACCGGCGGCATCTTCGATTACCTGCGTGCGAACCTGCCCGGGTTCAATGTGGAGGTGATCGACCATGGCGACGGTGCAGTCAGCCTGTATGCGGTGCGTGGCACCCCGAAGTACCTGTTCAACGTGCACCTGGATACCGTGCCGGATTCGCCGCATTGGACGGCCGATCCGCACGTGATGCGGCGCGCCGAGGACCGCGTGATCGGACTGGGCGTGTGCGACATCAAGGGCGCCGCGGCGGCGTTGGTGGCGGCTGCGAACGCCAGTGATGGCGACGCCGCGTTTCTGTTCTCCAGCGACGAGGAGGCCAACGACCCGCGTTGCATCGCCGCGTTCCTCGCCCGTGGCATTGCGTATGAAGCGGTGCTGGTGTCCGAGCCGACGATGAGCGAAGCGGTACTCGCGCACCGTGGCATCAGCTCGGTGCTGATGCAGTTCAAGGGCCGCGCCGGGCATGCCTCGGGCAAGCAGGATGCGGCCGCCAGCGCACTGCATCAGGCGATGCGCTGGGGCAACCGCGCGTTGGACCATGTCGAGTCGTTGTCGCATGCGCGCTTCGGCGGGCTCACCGGCCTGCGCTTCAACATCGGGCGCGTGGAAGGCGGCATCAAGGCCAACATGATCGCGCCCGCCGCCGAGGTGCGCTTCGGCTTCCGCCCGCTGCCGTCGATGGATATCGATGCGCTGCTGGCCACCTTTGCCGGTTTCGCCGAACCGGAGGCCGCGGTGTTCACCGAGACCTTCCGTGGGCCCAGCTTCCCGGCCGGCGATATTGCCGAAGCAGAAAACCGCCGGCTGGCCGCGCGTGACGTGGCCGATGCGCTGGATATCCCGATCGGCAACGCGGTGGATTTCTGGACCGAGGCTTCGCTGTTCTCGGCCGGGGGTTACACCACGCTGGTGTACGGCCCGGGCGACATCGCCCAGGCCCACACCGCCGATGAGTTCGTGACACTGGAGCAGCTGCAGCGTTACGCCGCGTCCGTGCACCGCATCATTGCGCACGGCGCCTGATCGAATGACGCCGTCGTGGTCCCCCACTGACGGAACTCCCATCGCGGCCCCGGCCGCCTGCGACGATATCGAAATGCCTTCTTCCCAGCCCCACCGCCAGACCCGTCAGACCATCGTGCGCCTGCTCTCGAGCATGGCCAGCGCGAAGGAAATCAGCCAGTACCTCAAGCGTTTCTCGCAGCTGGACGCCAAACGCTTCGCCGTGGTCAAAGTCGGCGGCGCGGTGCTGCGCGATGACCTGGAGGCGCTGACCTCCTCGCTGTCGTTCCTGCAGGAAGTCGGCCTGACCCCGATCGTGCTGCATGGCGCCGGCCCGCAGCTGGATGCCGAACTGTCGGCGGCCGGCATCGAGAAGCAGACCGTCAACGGCCTGCGCGTGACCTCGGCCGAAGGCCTGGCGATCGTGCGCCGGGTGTTCCAGGCCTCCAATCTGCAGCTGGTCGAAGCCCTGCAGCAGAACGGCGCACGCGCGACCTCGATCACCGGCGGCGTGTTCGAAGCCGAGTACCTGGATCAGGACACCTACGGCCTGGTCGGTGAGGTCAAGAAGGTCAACCTGGCCCCGATCGAAGCAAGCCTGCGTGCCGGCTCGATCCCGGTGATCACCAGCCTGGGCGAAACCCGCTGCGGGCAGATCCTCAACGTCAACGCCGATTTCGCCGCCAATGAGCTGGTGCAGGAACTGCAGCCCTACAAGATCATCTTCCTGACCGGCACCGGCGGCCTGCTTGATGAAGAGGGCAAGGTGATCGATTCGATCAACCTGTCCACCGAGTACGACCAGCTGATGCAGCAGCCGTGGATCCATGGCGGCATGCGGGTCAAGATCGAGCAGATCAAGGACCTGCTCGATCGCCTGCCGCTGGAATCGTCGGTGTCGATCACCCGCCCGGCGGACCTGGCCAAGGAGCTGTTCACCCACAAGGGCTCGGGCACGCTGGTGCGCAAGGGCGAGAAGGTGCTGCGCGCCACCGCGTGGGATGCGCTCGATCTGCCGCGCCTGAAGCAGCTGATCGAATCCAGCTTCGGCCGTACCCTGGTGCCGGACTACTTCCAGAAAACCAAGCTGCTGCGCGCCTACGTCAGTGAGAACTACCGCACCGCGGTGATCCTTACCGACGAGCCCGAAGGCGTCTACCTGGACAAGTTCGCGGTGCTCGATGACGCGCAGGGCGAAGGCCTTGGCCGCGCGGTCTGGAATGTCATGCTGGACGAAACCCCACAGCTGTTCTGGCGCTCGCGCAACGGCAACCCGATCAATCACTTCTATTACGCGCAATCCGATGGCTGCTACAAGCAGGGCCACTGGAAAGTGTTCTGGTTCGGCGCCGATGGCTTCGACCGCATCAAAGCGTACGTCGAGCATTGCGCCGCACGCACCCCCAGCCTGGAGGGCTGAACCTCATGAATCTCGCCGATTGGACCAAGGTCCCCACACTGGCCGGCACCCACGCCCGGCTGGAGCCGCTGCAGATGGCGCACATCGATGGCCTGCGCGGTGCACTGGGGGATGGCACCTTGTCCAAGCTCTGGTACACCCAGGTGCCGAGTGCGAAGACCATGACCGCCTATGTCCAGGCCGCGCTTCAGGCGCAGGCCGAGGGCAAGGTGCTGCCGTTCGCGGTCCTCAACGAGGCCGATGAAGTGGTCGGCACCACCCGCTACTACGATCTGGACGCCGAGGTGCCACGCCTGAGCATCGGCTACACCTGGTATGGCGAGGCCGCCCAGCGCACCGGCATCAACACCGAGACCAAGCTGATGCTGCTCACCCACGCCTTCGAGCGGCTGGAATGCCTGAGCGTGGTGTTCGAGACCAGCTGGTTCAACCTTACCTCGCGCACCGCGATCGCACGGTTGGGCGCCAAGCAGGACGGCGTGCTGCGCAACCACAAGCGCCACCCGGATGGCACCCCGCGCGATACCGTCATCTTCTCCATCATCGATGCGGAATGGCCGGGGGTGAAACGCCACCTGCAGCACCGCCTGGACGCACACGCATGAGCACCAAGATCTTCACTGTCGGCATCGTCGGCGCCCGCGGCCACACCGGCGCCGAGCTGATCAAACTGATCGCCGCCCACCCGCGCCTGCAGCTGGGCTTCGTGTCCTCGCGCGAACTGGCTGGCCAGCGCGTGAGCGACCACCACAGCGATTGGCACGGTGAACTGCAGTTCGAGAACCTGGATGCGGATGCTGTCGCCGCCAAGGGCATGGACGCCGTGATCCTGGCACTGCCCAATGGCCTGTCCGCGCCGTTCGTCACCGCGCTGGATGCGGCCAGGCCGGACACGGTGACCGTCGATCTGTCGGCCGATCACCGCTTCGAGCCGAGCTGGTATTACGGCCTGCCGGAGCTGACCCGGGGCGACTACCTGGGCCAGAAGCACATCAGCAACCCGGGCTGCTACGCCACCGCGATGCAGCTGGCGATCAGCCCGCTGCTGCAGCAGCTGGCCGGCCCGCCGCAGTGCTTTGGTGTTTCCGGCTACTCCGGCGCGGGCACCACGCCCTCGGACAAGAACAATCCCGAACTGCTGCGCGACAACCTGATGCCGTATGCGCTGACCAACCATGTGCACGAGCGCGAAGTCACCGCGCACCTGCGCGTGCCGGTGGAGTTCATGCCGCATGTGGCGCCGCACTTCCGCGGCATCACCATGACCGTGAACCTGTGGCTCAACACGGTCGTCAAGCGCGAGGACGTGATCGCGCTCTACCAGAAGTACTACGCCAACGAAGCGTTGGTCGACGTGATCGACGAAGCGCCCTGGGTAAGCCAGATTGCGGGCCGGCACGGCGTGCAGATCGGCGGCTTCGACGTCGCCCCGGGCGGCAAGCGCGTCGTGGTGGTGGCGACCCTGGACAACCTGCTCAAGGGCGCGGCCACCCAGGCGATGCAGAACCTCAACCTGGCACTGGGCCTGGACGAACTGGCCTCTATCCCGCACTGAA
This sequence comes from Stenotrophomonas sp. IS26, assembly GCF_054188265.1. NCBI lineage: Bacteria > Pseudomonadati > Pseudomonadota > Gammaproteobacteria > Lysobacterales > Lysobacteraceae > Stenotrophomonas > Stenotrophomonas sp. IS26. Next base: position 108,369 of record NZ_JBSZJV010000004.1, read on the forward strand.
TTCCCACGGCGCAGCGCGGCCCCCTGCGCGCGCCCTGACAACCCGGCGGAGCGATTCCGCCTACGGAGCAAGACATGGCAGACCTTCTGTGGCAGAAGCCCGGCGTGGCGGTAGACGCCAAGATCCAGACTTTCCTGGCCGGCGATGATGTGATCCTGGACCGCGCGTTCTTCCTGTACGACGTGGCGGCCAGCAAGGCGCATGCGCAGGGCCTGGAGAACATCGGCATCCTCGCCCACGACGAACGCGTCGGCCTGCAGCGCGAGTTGGACGTGCTGGCCGAGGATTTCCGCAGTGGCGCGTTCGTGCTGGATGAGCGCTTCGAGGATTGCCACTCGGCGATCGAAGCGCGCCTGACCGAGCGCCTCGGCGATGCCGGCCGCAAGATCCACACCGGGCGCAGCCGCAACGACCAGATCCTGGTGGCGACCCGGCTGTGGCTGAAGGACAAGCTGCTGCGCGTGGCCGAGCTGAGCCGCGAGATCGCCAAGGTCGCGCTGGATCGCGCCGAGGCCGAAAAAGACCTGCCGGTGCCGGGCTATACCCACATCCAGCGCGCCGTGGTGTCCTCGGCGGGCATGTGGTGGGCCGGCTGGGCCGAAGCCTTCATCGACAACGCGATCCGCGCGCACGACACCTTCACCCTGGTCGATGCCAATCCGCTCGGCACAGCCGCCGGTTATGGCGTGAACCTGCCGCTGGACCGCGCGCACACCACCGAGGCACTCGGCTTCGCGCGGATGCAGATCTCGCCGATCTACGCGCAGCTCTCGCGCGGCAAGTTCGAGCTGGCCGCACTAGAAGCGCTTGGCGGCGCCACCCTGGATCTGCGCCGCATCGCATGGGACCTGTCGCTGTTCACCAGCGGCGAGTTCGGCTTTGTCGCGCTGCCCGCGCAGTACACCACCGGCAGTTCGATCATGCCGAACAAGCGCAACCCGGACGTGATCGAACTGATGCGTGCCACCCACGCCAGCGTGGCCGCGGCCCGCACCGAGATCGAGCAGCTGCTGTCGCTGCCGTCGGGCTATCACCGCGATCTGCAGAGCAGCAAGGGCGCGATCTTCCATGGCTTCGGCCGCGGTCTGGCCGCGCTGGAACTGCTGCCGGCGCTGCTGGCCAACCTGGAATGGCGCGATGACAAGCTGCGTGCGGCGATCGACTCGGGCATGTACGCCACCGATGTCGCCGTGGAAGCGGCGGTGGCCGGTGTGCCGTTCCGCGAGGCCTACAAGGCCGCCGCCGCGGCGGCGGATACGGCCGGGCAGGGGCGGACCCCCGAAGGCAGCCTGGCCGCGCGCGTGTCGCCCGGCGCGGCCGCCGACCTGCGGCTGGATGAACTGCGCGCCCGCTGGGCCGCACTGGTGTAATCACGACGGCGGCCGCAAGGCCGCCGTTTTTGTAACGTCTTGCCGGGCGAGCCCGGGAAAAGGATCCACATGAAAACCTGTTACCTGGTGATGGTCACCCGCACGCCGGACTTCCGCGATGACGTGGGTGCCGAGCACGTGCGCTTTCTCGATGCGGTGCGGGCCCGCGGGCAGCTGCTGCTGACCGGGGGCTTCACCGACAAGAGCGGTGGCGCCTACGTGCTGCAGGACATCGCCGACCTGGCCGCCGCGCAGGCGCTGGTCGACACCGATCCGCTGCTGGTGCACGGCAGTGCCACCGCCCGTATCCACGAATGGAGCACGCGCTGAGCGCGCCGACCCTATGAACCAGCCCGTGCCTTCGCCGTTTACCGAACAAGCCGTTCCGCAGTGGAAACGTGCCGTCCTCAAAGTGGGCAGCAGCCTGCTGGCCGCTGACGGCGGCGGTCTCTCGCCCCGCCACGCACTGGGGCTGGCCCAGTTCGTCTCGGCCAATGTCCTGGCCGGGCGTGAAGTGGTGATCGTGTCCTCCGGCGCGGTCGCCGCTGGCCGGGCGATCGTGCCGCGCGCGCTGGAAGCCGGGGCGGCGATGGCGGCACGGCAGGCACTGGCCGCGCTGGGCCAGGCGCAGCTGATCGGGCTGTGGCAGCGCTTCTTCGAACGTCCGGTGGCGCAGGTGCTGCTGACCCATGACGACCTGCGCAACCGCCGCCGCTACCTCAATGCCCGGGCCACGCTCAACGAACTGCTGCGGCTGGGCGCGCTGCCGGTGGTCAACGAGAACGACACCGTCTCGGTGGATGAGCTCAAGCTCGGCGACAACGACAATCTCGCCGCGACCGTCGCTGCGCTGATCGACGCCGATGTGCTGTTCATCGCCACCGATATCGACGGCCTGTACAGCGCCGACCCGCGGCGTGATCCGCAGGCGCGGCCGATCCACGATGTGCCCGAGCTGACCGTCGAGGTGCTGGCGATGGCCGGGGGGGCCGGCAGCGGCGCGGGCACCGGCGGCATGCATACCAAGCTGGAGGCCGCAGCCAAGGCCGGCCGTGTCGGCATCGAGACCTGCCTGTTCAACGGGCGCAGCGCCGAGGTGGTGCGCGCGCTCAGCCAGGGCCGCCTCTTCGGCACCCGCATCCATGCCGCGCAGACCCGCGTGGCCGCGCGCAAATACTGGCTGCGGCACGCACCGCTGGAACCGGGCGCGATCCTGGTCGATACCGGTGCGGCCGATGCGCTGCGTGGCAAGGGCGCCTCGCTGCTGCCCGGCGGCGTGGTCGGTGCCGAGGGGGACTTCCGCCGCGGTGACATGGTCGAGATCCGGCAACGCACCGAGGCCGGCGAGGTCTGCCTGGCCCGTGGCGTCAGCCAGTACTCGGCCAGCGACATCCGCCGCGTCGCCGGGCGCCACTCGCGCGACATCGAAAGCGTGCTCGGCTACAACTACGGTGGCAACGTCATCCACCGTGACGATCTGGTGCTGTTGTGATTGCGTCCCCACCGTGTTTTTTCAAGGATATTGAGATGGTCGCCAGCTCCACTACCGACATCCGCGCCCAGGCGCTGGCCTGCCGCGAGGCTGCCCAGCAACTCGCTCAGCTGTCCTCCGCCGCCAAGGCCGAACTGCTGGAGGCCATGGCCACCGCGCTGGACGCCGATACCGATGCGATTCTCGCCGCCAACGCCCGCGATCTTGCTGCGGCCACGGAGAAGGGCGTGGGCACGGCGATGCTGGATCGCCTGGCCTTGAACCCGCCGCGTCTGGCCGGTATCGCCGCCGCCCTGCGCGAGGTCGCCGCATTGCCCGATCCGGTCGGCCAGGTAACCCGCGATGATGTGCGCCCCAATGGCATCCGCGTTCAGAAAGTGCGCGTACCGCTCGGCGTCATCGCGATGATCTACGAGGCGCGCCCCAACGTGACCGCCGATGCGGCAGCGCTGTGCATCAAGGCCGGCAACGGCGTGATCCTGCGCGGCGGCTCGGAGGCGATCCACTCCAACACCGCGATTGCCGCCTCGCTCAAGCGCGCGCTGCGCGAGGCAGGCATTGCCGATGCAGCACTGACGCTGGTCGAGGATCTGCGCCGCGAGACCATGCTGGCGCTGCTGCAGCTCAACGACCTGATCGACCTGGCGATTCCACGCGGTGGGGAAGGGTTGATCCGCTTCGTGGCCGAGCATGCCCGCGTACCGGTGATCAAGCATTACAAGGGCGTCTGCCATCTGTACGTGGACCGCGCCGCCGATCCTGCACTGGCGCTGCGCCTGCTGGTGGATGGCAAGTGCAGCCGGCCGTCGGCCTGCAACTCGCTGGAGACGCTGCTGGTCCATGCCGACCTCGCGCCGACCTTCCTGCCCTTGGCGGCGAAAGCGCTGGCCGAACGTGGTGTGCAGCTACGCGCCGATGCGGTGGCACGCCAGTGGCTGCCCGATGCAGAGGCAGCCAGCGAAGACGATTACGCCGCCGAGTATCTGGATCTGATCCTCGCCGTGCGCGTGGTGGACGACCTCGACCACGCCCTCGCGCATATCCAGCAGTACAGCTCGGACCACACCGAAGTGATCGCGACCGAGGATGCCGCGGCGGCGGAGCGCTTCGTGCACGCGTTGCGCTCAGCGGTGGTGATGGTCAACGCCTCCTCGCGCTTCTCCGATGGTGGCGAGCTCGGCCTGGGTGCGGAGATCGGCATCTCCACCACCCGCCTGCATGCCTACGGCCCGATGGGACTGGAAGCGCTCACCGTGGAGCGCTTCGTCGTCCGCGGCGAAGGCCAGACACGCACGTAATCGGTCGTGCCGGCCAGCGGCCGGCACGAGCCTCAACCGGCCAGCGCCTGCGCTGTCACCCGCACCGGCCGCGCGTGATCATCCATGTGCAGGGTCACCGCCTTGCCATCGGCCAGCAGGGATGCCACCGCAGCGCTCGCGCCCAGGTCGTGCGCCATCTCTTCACGGGTCACATCGTCATGCGGCAGCCGGCGCTCCTTGCCCGAAAACCGCATGCGGTTGTACTCGGCCCAGGCGATCAGCAGCGCTGCGCAGCACACCAGCATCACCGGCAGCGCGATGACCACGAACGGATCGACCGTCTGCTTCTGTTCGTACAGCTGCGCCCAGGCCATCCGCCCGCCGAGCAGCCAAGAGATCAGCGTCACCAACGGTGCCCACAGGTAGAAGTAGAACGCCCAGAAGGCGATGGTCACAAAGCCCCAGGCAGTACGCTGCAGGCGTGGCTGCTGGCGCGGTTTCTGGATCAGCCGCGAGTCGAAGCGGCGGGTGGATTTGACAGTGTTCATCGGATACCCCGGTCAGGACTGACCCAGACCGCGCGCTTGCCACGACGCTTGAAGATCGTCTTGGGGAACGCCACCAGGGTCGTGAACAGACTGATGAGCCAGTACGCCATCGGGTACCAGATCACCCAGAAGTAATTACGTCCAATATGCGTTTCGTAACGTCGGTCGATGATCAGGCTGCTGGCGAACTGCAGCAGGCAGACCAGCGCCAGGATCACGCCATGCCACTGCGGCAGCAGCGTGGCGATGTACAGCTCGGGCGGCAGCGTCATGAACTTGCCCAGTGCCCACAGCACGATGATGGCCAGCATCGTGTACGCCCACAGCACGCTGAGGATGTACTCCAGCAGCACGCCCCACATGCGGCGCTTGCGCCAGTGGAACAGCGAGCCGCCATGCCGCAGCAGCACTTCCACGCCGCCCTGGGCCCAGCGCAGGCGCTGCCGCCACAGCCCCTTCAGCGTTTCCGGCATCAGGATGAAGCACAGCGCATTGGGCTCGTAGCGGATGTCCCAATGATCCAGCTGCAGGCGCCAGCTGATGTCGATGTCCTCGGTGACCATGTCGTCGGACCAGTACCCGATCCGATGCAGGGCAGTACGGCGGAACGCGGCGATCACCCCGGAGATGGTGAAGATGCGCCCATACACCCGCTGCGCGCGCTTGATCATGCCGATGATCGAGGAGAACTCGGCCACCTGCAGCCGGCCCAGCAGGGTGGAACGGTTGCGGATGCGCGGGTTGCCGGTGACCGCGCCCACGCGCGGGCCGGAGGTCAGGTGCCAGACCATCCAGTGGGTGGCGTACTCCTCCAGCATCGCATCGCCATCGATGCACACCAGGAACTCCGAGCGTGCCGCCAGTGCGCCCATGCGCAGCGCATTGGCCTTGCCCAGATTGCGGTCCAGATGCACCACGCGCAGGCGTGGGTGAAGGGCGGCCAGGGCATCCAGCCGTGCCCCGGTATCGTCGCTGCTGCCATCGTTGATGGCGATGACTTCGAAGTCCGGGTAGTTCTGCTTCAGCGCCGAACCGAGGGTGTCGTCCAGGTTCTCCGCTTCGTTGTGGCACGGGATCAGGATCGACGCGAACGGATACTCGGCCATCGGCGGCGGATCATCACGGTCGCGTGCCTTGCGTTCGCGCCGGAAGAAGTAATACAGGCCGCCGGACATCCAGAAGAACGCCATCACCATCGGGTAGAAGAAGGCGAACTGGAACAAGGTGTAGAGAAGAGGATGCATGGCGACCTCACTTTTCCTCGTACGGGAAGCTGCGGGCCGACATGGCCGCGCGCGCGTCATACGTGGAGGGACGTCCGGCGATGAAGTCATCCGGATACCAGGCGAAATGACGCACGCCCTGCGCCTGTAGACGACGGATCTGCGCGCGCAGGCGGTCGCCGGGGATCGGCTTGCCGGTGCGCCAGTCCAGCGTCTGCAGCTCGAACATCGTCTGCGACAACTGCGGATCGTGTTGCTTCACCGCCACCACCAGCCGGTCCAGCCAGCGTTCCGGGCTGCGGCTGCCTTCCATCCACGGCATCGCCATCAGGGCGGTGTGGTCGTAGGCCTTGTTGAAGAGGTCAAGACGCTGCGCGAACCAGCTCGCGCTCTGCGGTTCCAGCACGGGCTGGGCATACAGGTTTCGCACGGTGCCCAGCTTCGGCCGCCAGCGCTGCGCGGCGGTGCGCAGCTCCAGCGTGAAGTCGATCAGGGCCTGGGTACGTGCACCGTCATCGCCTTCCTGCGGAAGCTGGGTCAGCTCGGTGTCGCGCAGGTAGGCGTCATCGTGGAAGAGCAGGCCCTCGAAGTACGAGTTGATCGCGAGGTCTTCGTAGATGTCGTCGATGATCTTGCGGACCTGGGGCCGGGTGAAGTCCAGCCGGAAGATGCCATCGCTTTCCGGGCTCTCGATGGCCAGCGCCTTGCGGATGGCCGGATCCTTGAGCTCGTAGCCCAGCACCGGCAGCCACGCGAACACCTTCACCCCCGCGCGCGTCTTGAGCTGCCACGCCACGCGGTTGAACAGGTCCGCACGCATCGGCAGATGGCGGTTGGGGAAGTACAGCGCATCGGCCGAGCCGTTGCCGTCCGGATCGGCGAAGGCCTGCAGGAACACGTGGGTCGGGCCGATCTTCTTGACCCGGTCGATCAGCGCATCCAGGTTCTTGCCCTGTTGCACCGGGTCGGCATCGTAGACCGCATCCAGGTCGATCTGCAGCGCCCGCATGCCATCGCGTTCGACATCGCGGCGCAGTTCATAAGCCAGCTGCACCACGGTCGGGTTGTTGGTCACCAGCAACCGGGCCAGACCGTGCAGATCACGCTTGACCGGCGTGCTGCGCCCTTCCAGATCGAACGAGACCGGCATGCCCAGCTGCTCGGCGATGTCGTTGCTCAGCGCGTTGTAGGCCGCGTACGGCCACACGATCGCCTTGGGGCTGACGCCGACATTGCGCTGGATGCGCTCCACGCTGCGGCCCAGGTCGGCGCGCAGGCGGGTCTCGTAGTCGGCCGCGGTTTCATAGGTCCTGCGGGCCGGATCGTAGGTCCGGGTGATCACCGCCGGGGTGGAGTTGCCCTGCGGATTGGACTGCACGCCATGGTGCAGGTTGTCGGTGTGGCTGGCCAGTTCGATCAGTCCGCTTTTCTGCATCTCGCGCAGCTGCGCCCAGGTCAGGAAATCATCGCGGGTGAACGGGCGGTAGCCGTAGTCGATCTGGCGCCCGGCCGGCATGTCCACGTAGTCGGTGATCACCGCGACCAGCGCCGGATAGTTGTAGGCGCGCAGCAGCGGGAAGACCTTGCTGTACACGCTGCGCAGGCCATCATCGAAGGTCAGCAGCACCGGCTTGGGCGGCAGCGGCGTGCCGCCCTGCGAGGCGGTGATCAGCTGCGACAGCGACACCGGGTGATACCCATGCGCGGACAGCCAGTCCAGATGCGCGGCGAAGTTCTGCGTGCTCACGGCATACGCGTCCGGGTCGCCGCGGGCGGCCACCTCGTCGCGGATGTCGTGGTAGCTGAGCACCAGCAGCCCGTTGTCGGCGGCATCAAGTACGGCCGGTGGTTGCTGTGCCTGGGCCGGCAGCACCGCGGTGAGCAGGGCCAGCAACAGCCAGCGGGTCCAGCGCTTCAAGTCCATGTGCCGCATGTCATTCTCCCCACCGCAGGCCGGCATCCAGGCCGATGTGTCGTTCACGCTGTCCGTCATAGACCGGTCGCGACCAGCGGATGCCGTACTCGAAAATGCGGCCTTCGCCGAGCTGCCACTCATGGCGGTACTCGGCCGAGGGCACGATCGCGCTGCCATAACCCTGCTGCCAGTACTGGCCCACGGAGACGGTCAGGCGATGCCGGAAGTGGCGTTCGTAGTGGCGCCATAACTGCTGGTCCACGCGCAGGCCGATCTCCACCGAGTGATCCTCGGAGGGATTGAAATAGGGCACGTCATCGCGGCTGCCGCGGCTGGCATACACGCTGCCCAGACCGTCCAGGAACACCGTCGGCCGGGTCATCAGGCGCTGCTCGATGGCGGTGCTGACGGTATCGCGACGGTTGCCGTCGTCGTAGCGGAACTGGCTGGCCCCCACGCTCCAGTGGGTGCGCTCGTCGCGGCGATAGTCGGCCGCCAGTGCGATGCTGTCGGCCGTGATGCCGGAGACGCGTGCCTGCATCGAGGCATCCGGGTCATTGCGTGCGGCAGTGATGCCGGCATGCCATTGATCGCTGAACTGCCAGCCGAACCCGGCGCTGAGGCCGGTATCGCCGATGTGGTCGTTGGCGCGGTTGACGAAGGCTTCGGCATCGGCGCGGCCGTAGCGGTAGCGCGTGCCCGCCCCGATCCGCAACGGGTCGATGGTCTGGTCCTGGAAATCCACGCTGCGCCGATCGGCGAACGCGACCAGGCGCCAGCGGTCGTCCAGCACCGGGGACTGCACTTCCACGCCGTAGCGGCCGTCATCGTTGCCCAGCGGCGATGCACCGCCACCGCCCGAGCTGCGCCCACCTTCGGCGTAGGCATGCCATTGCCAGCCACGGTGCGCACGCCAGCTGCGGTCCATGCGTTGCACGGAGGGCTGGTTGGGGTAGGCGGCAAGCAGCGTGTCGTGGACCGGTCGTGCCAGGTCATCGCGCTGCACCTGTACATAGGCGTCGTACTGACCCAGGCGCGCAGGTACGTCGCGCGGGTCCAGCGTGTTGGCCATGCTGTAGCGCTCCAGCGCCCGTCGTGGCCAGCCACGCATCAGGTAGATGTTGCCCAGCGAGGACTGCGTGCCGGTGTTGCCCGGGCCGATCTCGACCATCTTCTCCAGATCGCGCTGGGCGGTGGGCAGGTCGCCACTGTAGGCACGCACCATGGCCAGGTTGAGGTCGGCCTCGTAGCGCGGCCAGTTCGCATAGGGTGCCTTGGCACCGTTCGCCCAGCGCCACGCGGGCTCATCGGCCTGCCACTTCTTCAGCAGGGCGATCGCGGTGTCGGCCTGCTCGTCCTCCAGATACGCATAGGCCAGTTCCGAGCGCGCCTGCGGCAGTGACGGATCGGCTTGGAGCGCGGCGTCCAGCACCGGGATCGCCTCGGCCGGATGCTGCGTGGCCATCAGCGAATCGCCGACGGCGGCCAGCAGATAGTTCGGCACCGGGTGGCCCTCGGCGAGCAGCGTGCGGTACTCCTCGCGCACCTGTGCATGACGCCCCAGCCGGTTGAGCAGGATCAGCCGGTCATAGCGGATCCGCAGCGGGGCCTGCTGCACGGGGGTGCCATCGCGTTCGAGGTACTGCTGCATCTGCACCAGCGCGGCATCGGCTTCATCCAGGCGGGTGTCCTCGCTGGGGCCATAGGCCAGGCTCCAGCCCACCAGCTTGGCCAGGTAATTGCCTTCCAGCCGTTCTTTCTGTGCCGCATCGAACAGGGTGGGGCGCGCCAGATACAGCTGCCAGGCGCGGTGCGCGTTGCCGATGTCCGCCAGGGTCAGCACCTGCAGGCGATACAGCAGTGCGTCGTCGGGCGATTGCACCCGTGCCCGCTCGATCGCGGCCAGTGCATCCAGCCAATGGGCCTGGTCGCGGTAGTGGCCGATCTCGGCCAACGCGTCAGCCTGCGGGTCGGCGGCTGCGGTGGCCGGAGTGGAGAAAGCGAGTGCGGCGCATGCCAGGCCGACGCTGAGCGCCAGCGGCCGATGGTCGTACATGGAACCCCCCTTGGAGCATCCTTTCAAAGGTGTGTTGCGTCAAAAGTGTGACGCACATCACATGCCAATCGTGCCTGACTGCGCAGTTGTTGCCAAATCGTTAATGGCCGGGTACGGCCGATCAGCCCCCGGGTGGAACCCGGAGGGGAAAGGCAAGCCATTGAATTGCTACGGATTCAGACCATGTCGCCAACATGGACAGCGCACTCCATCGCCATGAAGCTGTTCAGCCGGCTGGCGACGCCAGAGGCTCCGAACACTGCCCGGTGCAGCCCACCGGGTCAGTTAGCGACACGCTACGTCAGCAGTTGCGCACAGCGCGTGTAGATGGACGCGCCGGGGCGCTTACCACTGGTCTTCGAGCTTCTGCGGTTTGCAGGCGACCCACGAGGCGCACAACAGCACCACCGCGCACAGCACCAGGAAGCCGAACGGCAGGTGCCAGCCACCGCTGACCGCGTGCAGCCAGCCGAACAGGAACGGCCCCAGGCAGCTGAAGGCATAGCCCACGCCCTGCATGAAGCCGGACAACGCGGCCGAACCGGCGGGGGTGCGGGTGCGCAGGTTGATCAGGGTCAACGCCAACGGGAACGTGGACGGCCCGATGCCGAGCAGCACCGCCCACAGCCACGGGGCCTTCATCGGGGCGAACAACAGGCCGGCGAAGGCGATCAGAAACGCGCTGAAGCCGATCAGCACCAGCCCGAAAGGATTGCGCAGGCGCACGGCCAGGGCCGGCATGGTCAGCGATGGCAGCAGGCCGCAGGCCGCGAAGATCGCCACCATGATGCCGCCGAATGCCGGTGTTGCACCGGCCTCGACCACGATCCGTGGCAGCCAGGTGAACATCGAATAGGTCATCAACGAGGTCATGCCGAACATCAGGGTCATGCCCCACGCCAGCGGGGTCTTCCAGACCTTGCCGTGCGGCGCGCTGGAGGGATCGTTGGCGGCGCTGATCGTGTCCGGGTGCGGACGGGCGCGGGAGAGCATCAGCCACGGCAGTGCCGCAGCCAGCGACATCAGCGCCCAGATGCCCAGCGATACGCGCCAGCCCGCCTGCTGCGCGACGGGTACCGCCAGCAGGGCCGGCATCATCGTGCCGATCTGCAGCACGGTGATGTAGAGCGTGCTCATGGTGCCCACGCGGTTGGCGAAGTAACGCTTCACCAGCGGCGGTACGACCACGTTGCCGATCCCCATGCCGGCCAGCGCCACCACCGAGCCGAACAGCAGGCTGCCCACGCCGCCGGCCATCGAGCGCAGCAGCAGGCCCACGGTGGCCAGGCTCATCGCCAGCAAGGCGGTGCGCTCCAGGCCCAGGCGGCGCGCCACTGCCGGGGTGGTCACGCCGAACAGCGCGAAGGCGGCCGTCGGCAGCATGCCGAGCACGCCGGTCATGGTGGTGCCGAAGCCGAAGGTCTGGCCGAGCACATCCAACAGCGGGGTCAGCGAGGTGACCGCGGTGCGCAGGTTCAAGGCCGCCAGCAGGATGGCGGCAAAGGCCAGCAGGCGTCCGTGCAGCAGGGACTGGGACGGTGAAGTGGGGTGAGTCATCAGCATGGTTCCTGACAGGTGGCGCACCGCGGCCTCAGGCACGCGGGTGCAACGGCAGAGACCGGCCAGCGGCCGGCATCTGCGGGGTAGGGGACTGGGCCGCCGCCGAAGGCGGGGCCAGGACCGGCCATTGTACGGGTTCGATCCCGACAGGTCCCTCATCGAGGCCCTCGGCAGGCGCTACGTGTGAAAACGTCTTCACAACAAGGGTCGCGCGATCTCCTTCCATGTGAGCTACGTCAAAAAAATGACTATTTAGGAAAATACCTACATGCCGACGGGTGATTGTCCTACCGAGTGAGTGGGGTTTTTGACGGTTTTCATGTCGCGAATAGCTCTTAAATTGGCGGGCCTCCATAGGGGCGGTCTATAGCGAACGATGGTTCGTGCCAGCCCACGTTCGAGATCCTGCATGCCAAACACCGTATTCCCCACCCCGGCTCGTGCCGGTACTCACGGCGCTTCTCCGCGCGCATGGCTGCTGGCCCCGCTGGCGGCCGCGCTCGCCCTGATCTGCACGCCCGTGCACGCCCAGCAGCTGCCTGCCCCGGATCAGGAACTGCTCCGCCAGCAGGAGCGCGAACGCGCGCTGCGCGAGCAGCTTGAAACCCGGCCCGATGCGCGCCTGCAGGAAGCACCGGTAGCGGCCCCGGAGCGGCTGCCCACCGATGAGGCCCCCTGTTTCGTGATCGAACGCATCACCTTGGGCGGTGAGCAGGCCGAGCGATTCCAGTGGGCGCTGGCTGCGGCCAACGTCAAAGGCGACCCGGCGCTTGGCCGTTGCCTGGGCACCACCGGGATCAACGTGGTGATGTCGCGCGTGCAGAACGCCATCGTGGAACGCGGCTTTGTCACCACACGCGTGTTGGCCCAACCGCAGGACCTGACCACCGGCACGCTGGAGTTGACCGTCGTACCCGGCACGCTGCGCCAGATCCGGTTCGCCGAGGGCACCCATCGCGACGCCACCTTGTGGAATGCGATCCCCGCGCGCAGTGGCGACCTGCTCAACCTGCGCGATATCGAACAGGGACTGGAGAACTTCAAACGGGTACCGACCGCCGAGGCCGACATCCAGATCAGCCCGGCCGAAGGCGCCGATGCCGCGCCCGGGCAGAGCGACCTGGTCGTGCAGTGGTCGCAGCAGCGGCTGGTGCGCTTCAACCTGAGCCTGGACGATTCCGGCAGCAAGGCCACCGGCAAGACCCAGGCCGGTGCGACGATGTCGCTGGACCACGCACTGCGCCAGAACGACCTGTTCTACGTCAACCTCAACCATGACGTGTTCAGCGGCGGCAAGCGCGGCACCAAGGGCTTCACCTTCCACTACTCCGTGCCTGTCGGCTACTGGCTGTTCGGCGCCACGCGCAGCGGCTACGAATACGAGCAGACCGTGGCCGGCAACCAGCAGTCGTATCTGTACAGCGGCGAAAGCTACAACGCCGAAGTACGGGCAACGCGCCTGCTGTTCCGCAACGCGAGCAGCAAGACCAGCATGTACCTGCGCGCGTGGGAGCGCGACTCGCGCAACTTCATCGACGACACCGAAATCCTGGTGCAGCGCCGGCGCATGGGAGGCTGGGAACTCGGCCTGAACCACCGGCATTTCATCGGCCAGGCCACGCTGGATGGCACCGTCGGCTTCCGCCGCGGCACCGGGGCATTCGGCTCGATCGCAGCGCCCGAGGAACTGTTCGGTGAAGCCACCTCGCACCCGAAGATCTACTTCGCCGACGCCCAGCTGAGCGTCCCGTTCCAGCTGGGCCAGCAGCGCCTGCGTTACACCGGCAGCTGGCGCGCGCAGTGGAACCGTGGCGGGCTGGTGCCGCAGGACCGCTTCGCGATCGGTGGCCGCTACACCGTGCGCGGCTTCGATGGCGAGATGTCGCTGATGGGCGAACGCGGTTGGCTCATCCGCAACGACATCGGCCTGGCACTCGGCGGTGGGCAGGAGTTCTACGTCGGCGCCGATTACGGCCATGTCGGCGGCAGCGCCACGCAATGGCAGCTGGGCAATGACCTCGCAGGCACGGTGATCGGCCTGCGCGGGTCCTATCGCGGCCTGTATTGGGACGGCTTCGTCGGCGCCCCGTTGAACAAGCCGTCTGGCTTCCAGAATGCGTACACGGTCACCGGATTCACCCTGAGCTGGTCGTTCTGATTTCAGTGCGGGCGCGTTCGCGCCGCACCGACCGCACGCACACAAAGGAATTGTAATGAACAAGCATCTGTACCGCCTCGTGTTCAACCACGCCCTCATGCTCTGGCAGGTCGCCGCGGAAATCACCCCGCGCCCCGGCGGCGCCGGTACCGGGCAGGATGGCGATCGCACGGCGGCACTGCGTCCGATGGCCTTCGCGTTGTGGGTGATGCTGGGCTGGGTCGGCGTGAGCGGCCTGGCCGCGGCGCAGGTGGTGGCCGATCCGAACGCACCGGGCAACCAGCGCCCGACCGTGCTGGAAACCGCCAACGGCACGCCGCAGATCAACATCCAGACCCCCAGTGCGGCGGGTGTCTCGCGCAATACCTACCAGCGTTTCGATGTCGACCAGCAGGGCGCCATCCTCAACAATTCGCGCGGCAACACGCAGTCCCAGCTCGGTGGCTGGGTACAGGGCAATCCGTGGCTGGCCGGTGGCACCGCACGGGTGATCCTCAACGAGATCAACGGCGCCAACCCGAGCCAGCTGCGCGGCTACGTGGAAGTTGCCGGCGACCGTGCGCAGGTGGTGATCGCCAACCCCGCTGGTATCGATTGCGATGGCTGCGGCTTCATCAACGCCAACCGCATCACCCTGACCACCGGCACGCCGACGTTCAACGGCGGCGCGTTGGAGGGCTATCGCGTGCAGGGCGGTGCCATCCATATCTTTGGCGCCGGCATGGATGCCAGCCGGGTCGACTACACCGATCTGATCGCGCGCTCGGTGCAGCTCAATGCGGGCCTCTGGGCACAGCAGCTGCAGGTCACCACTGGCGCCAATACGGTGAGCGCCGATCTGAGCCGCGTGCAGGCCCAAGCGGCCGACGGCAGCACGCCGCAGTACGCGCTCGACGTCGCCCAGCTCGGCGGCATGTATGCCAACAAGATTCTGCTGATGGGCACCGAGCATGGGGTAGGCGTGCGCAACGCCGGCAATCTCGGCGCGCAGACCGGTGAGCTGGTGGTCACCGTCGATGGCCGGCTGGAAAACACCGGCAAACTGCAGGCGCGCGACGACACCGGCATCGCGGCCAGCGGCGGTGTGCGCAATGAAGGTCTGGTCAGCGCGGGTCGCGAGTTGAACCTGCGCACCGGCCAGGATCTGGACAACCGCGGCGGCCAGCTCAATGGCACCCGTCTGGATGTGGAAGCCGCCTCGCTGGTCAACCGCGACGGGCGCATCGAGCAGGCGGGTGTGCAGGCGTTGGCGGTAGAGAGTGGGCAGTTGAAGAACCGCGACAAGGGCAGCATCGGCGCGCTGGCCCAGCAGGATGGGACCGCACCGACGACGCCAGGCACGGGGGAAGGTGCGGGCACCCCGGGCAACGGCAGCGGTACCGGCAACGGCAGCACCGACGGCAGCGCGCCGGGCGTGATTCCGCCGACCACCGCGCCGCTCGCGCAGGGCCGCGTGGTGATTGCCGGCCTGCTCGACAACGATGCCGGCGCGGTGCTGGCCGGTGGCGATATCGATCTGCGCGCCAATGGGTTGGACAACGACGGCGGCAGCATCGGCGTGCGCGACCTGACTGTGAACGGTGGTGCGCTGTCCAATCGGCAGGGCGAACTGACCACCCAGCGCGATCTGCGCGTGCAGGGCCAGGCACTGCACAACGACGCGGGCGCATTGAATGTGGGCGGCGCCCTCGATGTGCGCACCACGCAGCTGTCCAACCGCAGCGGCAAGATCGCCCACAGCGGCACTGCACCCGCGCAGCTTCAGGTGGCAGGCACGCTCGATAACACCGACGGCAGTCTCGCCAGCAACGCCGCTTCGCTGGCGCTGACCAGTGCAATGCTGGTCAACACCGATGGCACGCTGCTGCACGCCGGCAGCGACGGCCTGCAGCTCACCACCGGCACGCTGGACGGTCAGCGCGGCAAGATCGCCACGGCTGGAACGCTCAGCCTGCGCGCAGGGCAGGTCGATCATCGCCAGGCGGAACTGCAGGCCGGCATGCTTGATGTGCAGGTCGATACGCTCGACAACCGTGGCGGCCAGCTGCTGGCGACCGGCAGCCAGGCCAACCGCATCGAGGCGGCGACCGCGCTGGACAACAGCGGTGGCACGCTCGCCAGCAACGGCGATCTGGCCATCGATACCGCGCTGTTGAGCAACGCGGGTGGGCAGGTGCAGCAGGCCGGCAGCGGCCGCCTGGACGTCACCGCGGCGACCTTGGCCGGGGCAGGCGGCAAGCTGCTGAGCAATGGCGCGCTACACCTGCAGGGACAGCGTATCGACGTCTCCGGCGGTATCACCTCGGCGGTGCGCCTGGCGATCGACGCCGGGCAGTTGGACAACCGTCGGGGTGAGCTGATCGCCACCGGCACCGACACGCTTGGCCTGCGCGTGACCCACGCGCTGCAAAACGACAGCGGACAGATCATCGGCAACGGTGCGCTCGCCGTGCAGGCGGGCAGCCTCTCCAACCGCGACGGCAAACTGCTGGCGGCAGGCAGTGCGGCCTCCACGCTGCAGGTGAGCGGCGCGTTCGACAACCAGCGCGGTACGCTGGCCAGCGCTGGCGATCTGACGCTGCAGGCTGGCCAGCTGGACAACCAGGCTGGCACGGTCCAGGCAGCCGGCGACAGCGCGCTGCAGCTCGCTGTGGACGGCCTGCTCGACAACCGCCAGGCCGGCCTGATCGCTTCCGGTGGTGCGCAGCAGCTGCGCGCCGGCAACCTCGACAACCGCGGCGGCACGGTCAACGCAGGCGATACGCTTGAGGTGACGGTCGCCCAGTCCCTCGACAACAGCGCCGGCATCCTCGCTGCCAACGACACGCTGCACGTGCAGGCCGGGCGCATCATCAACCGTGACGCGGGCACCCTGGCCTCGGTCGAAGGCGATGTCACGCTCGATAGCGCGAGCGATATCGACAACACCGCCGGTGTGATCCAGGCCGAACGTGCGCTCTCGGTCGCCAGTCAGGGGCTGACCAACGTGCGTGGCACCCTGGCGGGCGCGTCCGTTGCTCTCGATACGGGCCTGGGGGGCGTGGACAACAGTGAGGGCATCCTCGCCGCCACCGCCGGCACGCTGGATATCCGCAGTGGTGCGCTGGAGAACCGCGCTGGCCTGCTGCAGTCCAGTGCGGCGATGCGCATCGATACCCACGGCCAGCGCCTGGGCAACACCGAGGCGGGCGCGCGCGGCGGTATCGTCAGCGGTGCTGGGCTGACCCTCCGCGCGGGTGAGCTGGACAACCGGGCCGGCCTTGTCCAGGCGCAGGCGGCGCTGGATGCGCGGCTGGCCTCGCTGGACAACCGCAGCGGCGGGCAGGTGGGTAGCGGGGCCTCGTTGCTGCTGCAGGCGCAGCGCGTGGATAACAGCGGCGGCCGCCTGCAGGCGAGCGAGAATCTGACGCTGGATCTGAGCGGTGAGCTGGTCAACCAGGCCGGTTTGGCCGTGGCCGGCGGCGATCTGGTCGCCCACGCCGCGCGCATCGACAACCGCAACACGACCGGCGGCAGTATCCCGCTCGGCCTGCAGGGCCGCAGCGTGGCCCTCACCGCTGCGCAGATCGACAACAGCGCGGGCATGATCGCCGCCGACCAGCGGATCGCCCTGCAGGCGGCCGATGTGCTGCTCAACCAGCAGGGGCTGGTGTCCTCGGCGGGCAGCCTGGACGTGCACGCCGGCCAGGTCGGCAACACCGACGGCACGCTGCTGTCGGCGGGCAACCAGACGCTGCATGCCAACGCGCTCAACGGTACGGGCCGGGTGTTGTCGCAGGGCGACCTGGTGCTGGCGCTGCAGCAGGACTACCGCAACGATGGCCAGATCACCGCCAATGGCAAGGCCACCGTTTCCACGCAGGGGCTGTGGACCAACGCAGGCAAGGTGCAGGCCGGGGATCTGAACCTGCAGGCACGCCAGATCGACAACCTCGCCACGGGTGAGATCAGCGGCATCCGCACGCAGGTGCGCGCCGATGGCGTGCTCGGCAACCGAGGCCTGATCGACGGCGTGGATACCCGCGTCGATGCCGATGTGATCCTCAACGTCGGCACCGGTCGCATCTATGGCGACCGCCTGTCGATCGGTGCCAACACCCTGGTCAACAGTGACGAAACGCTGGAGGGCGTGACCCGCGCGGCCACCATTGCCGCGCGTGAGCGCCTGGACATCGGCGCCGGCACCGTGGTCAACCGCGAGCAGGCGCTGATCTTCAGTGCCGGCGGTGGCGACAATGCACTCAACATCGGCGGTGCGCTGGATGCGCAGGGGCATGCAGTCGGTCGCGCCGGCTCGGTGCACAATGCCAGCGCGACCATCGAATCGCTGGGTGGCCTGACCATCGATGCCACGCGCCTGCTCAACAGCAACGAGCATTTCGCCACCACTGAAGTAATGGTGGTGGGCCCGACCAAGAAGCTGTACATCCAGCCCAAGGGCACGCCGGGCATGCACGATGCCAGCGAGTTCACCTGGTCCAGCTGGAGCCGCGCCGGCAAGTACTGGTGGAAGAACGGCAACGGCGACGTCAAGGACTGGACCCAGTACGACGTCACCCACACCGAGTACGAAACCCAGGTCGCCTCCAGCGCGCCCGGCCGCATCATTTCCGGCGGCAACATGACGCTACGCGGCGATGAGCTGATCAACGACAAGAGCCAGATCCTGGCCGGCGGCGCCTTGCTGGGCGACCTGGGCAACCTGCGCAACATCGATGCGTTCGGCGAGTACCGCGTGCACGAGGAAGGCACCAGCCAGTACACCTACAGTCGCTGGCGCGGTGGTTTCAAGCGCTATCACGAACGCAAGTGGGACCGGAAAATCGCCTATCGCCCGGCCGATGAAGTGCGCACCATCAACCTGGGCGTCACCCGGACGGCCGAGCACACCCGCGACGGTGGCAGCGGCTATCAGGTGGGCGGCGTCAGTACCGGTACCGTCGGTGGGCAGGTCGGTGGCGCAGCCGAGGCCGGTGCCGTGGGTGGGCAGCGCCAGGTGACCGAAGTCAGCGCCAGCGTGGCCTCGCTGGCCGGGCCCGGCAGCACTGCCGGCACCGGTGCGCAGGGTGCGGCGGGCAACCAGCCGACCGTTATCCGCACCATCGGCGTGGAGGCCGAACTGCCGCAGAGCAGCCTGTTCCAGAGCGGCCCGAATGCTGGCCAGTATCTGGTCGAAACCGATCCGCGTTTTGCCGACTACCGCAGCTGGCTCGGCTCGGAGTACCTGCTGCAGAAGATGGGCGTGGACCCGGCCAACGTGCAGAAGCGGTTGGGCGATGGGTTCTACGAGCAGAAGCTGGTCCGCGATCAGGTCGCCCAGCTCACCGGCCGCCGCTTCCTGGACGGCTACGCCGACGATGAAGCGCAGTACCGCGCGCTGCTCGACAACGCGGCCACCATCGCCGACGCATGGGGCCTGCGCCCCGGCGTGGCGCTGACCCCGGCACAGATGGCCCAGCTCACCAGCGACATCGTCTGGCTGGTCGAACAGCGCGTCACCCTGGCCGATGGCAGCACCACCACCGCACTGGTTCCGCAGGTGTATGTGCGCGTGCGCCCCGGCGATATCGACGGCACCGGTACGCTGCTGGCCGGCCGCTCGGTGGAGCTGAACCTGCGCGGCGACCTGGTCAACAGCGGCACCATTGCTGGCCGCACCGCGGTGAAGATCGACGCGCAGAACCTGCGCAACCTCGACGGCCGCATCAGCGGTGACACGGTCAATGCCAACGCGCGTACCGATCTGGACAACCTCGGCGGCCTGATCGATGCGCGCAGCGTGCTGGTCGCCAGCGCCGGCCGTGATCTCAACATGGTCACCACCACCCGCAGCGGTCAGAACACCGCGGGGTTGAGCGACTTCAGCCGGACCAACATCGATCGCGTGGCCGGGTTGTTCGTGAGCGACCAGGGCGCCACGTTGCTGGCCAAGGCCGGCCGCGATCTGCGCATGGACGGCGCCCAGGTGGTCAACACCGGTGCACAGGGCCAGACCCTGCTCGCGGCGGGCCGGGATCTCTCCCTGGGCACGGTCACCGAGGCACGCCAGGAAAACAATGTCCGCAACAACGACAACTACCTGCGCCAAGGCTACGAACGGGAGGTCGGCACCACCCTCGATACCGCCGGGGCGGTACAACTGCAGGCCGGGCATGACGTGAACCTGCGCGCCGCGCAGGTCTACAGCAGCGATGGCGCGATCTCGGTGATGGCCGACAACGACGTCAGCATCGCCAGCGGCGAGCGGAGCAACAACTGGAGCGAGGGCCGCAAGCACACACATCGCGGGCTGTTGAAGTCCACCACCAACACCACGCGCGACAGCCTGGAGGAAACCCAGGCCATCGCCAGCACGCTCAGCGGGCACCAGGTGGCGGTGCGCGGCAACAACATCACCGTGACCGGCAGCAACGTGGTCTCCGATGCGGGTACGGTGCTGCTGGCCGACAATGATCTGACCGTGCAGGCGGCGACCAACACGCGCGGCGAGAGCCACTACAAGCGCAAGGATGAAAGCGGCTTCCTCTACAACGGCGGCGTCGCGTTCACGGTCGGCACGCAGATGCAGAGCCGCGATGCCAAGGACGTGAGTACCAGTGCCGCGGCGTCCACCATCGGCTCCACCGCGGGCAACGTGGTGATGGTGGCGGGCAACAACTACCGCCAGGTTGGCAGCCACGTCGTCGCGCCCGAGGGCGACATCGACATCCATGCGCGCAAGGTCGACATCGTGGAGGCCCGCGAGACCGGCGTCGCCACCCAGGAGGACAAGTTCCGCCAGGCCGGCCTGACGGTGGCGCTGACCGCGCCGGTGATCTCGGCGATCCAGAGCGCCGAGCAGATGAAGAAGGCGGCCAGCCAGACCGACGACAGCCGCATGAAGACGCTGGCGGCGGCGACCACCGTGCTCAATACGGCGGCAGCGGTGGGTGCGGTGCAGGCCGATCCGGGCGCGGCGGGCGGCATCAACATCTCCATCACCGTGGGCGGCGCACGCAGCGACAGCAAGACCACCACCACGCATGACAACGCAGCCGGCTCCAGCATCACCGCGGGCGGCGACGTGCGCGTCAGTGCCACGGGCGCGGGCAAGGACTCGGATCTGACCGTGATTGGCAGCACCATCAACGCCGGCAACAACGCCTACCTGCGGGCCGATGGCGATATCGCCCTGCTGGCGGCGAAGAACACGCAGGAAACCGATCGCAAGAGCAGCGCGGCCAGCGGTGGTGTCGGCGTGGCCATCAGCATCGGCTCCGGCGGTGCCAGTGCGGGCATCACCGCCAACGCCAGTGGCTCCAAGGGCAAGGGCGAGGGCACCGACGTGCAGTGGACCAACAGCCACGTCAACGCCGGCAACACGCTGGTGCTCGAATCCGGTGGCGACACCACCCTGCGTGGCGCGGTGGCCAGCGGCCGCGAGGTGATCGCCGATATCGGCGGCGACCTCAACATCGAGAGCCTGCAGGACACCTCCACCTTCCACAGCAAGGACACCAGTGTCGGCGGCAGTGTCACGGTCGGCTTGGGCTTCTCCGGCAGCGCCAGCTACGGCAACACCAAGGTCGATGGTGACTACGCCAGCGTTGTCGAGCAGAGCGGGATCAAGGCGGGCGACGGTGGCTACCAGGTGCGCGTAGGCGGCAATACCGATCTGATCGGTGGCGTGATCGCCTCCAGCGAGCAGGCCATCGCCGACGGTCGCAACCAGCTGATCACCAGCACATTGAGCGTGCGCGATCTGGACAACCGCAGCGATTACAAAGCCAGCAGCCTGAGCCTGTCCGGCGGCTTCAGCAAGAGCGGCACAGGCGGCCCGTCCAATGGCGGCAACAGCGGCCGTGGCAACGACGGCACGCCTGGGTCCACCGGTGCAGCCGGGCAGGGCAGCAGCTGGTCGTGGCAGAACTATGGCAACGATGCCAGCGCCGCCGCACCCGGCTATGCCAGCGACAAGGGCAGCGATGCCAGCACCACCCGCAGCGGCATCAGCGCAGGCGCGCTGACCATCACCGATGGCAACGCGCAGCTGGCCAAGACCGGCAAGAGCATCGACGACACCCTGGCCAGCCTCAATCGCGGTGTGCTCAGTGGCGACGATGCCAACGGGCTGATCCGTAACTGGGATCCGGTGGAGCTCGCGCAGAAGGTGCAGGCCGAAGCGCAGATCAGCGCAGCGTTCACCCAGCAGGCGCACAGTGCCGTGGGCAGCTATGTGGCCAGCCGCGGCGCCAGCATCAAGGAGCGTTACGAACACGCCGACACGCCGGAGCAGAAGGCTGCGCTGCAGGCTGAAGCCGATGAACTGCGCACGCAGGAGAAGATGCTCAACATCCTGATCGGCGCGGTGACCGGCTCGGCGACCAGCGCGGTCTCCAAGGAGGCGCTGGCCAGTGCGGCGGACTGGATGCGGCAGGAGATGATCAAGAACTCGCAGTTGTTCCCGGGTGTCACCGACGGCGTGACGACACTGGACAACATCCACGGAAAGAGTGCCGGTGTGGATGGCGATGAGTTCAAGATCGGGGGAACCCGCGTGGACCTGGATCAGCTGTGCGGACCTGGCAGCATCCGCTGCGCAACGAATCCAGACGGCACACTTGCCCTGGATTCGCTGGGACGCGTGCAGTTCGACGATAAACAGGGGGGATTGACCCTCGCCCAGTACCTGGCGTCGGAGGAAGGCAAGAAACTGGGCGGCGTAACTGGGGGTATCCAAGGCTGGACAGGGACGCTGCGAGGCGACCCCTACAAGCCAGGAGACTGGCAGGACAGGCTGATCGAGTACTTCGCCGGCCCGCATGACATGATCGGCGGGCAACTTGCAGGGTTGTACGATGAGCAGGGGAATGCACGTCGTGGCCGTCCATGGGCGCTGTCCACCTTCCACGAAGGCTGGACCGTCGTCGCGATTCCCGTGGCGGCTCCCTTCGCAATGGCGAAGGCGCTGCCGCCCCAGGTCTGGTCCGCGATCTCCATTCTTGCCGGTGCCAGTCGATGACATCCCTCCTCAATCCCTCAAAGAAAAGGTACGTCAGCATGAGTTCCCCGCGTGCAGGAAACAGGCTCCTACTTGCCTGTGTAACGTTGATGCTCGCCAGTTGTGGCATCGGCGGTATGTGGATGAATGGAGATCCGTCCGTGGGCAGGAACATCGTTCCACCGCGCGATCATTGGCAGAAGGCAGGCAATGACCCCGCGGCCCGCAGTGCGGACTGGCTCGGTTGTGGCGGGGCGGACAGCGGCGGTTACAACGTCGCCACGTCGGATGGATCGAGCTCTGCGGTGATCCAGCAGGCGATGAGCCGCAAGTTCGACGACATGCAGCGTTGCATGATGTCCCGCGGGTATCAATACACGGGCTCCTGCGAAGGCGATATACGCAGTCAATATCCCGCATGCCAGAAGTAAGGCGTCTGCGGACATCCTGGACGAAGCGCATGAAGCAGGT
Source organism: Stenotrophomonas sp. IS26 (assembly GCF_054188265.1). Classification (NCBI taxonomy): domain Bacteria; kingdom Pseudomonadati; phylum Pseudomonadota; class Gammaproteobacteria; order Lysobacterales; family Lysobacteraceae; genus Stenotrophomonas; species Stenotrophomonas sp. IS26. The sequence goes on from NZ_JBSZJV010000004.1 coordinate 131,401, forward strand.
TCGAAGGCGAAGCTGTACGGGGTTCGGTCTGCTGATGGCGGTAGCGGTCATGACGGGCTGCACCGCGGGCAACGGGCGCTTATGCGGCCCGCAGACGCCGCGCGCCTACTGTGACAAGAAAACCCACGACGCCTTGGCCAATCCCCCTTCGCAGCGCGACAGCTGGGCCGCGGGCACGGCAGATGCCTCGCAACTGGGGGCGGCGTGGGTGGCATGCGGCGGCATGGCGAACGGCAACGTCGGCATCGATCAGCAGGGCGGCAACGGTCCCGAAACCGTGCAGCGCCTCACCCGGAAGAATGACGACGTCCAGCGCTGCATGATGCAAAAGGGATACCGCTACACCGGGTCATGCTCAGGGGATATTGCGAGTCGATTCCCCGCCTGCCAGTCGCGATGAACGTGCTGCGGCCTCGTGGCGTTGCGTTCACCGCTGCACCTGATCCCTGGGATCGACGGTCGGTGCATGAGCACCCTCGCGCGAGCCGGAAGGCCAGACGGATATCGATGCTGATGGCGACCGTGCTTCTCGCGGTTGCAGGATGTGCCAGCACTCCCGCTGTACCGGGGCAGGTGGCGGTGACGGACATGGGGCCTGTTCCGGCGGGTTCCGTTCGCGTCATGCCGACGCGGCAGTACTGGCGAAAGGCGGGGGCGAGCAAGGCCGACGCGGACCTGGCCCGGCAGCAATGCAGCCAGCACCTGCGAAATGACGACGAGTACGTTGGGCTTCTCAAGGAGAGCGCCGTGATCACGAAGATCTGGCATGCCGAACGTACCTCGGCGCAGAAGAAGCGGCGCAAAGAGATCGCCGCTCGGCTGGGCCAGCTCCATGACGCATGCATGGCCGGCGAGGGGTTCGAGTTCGTGCGTCGTGGGTTTCCGGTGGAGTGAATACGATGCGCATGACGCTGCTGTTTCTCCGTAGGGGGTTCATCTGTCGCAGGCATCCCGCCAGATGGCACACAGGTCGCGCGACGGTGGTGCTCGGCATGCTGTTCGGGCTGACCGCCTGTGGTGCAGGTGGGATGTGGATGAATGGAAACCCTGCCGCAACCCGGCAGCTGGTGCCGCCGGGCCACGACTGGAGCAGGCCGGACGCAGGTGCCCTGGTGCGTGATACGGACTGGCAGGCCTGCGGCGGCCAACGCAGTGGGAACATCTCCCCAGACCGGCAAGGTGCCACGGGTGAGGAAACCGCCCATCTTTCACGCGACAAGCTCTACGCGGCACAACGGTGCATGCTGGGGAAGGGCTACCGCTACACCGGCAGCTGCGAAGGGGAGATCCGCAGCCGCTACCCGGCCTGCCAATCGCCAGACACAAAAAAACCCGGAGGACAGTGATGTCTTCCAGGCTTGATTGTGACCATCAGATGGTCGGGGAGACAGGATTCGAACCTGCGACCTCTACGTCCCGAACGTAGCGCTCTACCAGACTGAGCTACACCCCGTAAGGAGCCGCCTATTGTATCGATCCCGCCGGTCGGCGGCAAGGGGGGATCGCGTTTTTCGCCTTCGGTGCCGTGTTGCCACGGCCCTTGATAAAGAAGCCTGGAAACGTGTTCCCAGGCTTCGATACGACCACCGAAGTGGTCGGGGAGACAGGATTCGAACCTGCGACCTCTACGTCCCGAACGTAGCGCTCTACCAGACTGAGCTACACCCCGAAGGAGCCGACAAGGATACGGTGTGAAGACCCGATCGGCAACCTTTTTTTAGCCTTCTTCGTGATCCGTACGGCTCTGCTCGCGGGCTTCGAACCACATGCCGTTGAGAATGGCCACGACCGAAGCCAGCCCTGCACCCAGAATCCAAGCGAAGTACCACATGGTAAGTCTCCTATGGCGCCGTGGGGCGCGTCAGTAAGCGTTGGGGTTGTCGCCCATCTCTTCGGCCGTGGTCTTGCCCTTCATCACGCGGTAGACCCAGGAGGTGTAGGCGATGATGATCGGCAGGAAGATGGCCGTGGCGATCAGCATGATCCCCAGGGTCAGGTGGCTGGAGGAGCTGTCCCAGACGGTCAGGCTGGAGCCCGGCTGGCTGGAGGAGGGCAGCAGGAACGGGAAAATCGCAAAGCCGACGGTCAGGATGATGCCGGCGATCGACGCCCCCGAGGCCAGGAACGCCAGGCCACCACGGCGGGCCCGCAGCAGTACCGCGCTGGCCAGCGCACCCACCAGCCCGAGGATCGGGGCCAGCAGGGTCAGCGGCATGCTCTGGTAGTTGCGCAGCCAGCCACCGGCCACCGCACCGACGGCCGCGGTCTTGAGCAGCGGGTTGGTCGGGCCATCGGTGACCACCTGCGAGGTGATCTGGTAGCCCGGCAGGCCAAAGGCCACCCAGACGCCGGCCAGGGCGAACAGCACGAAGGTCAGCACCGCCGCGACGCTGCCGTAACGGGCCGAGCGCTCGGCCACCGGGCCATCGGTCTTGAGCACCAGCATCGCGGCACCGTGCGAGACCACCATCGCCACGCTGACCAGACCTGCCACCAGCGCGAACGGGTTGAGCAGGCCGATCAGGGTGCCGGTGTAGAAGATGCGCATGCTGTCATCGAAGTGGAACGGCACGCCGACCAGCACGTTGCCCACCGCCACGCCGGCGATCAGTGCCGGGAGCAGGCCGCCGACGAACAGCGCACGGTCCCAGTTCTCGCGCCAGCGCTTGCCGGGCATCTTGCTGCGGTACTTGAAGGCGACCGGGCGCAGGATCAGCCCGAACAGCATCAGGAACACCGCCAGGTAGAAGCCGGAGAAGCTGACCGCGTACAGCGGCGGCCAGGCGGCGAAGATCGCACCGCCACCGAGCACCAGCCACACCTGGTTGCCTTCCCACACCGGGCCGACGGTGTTGATCACCAGCCGGCGTTCGTCATCGGTCCTGGCCACGAACGGCAGCAACGTGCCGACGCCGAGGTCGAAACCGTCCATCACCGCCCAGGCGATCAGCAGGATGCCGAGCAGCAGCCACCAGATCACGCGGAGCGTGGTGTAATCGAGTCCAATGAATTCCATCTGGGTTCTCCTGCCTTACGCCCGACCGTGGGTCGGCGCAGCGGCATTGGGGGAAAGGGACGTGGCTGCAGCCTGCAGCGACGGCAGGATGTCGTCCGGGCCCTTGCGGATCGCCTTGAGCATCAGCTTCACTTCGATGATCAACAGCACCGTGTACAGCGCGGTGAACACGGCCAACGTGGTCAGGATTTCATGCAGGGCCAGGCCCGAGGCGGCGTAGAAGGTCGGCAGCACGCCGTCCACCGCCCACGGCTGGCGACCGTACTCGGCCACGAACCAACCGCATTCGATCGCGATCCACGGCGCCGGCAGCGACCACAGGGCAAGCTTGAGGAACCAGCGCTTGTCCTGGAAGTTGTGGCGGCACGAGTAGTAGAAGGCCAGCGCGAAGAAGGCGATCAGGTAGAAGCCCAGCCCGGCCATGATGCGGAAGGTCCAGAACAGCGGGGCGACCCGCGGCACGGTATCCATCGCGGCCTTGGAGATTTCTTCCGGGGTGGCGTTGAGGATGTCTTCGCGATAGCGCTTGAGCAGCAGGCCGTGGCCCAGATCCTGCCAATGGCGGTCGAACATCTCGCGCGCTTCGATGTCGTTCTTGTCCTTGCGCACGCGTTCCAGCGCACCGTAGGCCAGCTGCCCGCCGCGGATGCGGTTCTCGGCGCGCCCCACCAGCTCCAGGATGCCCGGGATCGGCTGGTCCAGCGAACGGGTGGCGATCAGGCCCATCAGGTAAGGGATCTTGATCGCGTAATCGTTCTGCTGGGTGGTCTGGTTCGGAATGCCGAAGGCGGTGAAGTCGGCCGGCGCACGCTCGGTTTCCCACATCGCTTCGATCGCGGCCAGCTTCATCTTCTGGTGTTCGCTGGCGGCATAGCCGCTTTCGTCACCCAGCACCACCACCGACAGCGAGGACAGCAGGCCGAAGGCGGCCGCCACCGCGAAGGAACGGCGTGCCATGTCCTTGTGCTTGTTGCGCAGCAGGAACAGGGCGCTGATCGACATCACGAACACCGCACCGGTCACGTAGCCGGCACTGACCGTATGCACGAACTTGGCCTGGGCCACCGGGTTGAACAGCACGGCGGCGAAATCCACCACCTCCATGCGCATCGTTTCCGGGTTGAAGATCGCGCCGGTCGGGTTCTGCATCCAGCCGTTGGCGATCAGGATCCACACCGCCGAGAGGTTGGTGCCCAGGGCCATCAGCCAGGTCACGGTGAGGTGCTTGACCGGGCTCAGGCGCTTCCAGCCGAAGAAGAACAGACCGATGAAGGTCGCTTCCAGGAAGAACGCCATCAGGCCTTCGATCGCCAGCGGTGCGCCGAAGATGTCGCCGACGTAATGGCTGTAATACGACCAGTTCATGCCGAACTGGAATTCCATCACGATGCCGGTGGCGACGCCGATGGCGAAGTTGATGCCGAACAACGTGCCCCAGAACAGCGTCATCTGGCGCCAGACCTGCTTGCGGGTCATGACATAGACGCTCTCCATGATGGCCACCATGAAGGACAGGCCAAGCGTGAGGGGAACGAAAAGGAAGTGGTACATCGCGGTCAGAGCGAATTGCAGCCGCGACAGTTCTACGACTGTCTGATCAATCATGGCCTGGCTACCTCGTTGGGTTTTGCCGTTTCAGGTGGCGGGAAGGGGGGTCTACGGGGTGAATTCTGTGACCAGCAAGTTCAAACAGCCTTGATTCAGATCAATGTACAAACGCACACGCACGGGGATCGTAGGCCATCCCGCCCCTGCGACCGCTGGCCGCACGGGGCGGGGCCAGCACCTACTACAATCGACGGAACCTCCCTGTGGCCGCCAGTGACTTGTTTTGAGCATACCCCCCGACGCGACCATTGTTGAGACAACCGCCCTGCGCCGCCGTCGCCTGCACTGGCTGGGTGGGCTGGCGGCGGCCGCCCGCGGCAAGCAGCGCTTGGCGGCGATCTGCATCTGCCTGTCCGGCGCCCTGCTGATCGGGCAGGCGGCCGCCATCGCCTGGTTGATCCAGGCGGTGCTGGTCGATCACCGCCCCCTGGCCGACGCCACGCCCGTGCTGCTGGGCTTGCTGGCGGTGCTGGGCATCCGCACCCTGTTGGGGAGTGCGACCCAGGCGGCGGCCGGTGAGGTCGCCGATGCGGCGCGGCTGGCGCTGCGTGAACGGGTTTATCAGCGGCTGCTGGGGCGCGGGCCTCTGTGGCTGCGCCAGCAACGCACCGGCGAACTCGGCGAACTGATGCTCGCCCATGCCGATGCGATCGAGAATTATTACGCTGGTTACCAGCCGGTCCGCATCGAAGTGGTGGTGGTTCCGCTGCTGATCGCCATCGCCGTGGCTTGGACCGATTGGGTGATCGCGCTGATTCTCTTGTTCACCGCGCCGCTGGTGCCGTTCTTCATGATGCTGGTCGGTTGGGGCGCTGAAGCCGCCGGCCGTGCGCAGCTGGGCGAACTGGCGCGGATGAGCGGCCACTTCGCTGATCGCATCAAGGGGCTCGGCCTGCTGCGCCTGTACGGGCGGGGCGAGGCCGAGCTGGACGGTGTGGCCACGGCGGCCGAAGGCGTGCGTGAGCGCACCTTGAAAGTGCTGCGGATCGCCTTCCTCTCTTCGACGGTGCTGGAGTTCTTCGCGTCGGTCAGCGTGGCGATGGTCGCGTTGTATCTGGGCCTGAGCTATCTCGGCCTGATGTCGTTGCATGCGCAGGTGCCGACGCTGGGCGTGGGCATGTTCTGCCTGCTGCTGGCACCGGAGTTCTATGCACCGCTGCGGCGCTTGGCCGCGCACTACCACGATCGCGCCAACGCGCTGGCCGCGGCGGCCGAAGTAGAGCGGCTGCTCGGCGACTTGCCGGAGGCCCCCGTAGCCGGGGAGGCCCCGCCTGCGAGTGCGCGCGCTCCGGAACTGCTGGAACAGCGTGCCCCTCCGGTGGTCGTACGCGGGGTGAGCCTGCGACCACTGGGTGCGCATCACGATGTGGTGCAGCAGCTCTCGTTCCAGATCGAGCCGGGGCAGCGCGTGGCGCTGGTCGGCCCCAGCGGCAGTGGCAAGAGCACGTTGCTGGAAGCGCTGGCCGGCTGGTTGCCCCCGCGCGAGGGCAGCATCGTGCTGCGCCCCGGGTTGGACGTGGGCTACGCCGGGCAGCGCCCCTATCTGTTCCACGGCACGATCGCCGACAACCTGCGCCTGGCCGCACCCGGCGCGACCGATGCGCACCTGCGCGCCGTGGCCGAGGCCGCCCAGGTAATGCGGTTTGCCGCCGCACTCCCACAGGGGCTGGATACGGTGATCGGTGAGCGCGGCTTCGGATTGTCCGGTGGCGAAGCGCGCCGTATCGGCTTGGCGCGGCTGTTGCTGCGCGATCCGCAACTGCTGCTGCTCGATGAGCCGACCGCCTTCCTCGATCCCGATACCGAAGCCGATCTCCTGCGTACCCTGGCCGCGTTCGCACGTGGGCGCAGCGTGGTGATCGCCACGCACAGCGAGACCGCGATGCGCTGGGCAGACACCCGCCTGACCTTGACCGCCGGCGGCGCGCGTCTGGCCTCGGAGCTAACGCCATGAAGGCCGCGCACATCGATTCGCTGAAGGGTGTGTTCGCCCGGCATCGCGGCCGCCTGCTGCTGACCGTGCTGCTGCTGTGGACGACGATGCTGGCCGGCACCGCGCTGCTCGGGTTGTCCGGTGGTTTCCTCACTGCCGCCGCCTTGGCCGGTGCGGCCGGACTCGGCAACGGCTTCAACTTCTTCTCGCCCTCGGCGGGCATCCGCGGGCTGACCATGGCGCGCATCGTGTCGCGCTACTTCGAAAAACTGGTCGGCCACGATGTCACCCTGCGCATCGCGCGCGATCTACGGGTGTGGTTCTTCCGTCGCGCGCTGCCACTCGCACCGGCGCGCTTGGCCGGTGTACGCACCGGTGAACTGCTGGCGCGGCTGATGTCCGATATCGGCGAGGTCGATGGCCTGCTGGTGCGTGCGATCGGCCCGCTGCTGGCGCTCGGTGGTATCTCGCTGGTGGCGGTGGTGTCGGCCGGCATCATCTATCTGCCGGCGGCCGGGCTGCTGGCGGTGCTCGCCTTGCTGATCGGGGTGGGCGTGCCGTGGCTGACCGTGCGTGGCGCCGCCGACCAGGAGCGCGACCGCGCGCTGCACCGTGCGCAGTTGCGTACCCAATCCTTCGAAGGGCTGGAAGGCGCGGCCGATCTTGCTGCGCTGCAGGCGCGCGAGCATTGGAACCAGCGCGTGCTGGTGGCAGCCAAACAGCTGAAGTCGCGTGACAAGCGTCGCCGCTGGCGCTTGATCAGTGGCAATGCGCTGCATGGTCTGTGTGGCGCGGGTGGCTTGGTGGCGATGCTGTGGCTGGCCCTGCATGCGTTCGAGCGTGGCAGCGTGGATGCCGCGCTGGCGGCGGCACTGGTGTTCCTGACCGTCGCACTGCTGGAGCTGTGGGCCGGGATCGGGCTGGCCTGGCAATCGTGGTTGTCCGGCCGCGTCGCCGCGGTGCGGCTGGAGGCGATCGTGGATCAGGCGCCGGGCGTGGTGGAAGCCGCCGCGCCGGTGGCTGTGCCATCCGTGCCCGCAACGCTGCGATTCGATCACGTGGTGTTCCGTTGGCCCGGCCAGGCGCGCGTGTTGCTGGACCATGTGCAACTGGAACTCGCACCGGGCGAACGGATCGCGATCCGCGGTGACAGCGGCAGTGGCAAGACCACGCTGTCCTCGCTGCTGCTGCGACTATGGGATCCGGAGGCCGGCAGCGTGCGTTACGGCGATGCGGATATCCGCAGTGTCGCGCAGGCCGACTGGCACCGTCAGATCGCCTGGCTCCCGCAGAACGCGCCGGTGTTCGCTGGCACCGTGGCGGACAACCTGCGGCTCGGCGATGCACAGGCCAGCGATGCACGATTGTGGCAGGTACTGGCGGAGGTCCGTCTGCACGCGTGGGCCGAGCAGATCGGTGGGTTGGCGGCGTGGGTGGGCGAGAACGGCGCGACCATGTCAGCCGGGCAGGCACGGCGCCTGGCGCTGGCGCGCGCGCTGCTGCGTGACGCACCGATCCTGTTGCTGGATGAGCCCACCGAAGGCCTGGATGTGGATACCGCGCATGCGCTGCTGCAGGACATGGTGGCGGCGCTGGGCAACCGCAGTCTGTTGATGATCACCCACGACGAACTGCCGGAGGGCATCGTGCATCGCAGCTATCGTTTGCGGGATGGGCGGTTGGAAGGGTAGCGGCGAGAGCGATCCGCACGCAGCGTGTAAAGCATCCACGCATGGCGTGGATCTACCCTGGGATGCTGCGGTTGTGGATCAGCCAGCCCAGCGCCGCTATGTTGATCACTACCGCCACCCAGAACACTCGCTGGAAGGAGGCCTTGCGGTTCTTGTGGCGCAGCACGGCCTGCGCCATCAACGCACCCGGCCAACCGCCCAGCAGGGCCAGGCCCTGCAGCGTGCTTTCCGGTGTGCGCTGGCGATCATTCCGGGCGGCGGATTTGTCATGCCAATACCAGAGGTATGTCACCACGCTCAGGGCGAGGTAGGCACCCGGTACCCACGTCGGCCAGTGCTGCCACATCGCCACGGCAATGAGGCCTGCGAGGAACACCAGCGCGATGGCCGTACGTGGCAATCGATCCGGCCCCGCACCCCGCACCGCAGCGCGTGCAGCAGGGCGGCCCCCATCGCGGTCCAGCGCAAACCGCACCGCGCCCGCGTTGCGGCGCCCCTGCGCATCGGTCTGAATGTCATAGGTGATTACATCGCCCAGTACCGGGCGTCGATCGCGTGCCGAGAATGCGCGGATATGTACGAAGCATCGCTCGCCGCCGCCATTGGGCTGCACGAAGCCGAATCCGCGCGCCTCGTTCCACTCGCTGATCTTTCCTTGAAGGCGCATGGGTAAACTCAGAGTGAGGACAGGAAGCTGCTGACCGCCGGTCCGAACCGTGCGACATCCACCAGGAACGCATCGTGCCCCTGTGGCGAATCCAGCCCGATGAACTGCGCCTCCGCACCGCCGGCGCGCAGGCCCTCGGCGATCTGCTGTTGCTGCTGCACCGGGAACAGGATGTCGGTGTTGGCGCCGATCGCCAGTGCCTTGCCCACCCGGATGCGGGCAAGCCCCGCCATCACGTCGCCGTCGGCGTATTCGGCCAGGTCGAACCAGTCCATCGAGCGGCTCAGGTACAGATAGCAGTTGGGATCGAAGAAGCGCACGAAGCGGCGGGCATGGCCTTCCAGATAGCTTTCGACCTGGAATTCCAGGCCGAACGGATCGTCATCGGCCTGGTCCGAATCCAGCCGCACGCGGCCGAAACGGCCGTCCCACTCCAGTGCGGAGCGGTAGGTGATCACGCCGAGCTTGCGCGCCATGCGCATGCCCGATTCCGGGTAGGCCTGGTCGGTATAGCGCCCGCCATTCCACTGCGGATCAAGCCGGATCGCCTCGCGTTGCAGCGAGCGGATCGCGATGGAGAACGGCAGCGCCTGGGCACTGCCGGAAATATTGATATGGCTGCGCGCGAGGCCCGGGTGCAGCATCAGCAGGGCCAACGCGGTCATCCCGCCCATCGAGTTGCCGATCACGCAGGCCAGTTCGGTCACGCCCAAGGCGCGCACCACCTCCACCGCCGCCCGCGCGCCATCTTCGATGGACAGTTCGGGGAAGCGCAGACCATACAGTTCGCCCGTCGCCGGATCGAGACTGGCCGGCCCGGTGGAGCCTTTGCAGCTGCCCAGCGAGTTCACGCAGATCACGAACCAGCGGTCGGTATCGATCGGCTTGCCTGGGCCAACCATCGCCTCCCACCAGCCGGCGGCAGGGTTGTCGGCGTTGGCCGCGGCATGCGCATCGGGGGAGAGCCCGGTGACGATCAATACTGCATTGCCGGCATCGGCCGCGAGCGTGCCCCAGGTCTCATAGGCAACGTGCGCACCGCGTAGTTCACCGCCACGCTTGAACGCGAACGGCGAGGGCAGGGCGTGATAACGGGTGCCGGGGGGAATGAATTCAGTCATGCGCGCAGTTTAGCCGGGCGCCGCGATGGCGCCGTAGTGGTGAGCGGCACGCTGCGTCGCGGCAGCGCATCGGTCATGGGCGATCAAACACCAGGGGCACCGGCCCGGCATGCGGCAGACGCACCCGTACCGGCGTGGTCTCCAGATCGTCCGGCTGGCGGTTGGCCTGGCCCGAACGCGACAGCCGCGCAATGACCTCAACCTCCTGCACCTGCGAGAGCGTGCTGGTCGGCATCGGGCTGTCGCCATCGCCAAGGGTGACCAGCAGCGGCACCTGGCTGGCCGGATGCTTCTGCACCGCGATCGGCATCGGCGGGCCATCGGGTGCGCGCGCGATCACGAACACGCTCGCGTTGACCAACGCGGGATCCAACGTGGTTCCGGGTGCGAACCGGACCTGCACCGTGAGGGCGTGGTTGCCCGCCGCCGCAGGGACGGAGGTTCCGGTCATGGGCGGCAGCCCGGCAGTGCCGCGGGCGATGGCGATCTGCTCGCGCAACGCGCGCGCCGCGCCCGGCTCCAGGCGTGGCAGAAGCGCTTCCCAGGCGGCCGCCGCTTCGGCGTCCTGCCCGCGCTGGCGCAGGGCAATGCCGATCAGCCAGCCGGCGCGTTCGCTCTCCGGCGCGAGTGCGTTGGCGTGACGCAGCCATTGCAGGGCCTGGTCATCGAATTGTTTGCCCGGCGCGGCCTGTGCGCGCGCCTGCGCCGCTTCGACCAGCACGCCGGGGTCGTCCGGGGCGAGTTGCACCGCGCGGTCAAACGCGGCCGTGGCCTCGGCCAGCTTGCCCAGGGCCAGCTGCGAGCGGCCAAGCAGAGCCCAGCCATCGGCGCGCTGCGGGTCTTTCGCCAGCGCCTGTTGCAGCGCCTGCACGCCATCCTCCAGCGTGGCAGGCTCGTCGCTGGCCGCCGTCCGCTCGGCGGCATCCGGCGTGCCGACCAGCAGGTACAGCGCGCCACCGGCCAACCCAAGGGCCAGCATCGCGATCACGAAGGGGCGGCGTTGGCCGCCTGCACGCAGCGGCCACAGCACGCGTGCCGCCACGGCAGCGGCGACGACCGCGGCACTCAGGGCCATCCAAAGGCTCACCAGCGCTCCTCGCTCTTGTCCATCGGTTCGATCCCGCGGCTGCGACGGCGCACCACCCAGACCAGCACGCCCGCGCCGAGCAGCAGCGCCACCGGCGGCCCGAACCAGAGCAGCGCATTGCGTGCTTCCATCGGCGGCCGGTACAGCACGAACTCGCCATAGCGATCGACCAGGAACTGCTTGATCTGCGCATCGCTGTTGCCCTGCTGCATCAGCACCAGCACTTCGCGGCGCAGGTCGTGCGCGATCTGCGCATTGGAATCGGCCAGCGACTGGTTCTGGCACTGCACGCAGCGCAGCTCGGCGGCCAGCGCGTGGAAGCGGGCTTCCTCGGCGGCATCGCGGTACTGCAACGGAGTCGGGTCGGAGACGGCCTGCGCCATCACCGGCGAGGCCATGGCGAGCGACAGCGCGAGCAGCGCCGCGCCGGGCCCGTGGATCCTGCGCTTACGGCGAGGCGGGCAGCTGCGGCTGGGCATTGGCACGCTCCACCTTTTCCAGTTCCGGGATCAGCTGGGTATCGATCACGCGCTGGCTGAGCGCGCCACTGTACTTCCAGCGCACCACGCCACTGGCATCGACCAGGAAGGTCTCCGGCGCGGCGGTGACGCCCCAGTCGATCGCGGTGCGGCCTTCGATGTCGCTCAGCACCAGCACGAACGGATTGCCCAGCTGTTCCAGCCAGCGCAGGGCATCGGCCGGCTCGTCCTTCCAGTTGTAGCCGATCACGCGCACGCGCTTGGTTTCGGCGAACCTGGTCAGGATCGGGTGTTCATCGCGGCAGGCCGCGCACCAGCTGCCCCACACGTTGAGCACGTAGGGGGCGCCGCGCAGTTCAGCGCTGCTGACCTTGATGTGCGGGTCGTGCAGCACCGGCAGCTCGAAGGCCGGTGCGGGCTTGCCGATCAGTGCCGAGGGCAGGACATCGCGGTCCGGCGCGCCGGATTTCATCACCCCGTAGATCATCAGCCCCAGCAGCCCGAAGAAGAACAGCACCCCGATGACGATGGCCACGGGCGGCAGCGGACGGGAGGCGGGGCGGGGATCGGACACGGGAAACTCCTAGGGACGACGGAAACGACGATCGGCGGCGGTGACGAAGCCACCCAGTGCCATCAGCAGCGCGCCCAGCCAGACCCAGCGGACGAACGGTTTGATGTGCACGCGCACGGCCCATGCATTGTTGCCCAGCGATTCGCCGAGTGCCACGTAAACATCGCCGTTGAGGCGGGCGTGGATGCCGGCCTCGGTCATCACCTGCCCGCCACTGGCGTACAGGCGTTTTTCCGGATGCAGCAGCGCCAGCTGGCGGTCGTGCTGGAACACGCGCAGGTGGCCGCGATCGGCGACGTAGTTCGGGCCTTGCTGATGGTCCACGCCTTCGAAGCGCACTTCGTAGGTGCCGACCACCAGCGACTGCCCGGGGGCGAGCGCGACTTCGCGCTGCACGTTCAACGCTTCCACCAGCAGTGCGCCGGCCAGGAACACGGCCACGCCGCCATGGGCCAGCAGCATGCCGATCATCTCGGCAGTGAACCTGCCGTTGCCGCGCAGGCGGGTCCACACGAAGCGCCCGGTACCGAACGCGACCCAGGCCGCACCGGTCACGCCGGCAGCGGTCTTCAAGGCGCCCTGCGGCGCCATGAAGTACGCGATCACGCCCAGCAGCAGCGCCAGCCCGGCCCACGGTGCCAGCATCGCCAACCGCCGCGAGGCGTGGTCGCGCTGCCAGTTGACCAGCGGCCCGAACGGCAGCAGCGCCACCAGCGGCGCCATCAACACCACGAACAGCGTGCCGAAGTAGGGCGGCCCGACCGAGACCTTGCCCAGGCCCAACGCATCGGCCAGCAGCGGATACAGCGTGCCGAGCAGCACCATGCCGCAGGCGGCGGCCAGCAGCAGGTTGTTGGCCAGCAGCAGGGTCTCGCGCGAGGTCGGCAGGAAGCTGCGGCGCGGATCCTCGCTGGTCAACGCGCCAGCCCGCAGCGCGTACAGCAACAGCGCGCCGCCGATCACCAGCGCCAGGAAGATCAGGATGAAGGTGCCGCGCGAGGGATCGGCCGCGAACGAGTGCACGCTGGTCAGCACGCCCGAGCGCACCAGGAAGGTGCCGAGCAGCGACAGTGCGAACGCGGCGATGGCCAGCAGCAGCGTCCAGCTGGCGAAGCTGCCGCGTTTCTCGGTAACCGCCTGCGAATGAATCAGTGCCGCACCGGCCAGCCACGGCATGAAGCTGGCGTTCTCGACCGGATCCCAGAACCACCAGCCGCCCCAGCCCAGTTCGTAATACGCCCACCAGCTGCCCAGTGCGATGCCGATGGTCAGAAAGCCCCAGGCCACATTGGTCCACGGCCGGGTCCAGCGCAGCCAGCGCGCATCCACGCGCCCTTCCAGCAGCGCGGCGATCGCGAACGCGAACGGCACCGCGAAGCCCACGTACCCGATGTACAGCATCGGCGGGTGGATGATCAGCCCGGGATCCTGCAGCAGCGGATTGAGGTCGCGTCCTTCCAGCGGCGCCGGGAGCAGCCGCGCGAACGGGTTGGAGGTGAAGATCAGGAAGGCGAGAAAGCCGATGCTGATGATGCCAAGCACGCCCAGTACGCGGGCGGACACCTCGGCCGGCAGGCGTTTGGACCACAGCGCGACGGCGCCGCACCACAGCGCCAGCACCAGCGCCCACAGCAGCAGGGAGCCTTCATGCGCGCCCCACACCGCCGAGTAGCGGTAGGCCAGTGGCAGCAGCGAGTTGGAATTCTCCGCCACATAGCGCACCGAGAAATCCTGGGTGACGAACGCCGCTGTCAGCACGCCGAACGCCCCAAGCAGCAGCGCCAGCTGCGCGTAGGCCGCCGGTCGCGCCACCGCCATCCACGCGGCGCGGCCACGATGGGCGCCCCACAGCGGCAGTACGGTCTGCAGCACGGCCATCAACAGTGCGGTGACCAGCAGGATCTGCCCCAGTTCCGGCAGCACTCAGTTCGTCTCCGGCGCCGGCACGGGCACATCGTGTTTGGTATGTGCCTGGCCCATCTTGTCCGCCACTTCCTTGGGCATGTAGGTCTCGTCGTGCTTGGCCAGCACTTCTTCGGCAACGAAACGGCCGTCCTGCAGGCGCCCGGTGGCGACCACGGCGGTGCCTTCGGCGAACAGGTCCGGGAGGATCCGCGAGGTGATCACCGGCAGGGTCGCGTCACCATCGGTGACCACGAAGTGCGCATCCAGCGAACCGGGCGCGCGCTGCAGCGACCCTTTGACCACCATGCCACCCAGGCGGAACCGGGCGTGATCGCCGGCATCGCCGCGCAGCACTTCGGAGGGGGTATAGAGGTAGGCGATATTGCGCTGCAGGGCCATCGCGACCAGCGCGGTCGCCAGGCCGGAGGCGAGCACCAGCAGCATCACCCAGAGCAGGCGACGACGCCGGACCGGATTCATCGGGTCAGCTCCGGCGCCAGCGGCGGTGCGCTGCCTGCTGCAGTGCGGGCCTGCTGGCGCTGCTGGCGGCGCGCGGCCAGGCGGCGCGCCCAGCGCAGGCGCAGCCAGGAGCCGATGGCATCGCTGCCGAGTACCAGCACGAACACCGCGTAGGCGGCGATCACATAAGGCAGATGGGTCACGGGCGGCTGTCCTCCAGCGGGGCACGGGTGCCAGCGGCGACCCAGGCCTTGCCGGCCTCGCGCAGCAGGTTGTCGGCGCGGGCCTTGGCCAGCAGCGAGCCGGCGAACCACAGCTTGGTGCCGATCACCATCAGCCACAGTGGCAGCGCCATGCTGGCATCCAGCGTGGACGCGCCGAACAGGCGGATGGTCTGGCCCTGGTGCAGGCTGCCCCACCATTCCACGGAATAGCGGATCACCGGCAGCAGGCTCACCCCGACGATGGCCAGCAGGCCCGCTGCGCGCGCGGCGCTGCGGCGGTCCTCGATGGCGTGGTACAGGCCGATCACGCCCAGGTACAGGAACAGCAGGATCAGCTCGGTGGTCATGCGCGGGTCCCAGTCCCACCATGTGCCCCAGGTCGGCTTGCCCCAGATGCTGCCGGTGAGCAGGGTGATCAGGGTGAAGCCAGCGCCGAGCGGGGCACAGGCCATTGCCAGGATTTCGCAGGTCTTGATCCGCCAGATCAGCGCGATCGCCGCGTACAGCGCCATCAGCGCGAACACGAACAGGCTCATCCACGCGCTCGGCACGTGGATGTAGAGAATGCGGAAGCTGTCCAACTGCTTGGAATCGGCCGGCACCACGGCCAGCGCCTGCCAGATGCCGACCAGCAGCACCGGCACCGCCGCCAGGTAGAACACCCGCGACCAGCGCGCGGCAAAGCGGTCGAAGGTGGGCGGCGAACCGAGTTGGTGGAACCAGCGAACGATCGGGTGCATGCGGCAGTGGCTATCCAACGAAGGGCGACGATGGAACGGACGTGGAGTGGCTCGGTAACGGATGACGCGGAGGCAGGTGACGCTCACAACGCAGCGCACGCCACCGACAGTACGCCATACCGCTCAACTCAGCGAGATGCGGATCGCTGCGGCCGTCGCCAGCGGGGCCAGCACCAGCGCCACCACCAGCCCGGCGCCCAGCATCAGCAGCGCGCCGATCGGGTCCTGGCCGCGGGCGACCGCCGCCACACTGCCCGCGCCGAACACCAGCACCGGCACATACAGCGGCAGGGCCAGCAGCGCCACGAGAATACCAGAGCGCCGGATGCCGACCGTCAGCGCGGCGACCACCCCGCCGATCAGGCTCAGCAGCGGCGTTCCCAGCAGCAACGATGCCAGCAACATCGGCAGCTGGTCATGCGGCAGATGCAGCATTTCCGCCAGCAGCGGCGACATCACGATCAGCGGCAGGGCGGTGGTGAGCCAGTGCACCAGCACCCTCACCAGCACCAGCCAGGCCAGCGGCACCGGGGCCAGCAGCCATTGCTCCAGCGAGCCATCTTCGGCGTCGCTGCGGAACAGTGAATCCAGGGCCAGTTGGCCGGCCAGCAGCACCGCCAGCCACATCACGGCGGCGGCGACGCGTGCCATCGCCTCGGGGTCGCGGCCCAGTGCCAATGCGAACAGCACCACCACCAGCAACGCGAACAGCAACGGCTGCAACGCATCGCCGCGGCGGCGCCAGAGCAGGCGCATGTCGCGGCCGACCAGCGCCCGTGCGGTCTGCCACAGACCCGGTTCGGTACCCGGGGCGATCATGCCGCCGCTCCCAGGGTCAGCAGGCGCGTACGCACCGGTGGCGCGGCATACGCGCCGTGGGTGGTGACCAGGGCGGCACCGCCGCTGCGCAGGTGCGCGGAAATCATGCGGTTCACCAGGTTGATGCCGTCCAGATCGAGATTGGCGTACGGCTCGTCAAGCAGCCATAGCGGCGCGGGCGAGAGCCAGATGCGGGCCAGTGCCAGGCGGCGCTTCTGCCCGGCCGACAGCTGCCGCACCAAGGTGTCCTCATAGCCGGCCAGGCCGACGATCGCCAGCGCGTTGCCGGGCATCTGGCGGGCGCGGCGGCCGTGCAGCCCGCACAGGAAATGCAGGTTCTCCAGCGTGTCCAGGTCCGGCTTCAGCGCGGGCAGGTGGCTCAGGTAGGCCACGTAGTTGGCGCGCTCCTTGTGCCCGGCGCGCTTGCCATCGATCTCGACCTGGCCGCTGCCGGCGCGCAGCAGGCCGGCCAGCACCCGCAGCAGGGTGGTCTTGCCGGCGCCGTTGTCGCCCTGCACCAGCAGGGCTTCGCCGGCATCCACGTGCAGGTCCAGCGGGCCGAAGACGGGTTCGTCGTTGCGACTGAAGCCAAGGCCATGCGCGGCCAGCAACGGAGGGGCGTTCAAGGGGCGGGATCTTTGCACCGGAATGGGCCGCCATTGTATCGGGGGAACGGGCGGGATGATTTGCGTACACTGGGAGTTCTCCCGGTTCTTTCCCTGCTGCCGATGCAACCGCAAACCAAGCTGCCCAAGGTGGGCACCACCATCTTCACCGTGATGTCCCAGCTCGCCGCCGAACACGGCGCGGTCAACCTTGGCCAGGGGTTCCCGGATTTCTCCGCACCGCAGCGGCTGATCGATGAAACCATCGCCGCGATGCAGGGCGGACTCAACCAGTACCCGCCGATGACCGGCGTGGCGCCGCTGCGCCAGGCCATCGCGCAGAAGTCGCTGGATCTGTACGGCGCCCAGGTGGATCCGGATACCGAGATCACCGTCACCAGTGGCGCCACCGAGGCGATCTTCAACGCCATCCACGCCGTGGTCCGCCCCGGCGAGGAAGTGATCGTGCTTGATCCGGCCTACGACTGCTACGAGCCGGCGATCGACCTGGCCGGCGCGCGGGCCGTGCACGTGCCGCTGGACCCGCAGACCTTCGCGGTCGACTGGGACCGCGTGCGTGCCGCGATCACGCCGCGCACCCGCCTGCTGATGGTCAACACGCCGCACAACCCGTCCGGCGCGATGCTGACCGCCGAGGACATGCAGGCGCTGGCCGATGTGTTGCGTGGCACCCACATCTATCTGATTTCCGATGAGGTGTACGAGCACATCATCTACGACGGTCGTCGCCACGAATCCTCGCTGCGCCATCCGGAACTGCGCGCGCGCGCGTTCGTCATTTCCAGCTTCGGCAAGACCTACCACTGCACCGGCTGGAAGATCGGTTATGCCATCGCGCCGCCGGCGATGACCGCCGAGTTCCGCAAAGTGCACCAGTACAACACCTTCACCAGCTTCGGCCCGGCCCAATACGGTTTCGCGGCGATGATCCGCGACGAGCCCGAGCACCATCTGGAGCTGGGCGCGTTCTACCAGGCCAAGCGCGACCGCTTCCGCGAGCAGCTGCTGACCACGCGCCTGACACCCCTGCCGGTGCCGGGCGGCTACTTCCAGCTGGTGGATTACTCGGCCGTCAGCGATCTGCCGGACCACGAATTCGTGAAATGGCTGACCATCGAGCAGGGCGTGGCGGCGATCCCGCTGTCGCCGTTCTATGAGACCGCCCCGGCCGGCCAGCGCCTGGTCCGCCTGTGCTTTGCCAAGAACGACGCCACGATGGACGCGGCGATCGAACGCCTGCGGGCACTGTGATGAGTGCCGTGACCGGGCTGCAGGATCTGCGCATTTCCCTGATCCAGGGCGACACCCGCTGGCACGACCCGGCGGGCAATCGCGCGCATTACGGTGCGCTGCTGGCGCCGCTGGCCGGGCAGACCGATCTGGTGATCCTGCCGGAGACCTTCACCAGTGGCTTCTCCAACGAGGCCATCGACAAGGCCGAGGGCATGGACGGCCCCACCGTCGCCTGGATCCGCGAACAGGCTGTGCGGCTGGGCGCGGCGGTCACCGGCAGCGTGCAGCTGCGGGTGGGCGAGGGCGTCTACAACCGCTTGCTGTGGGCCACGCCGGAGGGCGAGCTTGAGTACTACGACAAGCGCCACCTGTTCCGTTACGGCGGCGAGCACGAACGCTATGCCGCTGGCCGCGAGCGCCTGTGCGTGGAATGGAAAGGCTGGCGGATCAATCCGCAGGTCTGCTACGACCTGCGTTTCCCGGTGTTCTGCCGCAACCGCTACAACGTCGAGCGTGCCGACCAGCTGGATTTCGATCTGCAGATTTTCGTGGCCAACTGGCCGTCGGCCCGCGCCTATGCCTGGAAGACGCTGCTGCGCGCGCGCGCGATCGAGAACCTCTGCTATGTGGCGGCGGTCAACCGGATCGGTGTGGACGGCAACGAACTGCATTACGCCGGCGACAGTGCCGTGATCGATTTCCTCGGCCAGCCGCAGGTGGAAGTACGCGAGCGCGAGCAGGTGGTCACCACCACGATCTCGGCGGCGGCACTGGCCGCGCACCGTGCGCGCTTCCCGGCGATGCTCGATGCGGACAGCTTCAGCCTGCAGGAACGCAGTTGATGGCTGAACGGATGCCGGAGGCGCGCGATACGCATCATCCGCGCCACACGCGCGCGCTGCTAGATTCGGCTCGTTACCCCTTCAGTACGAGCGGACCTGCATGAAGAAGTTCTCCCTGGCATTGATCGCACTGGCTGGCATCTCGGCCGTCCCGGCCGCACAGGCCGCCGGCAACATTGATTGCGAGCTGCACTACAACCTGGCCGGCTGGTCGGTGCTGTACAAGACCGCCTCGGGCACCGGCACCATCCAGTGCGACAACGGCACCCGCATCCCGGTCAAGATCACCGCCAAGGGCGGCGGCCTCACCGTGGGCAAGTCGAAGATCGTCGACGGCAAGGGCAAGTTCTCCGGTGCCTACTCGGTCAACGACCTGATCGGTTCCTATGCGACCGTTGAAGCGCACGCCGGCGCGGACAAATCCAGCAATGCGCAGGTGATGACCAAGGGCGATGTATCGCTGGCCCTGGCCGGGACCGGCAAGGGCTGGGATCTGGGCATTGGGGTGGGGCGGTTCACCATCGAACGCCGCTGAGGGGGTAGGGCCACGCCATGCGTGGCTGAAAGGCCTATCCGGCATGAAGCGCAGCCACCCATGGGGTTGCTCTGCCGAACCGGGTTGATCGCCGCCCGCGCCGACCCAACAAAAAACCCCGGCCGAAGCCGGGGTTTTTTTGTGTCACTGATCAGCCGCCGCGCGGGCCGCCACCACGGTGACCGCCGCCACCCGGGCCGCGGTTGCCGCCGGGGCGACCGCCCGGGCCGCCGGGACCACGAGCACCGGGGCCACCCGGGCCACGGTTGCCGCCCGGACCACCCGGACCACGGTTGCCACCGGGACCGCCGGGGCCGCGCGCACTGGCGCCACCCGGGCCGCGTGCGCCGGGACCACCCGGGCCACGGTTGCCACCCGGACCACCCGGACCGCGGTTACCCGCCGGACGCGCGCTGCCGTACGGGCTGGCGCCCGGATTGGCGTGATCGGACGGGAAGCTCGGGGCATTGCCCGGATGACCGTACGGATGGCGGGACGGACCCTGGCCACCCTGGGCACCGCGGTTGCCACCGCCACCCGGACCGGCCGGACGGCCTTGGCCACCGTAGCCGCCACGGCTTTCGCCACCGCCGGCGTAACCGCCACGACCTTCAGCACCGCCGCCGTAGCTGCCGCGCCCCGGGCCGCCTGCGCCACCCGGACCCTTCGGCTTGCCATACGGACGGCCCTGGCCACCGGCACCTGCGCCGGCGCCCGGACCACGCGCGCCGGGACCACGGGCAGCGCCCGGGCCGGCATTGCGGTGGCCGCTCGGCCCGGTGCTGACACCGTCCGGCACGTACCAGCTGCGGAACGCCGCCGGGTTGCCTTCCGGAAGTGCCCGGTTGCCCTTGTCCGGGCGAGCCTTGAACGGGCGCTGCGACTGCTTGGCCGCTGCTTCGCCGCTGACCGTCAGGCCACCCTTGAAGCCGCCGCCCTTGCCACCGCGGCCACGGCCGCGCTCTTCGCGCACGTTGTCGAAACGACGCAGTTCGCGGCCTTCATCGGCCGAGTTGTGGCCGTTGACGTAGGCGTTGCCACGGCCGCCGTCGCGCGAAACGCGCACGGTGGTCTTGGCGGCACGACGCTGGCCGATCACCGGCTGCAGGGTCAGTGCCGACGGGGCACCTTCTTCCAGCTTCAGTTCGGCGCGCAGCGCTTCAACCTGCTTGGCCGGCAGTTCGACCGACTGGCCACGCAGCAGTTCGCGCGGCAGGCTGACCTTGCCGTAGCGGGTGCGCTTGAGGCGGCTGACCTGGCAGCCCTGGGATTCCCACAGGCGGCGCACCTCGCGGTTGCGGCCTTCCTTGACCACCACGCGGAACCAGTCGTGCGAATCGGTGCCGCCGATGCGTTCGATCTCGTCGAACTTGGCCGGGCCGTCTTCCAGCGCGACGCCACGGGCGAGGCGGTCAACGATGCTGTCGGGCACCTTCTCTTCGCCTTCCGGGGCGCGCACGCGCACCACGTACTCGCGCTCGACCTCGTAGGAGGGGTGCATCATCGCGTTGGCCAGCTCACCGTCGGTGGTCGCCAGCAGCAGGCCGGTGGTGTTGATGTCCAGGCGGCCGATCGCAATCCAGCGCGCGCCCTTGAGGGCAGGCAGCGCTTCGAACACGGTCGGGCGACCTTCGGGGTCTTCGCGCGTGGTCACTTCGCCTTCCGGCTTGTTGTAGGCCAGCACGCGGGAGGTTTCGGTCAGCGCGGTGGCGACGAAGCCACGGCCGTCCAGCTCGACCTTGTCGCCGCTCTTGATCGACTGGCCGGTCTGCGCGACCTCGCCATTGACCTTGACCAGGCCATCGGCGATGCGCTGTTCCAGCGCGCGGCGCGAACCCAGGCCGGCCTGCGCCAGCACTTTGTGCAGGCGCTCTTCGAGCTTGGGCTGTTCGGAGGCGGATTCGCGCTTGAGCGAAAGCTTGTTCAACGATGGCTTGCGGGGGGTGTCACTCATTTACTTGGCTCCGGCCGGCAACGGATGCGTCGGCCTCTGGTTCGGGATCGGCTTCGTCAACAGCCACGGTCGTCTTCGCGACGGCGTTGTTTCCGGTTTCGTTCTGGGGCGCCGCGCGCTCTCCCGGCGCGGTATCGGGTTCGCCATCGCTGGCGGTCGTATCCGCGTCGTCGTCGGCAAGCGACAACGGCGCATGGGATGGGGTGTCGGTGGCGTCTGCAGCATCGGGCGCCTCGCTATTGTCCGGTTCTGCCGGTTGCTCTGCCAGCCGCGCCGAGGCCAGCGCCACGCGGGCTGCCAATCGGGCCGCTGCAGGGTCCACTGGGTCCGCCGGTGCCGGAGTGGCGTCATCATTGGCCGCGTCCGTCTCCAGCTCGGCCTCCGGGGTCGCCGCGCCGGCGGGCAGGCGACCGGCCGGCTGGCCTTCGCTGTCCAGCGGCAGCTGCGGTTCCAGCTCGCCCAGGTCGCGCAACTCGGACAGCGGCGGCAGTTCGTCCAGGCGCTTGAGCCCGAAATAATCCAGGAAGCCCTTGGTGGTCCCGAACAGCGCCGGTTTGCCGGGCACGTCGCGGTGGCCGATCACGCGGATCCATTCGCGCTCTTCCAGGGCCTGGATGATGTTGCTGCTGACCGCCACACCGCGGACCTGTTCGATCTCGCCGCGGGTGATCGGCTGGCGGTAGGCGATCAATGCCAGCGTTTCCAGCGTGGCACGGGTGTAGCGGGTCTTGCGCTCCGTCCACAGCCGGGTGATGTAGCCATGCACTTCGCTGGTGACCTGGAAGCGGAAGCCGGAGGCCACCTCGACCAGCTCCACGCCGCGGTCCTGGCAGCCTTCGCGCAGCAGTTCCAGCGCGCGTTCGATGCTGCCCGGCGGTGCCGGTTCCTCTTCCGGGAACAGGCCCTGCAGCTGCGCCAGCGTCAACGGCTCACTGGCCGCCAGCAGGGCGCCTTCGACAATACGGTTGATCAGCGGTTGATCCATGCGTGGGTCGGGTGCTCAGTCGGATTCGTTGGCGGCGGCGTCGTTGTCGTCGAACTCGCTGTTGAACTGCAGCGGTTCGTTGGTGTTGCCGGCGGCCAGGGACTTGACGTAGATCGGCGCCAGCGGAGCTTCCTGGACGATGTCCAGCAGCTGTTCCTTGGCCAGTTCCAGCAGGGCCAGGAAGGTGACCAGCACCCCCAGCTTGCCTTCTTCGGCGGTGAACAGCGTTTCAAACCGGTAGAACCTGCCGTCTTCCAGACGACCCAGCACGTCGCCCATCCGCTGGCGCACGCTCAGTGCCTCGCGTTTGATCGCGTGGCCGGTGAACAGCTCGGCGCGCTTGAGCACGTCGTGCAGCGCCATCAGCATTTCCTTCAGATCCACCGGCGGCGGCAGCTTGACGGCCGCGCGGTCAGGGACGAAGGCGTGGACCACGGTGGTGTCGCGGTCCTGGCGGGGCAGGCTGTCGATGTCCTCGGCGGCCTGCTTGAAACGTTCGTACTCCTGCAGCCGGCGCACCAGCTCGGCGCGCGGATCGGCTTCCTCGCCCTCGATGCTGGGCGGCCGCGGCAACAGCATCCGCGACTTCACTTCGGCCAGGATCGCCGCCATCACCAGGTACTCGGCCGCCAGTTCGAAGCGCAGCTCCTGCATGACGTTGATGTACTCGACGTACTGGCGGGTGATCTCGGCGACCGGGATATCCAGGATGTCCAGGTTCTGCCGGCGGATCAGGTACAGCAGCAGGTCCAGCGGACCCTCGAACGCATCCAGGATGACTTCCAGCGCGTCCGGCGGGATGTACAGGTCCTGCGGAATCTGCAGGACCGGCTGTCCATGCACCACGGCCAGCGGCATTTCCTGCTGCTGTGGGGCGGGCACTCGGATTGGCGGGTTCGCGTCGGGCGCGAGTTCGGCAGTCATCAAATAGACGTCAGTATTGCAACGGACCGGTCGCCGCACCATGCCAGCGTCCGGAACGGTCCCGGGCGGCAGGATGGCAAGCCATGACACGCCTGGGTCGGCGCGATTCCACACTTCAAACAGCAAGGCGCGCCGCGATGGGCAGCGACAGAACTACGGGGAGGTCGTCTACGTGTGCTGGTGTGGGGCAGTGGATCGGTCGTCGGCTGGCGGTGGAGCCGGTTGCCGACGGGGCGCTGCATCCAGCCACGTGCAATGGACATAAGACTACGGGGTTGCCGCGCCAGTGTCCAGCCAGCCCCGCTAGAATGCCCGGGATTGATTCAACAAGACCTCGGAGTTGCCCGTGTGGTATGTGATTGAAGGCTATGACGGCACCGATGTGCTGGCCGCCCGTCTGGCGTCGCGCCCGGCCCATCTGGCCCGGCTGCAGGCCCTGCAGGACGAAGGACGGCTGCTGCTGGCCGGCCCGTGCCCGGCCATCGACAGCGAAGATCCCGGCCCGGCCGGCTTCAGTGGCAGCGTGGTGATCGCCGCGTTCGATTCGCTGACCCACGCCCAGGACTGGGCCGCCGCCGATCCGTATGTAGAGGCGGGCGTCTACGTGCGCGTCCAGGTGCGTCCGTTCCGCAAGGTCCTGCCATGAACCGGGTCGAGCGCATCCGGCAGGCGCTGCAGCAGGCACTGGATCCGGAACTGCTGGAGGTCAAGGATGACAGCCACCGCCACGCCGGCCATGAGGGCGCGCGTGACGGCCGGGGGCACTTCAAGGTGCACGTGGTCAGCGCAGCCTTCGAAGGAAAGCTCCCGCTGGCGCGCCATCGGGCCGTCTATGCGGCCCTGGGAACGATGATGGAGACCGATATCCACGCGTTGTCCATCCGTGCCGAGACACCGGTCAAAAACCGCTGAAACCCTTGTCCCGCCTTGTCCTGGTCAGTCCCGAAAGGGGCCGACATGGACAGCTTTTGGTTACCGCCGTACGACATGAGGCTAACGTAGTGTTTACATTCGGGTTTGAAAACGCTTACATTCCGCGCCAAGCCCAGATCTCTAAGCCGTGGAGGGCGGCGAAGTGAACAAGGCAGCGATCACTATCAAAGATGTCGCCCGTGAAGCCCGTGTCTCTGTTGCCACGGTCTCGCGCGCACTCAATGGCCATGAAAATGTTGCCGAGCCCGTGCGCAAGCTGGTGCTGGAGGTGGCAGCGCGACTGCGCTATACCCCGCATGCAGCGGCCCGGAGCCTGAGCAGCCGACGGACCAACACCATTGGCGTGGTGTTGCCCGATCTCTATGGCGAATTCTTCTCCGAACTGATGCGTGGCATCGATGGGGTGGCCCGCGAGCGTCGCCAGCATCTGCTCGTGTCCAGTTACCACGGTGACCAGGAGCAGCAGGGCGCGGCCCTGCGGGCCATGCGCGGTCGTGTCGATGGGTTGCTGGTGCTTTCGCCGTATGCCGAGAGCCCCGGCTTCCTGACCGACAACCTGCCGCAGTCGTTGCCCACGGTGCTGATCAACACGTATCTGCCCGAGCAGGATCATCCGGTGCTGAGCATCGATGACCATGCCGGCGCGATGGCCATGACCCGTCACCTGCTGGACGTCGGGCATCGGCGCATCGCCTTCATTTCCGGTCCGGACCTCAACTACGACGCCCGTGAGCGCCTGCGCGGTTTCCGCGATGCGCTGGCGGCTTTCGGCGATGCTGCCGAAGGGATCGAGTTGCCCGGTGACTTTGACGAAGCTTCCGGCCATCGCGCCGGACAGGAGTTGCTGGCAGCCGGCACGCTGCCCGATGCGGTGTTCGCCGCCAACGACATGATGGCGCTGGGGTGTCTGTATGCGTTCGCGCAGGCAGGTGTCCGGGTGCCGGCCGATGTCGCCTTGGCGGGTTTCGATGACATTCCGCTGGCACGTTTCGTTCACCCATCGTTGACAACGATGCAGGTGAGTATCGCCGACCTCGGCGATAAGGCCGCGACGCGCCTGTTGCAGTTGATGGATGGCAACAACACAGAAGGGGCCGGCGACAAGCAGACGCTCGTGCCGACCCTGATCGTGCGTGATTCGAGCAAAGCCAGAACCCAGCAGTAGGTCACGACCGTTGGTCGTGACGCCCTAAAAAACGCACCACATAAAACGACAGGGGCCGCAAAGACGGCCACCACCACCCGGAGAGTTACATGACGTATTCCAATCACCGCAACCGCGCGCCCGCACGCAGTCTGTTGTCCAGCGCGCTGGTCACCTGCCTGATGCTGGGCGCCGCCCCGAGCGTGATGGCGCAGTCGGCCACCTCGTCGCTGCGCGGCCAGGTCGCCGAGGCTGCCGCCGGCACCGAAGTCACCGCCACCAACGTGGCCAGCGGCACCATGCGCCGCGCCACCACCCGTGCCGATGGCAGCTACTCGCTGATGGGCCTGGACCCGGGCACCTACAACGTCGTGGCCAATGGCCAGACGCAGAAGGTGACGGTCACTGTGGCCTCCACCGCGACCCTGAACTTCAGCGGCGCGCCGGCCAACGGCAGCACCGCCAACGCCACCAACCTGGACACGGTCAACGTCATTGCGCCGACCCTGCTGCAGGAAGTGCGTACCTCCGAAGTGGGCAAGACCGTCAGCCTGCAGCAGATCCAGACCACCCCGCAGGTGTCGCGCAACTTCCTGGAATTCGCCGACGCGGTGCCGGGCCTGATCTTCACCCGTGATGCCAAGGGCAACACCTCCCTGCGCGGCGGTGCCACCAACTCCGACGGCACCAACGTCTATATCGACGGCGTGGGCCAGAAGAGCTACGTCAAGGGCGGCGGCGTGGCCGGCCAGTCCGGCAGCGCCGGCAACCCGTTCCCGCAGCTGGCGATCGGCGAATACAAGGTCATCAGCGGCAACTACAAGGCCGAGTACGGCCAGGTGTCGAGCGCGGCCGTGACCGCGGCCACCAAGTCCGGCACCAACGAGTTCAAGGGTGAAACCTTCTACCGTTACACCAACGAAGACATGCGCGCCAAGACCCCGGCCGAGCGTCAGGCTGGCCAGACGAAAGAGGCATCGGCCGAGAAGGAATACGGTTTTGCATTGGGTGGTCCGATCATCCAGGACAAGGCCCACTTCTTCGTGACCTATGAAGCCAAGCGCTTCGACCTGCCGGTCACCATCGCGCCTGACGGCGCGGTCGGCCGAGCTGCCGCCCTGCTGCCGCCGGAAGGCGCCGCCGGCCTCGGCCCGGCCAGCCAGCCGTTCCAGCAGGATCTGATCTTCGCCAAGGTCGACTTCGAGCCGACCGACAACGATCGCATCGAGCTGACCTTCCAGGACCGCGATGAAACCCAGTCGCAGTTCAGCGGCCAGACCGCGCCGGAAGCCGGCCGTGAAGTGGTCAACACCGACCGTCGTTACGCCCTGCGCTGGAACCACAGCGGCGAGCGTTACTACAACGAACTGATGGTCACCCACGAAGATTCGTTCAACAACCCGACCCCGCTGACCCTGGCCAACGGCATCACCTACACCGCACCGGACGGCACCGAAGACCGCACCGTGGTGAAGATCGGTGGCGCATCGGCGCTGGATTCGCAGGTGAAGGGCCAGAAGGGCTGGTCGATCGAAGACAACCTGACCCTGGATGGCATCCAGTGGGCGGGCGACCACACCATCAAGATGGGCGCCAAGTACAAGCAGATCGACCTGTACGCATCCGATGCTGCGCAGATCAACCCGACCTTCACCTACACCCTGGGCGATCCGGACTTCCCGGATTCCATCCCGTACAAGGCGCAGTTCGTCAAGCCGGTGACCGGCGTGTCGGGCGTGTCGGGCGAAGTGCGTTCGAAGTCCAAGCAGATCGGCCTGTTCATCCAGGACGACTGGCAGGTCAACGACCACCTGCAGCTCAACCTCGGCCTGCGTTGGGACTACGAGAAGACGCCGTCCTACCTGGACTTCGTGACCCCGCAGCAGGTGGTCGACGCGATCTACTCGCAGGATCCGCGCGCGGCCGCTGGCCAGACCTACGCCGATTCGCTGGCGCTGGGTGGCCTGAACATCGGCGATTACATCAGCACCGGCAAAAACCGCAAGGCGTTCAAGGATGCCTGGCAGCCGCGCCTGGGCTTCTCGTATGACCTCAACGCCGACGAGCAGCACGTGTTCCACGGTGGTGCCGGTCGTTCGTACGATCGCGACCTGTTCGACAACCTGCAGCTGGAAACCACCAAGCTGGCCCTGCCGCAGCCGACCATCTACTTCCGCAACCCGTCGACCGGCACCTGCATCAACGGCCAGGCCGCCTGCTACGACTGGAACCCGAACCTGCTCAACGGGATCGGCAACCTGCAGACCCTGGTCGGCTCGACCAGCAATGCCGGTCTGGAAGTCGATCTGCTGAACAACAACCTCAAGGTGCCGTACTCGGATCAGTTCAGCTTCGGCATGAGCAACCAGGTGGGTGAGTGGCTGACCGATGCCACCATCTCCCGCACCCTGAGCTACGACGGGTTCGCCTTCACCCTGGGCAACCGTTACCCGACCGGCCAGTTCTTCGATGACCCGCGCCTGTGCGGCGGCACCGACCCGGGCCTGAGCCAGGCCTGGAGCTGCAACGTGCCGGGCTTCGGCAGCCTGATCATCGGCCAGCAGGGCATCAAGACCCGTGCGACCCAGGTCCTGCTGTCGGCGCAGAAGCCGTTCACCCAGGAAAGCGGCTGGGGCACCTCGGTGGCCTACACCTGGACCACCGCGCGCCACAACCGCGACATCAACGAGAAGTACGCGTTCGACCGCGGCCTGATCGAGGACTACCCGACCATCCGTTCCAACGGCGCGCCGCGCCACCGCCTGGTGGTCACCGGTTCGTACGCGGGCTTCTGGGGCATCACCTTCGGCGGCAAGGTCACCCTGGCCACCCCGACGGCCGTCAACGACTGGTACGGCGTGCCGCAGGCCAGCGGCTACGACCTGCCGACGCCGCAGGCCGCGGTGCCCAACGCCAATGGCAAGTTCCTGCTGGGTGGCAAGATCTTCGGCTACCGTTCGGTCGATCTGCAGGCGACGAAGACGTTCAAGATGGCGGGCGATACCGAGCTGTACGCGCGTATCGACATCATCAACGTGTTCAACTTCGACAACTTCTCCACCTACAACTACGTCAAGACCAACGGCAAGCTGCAGGCCAGCTACAACGAGACCGGCGACATCATCGGTACGCCGCGTCAGGTCAAGGCAGAAGTTGGCTTCCGCTTCTGATGCAACAACGGCCCCGTCTTCGGACGGGGCCGGTTTCATGGCAATGGCTGGCCCTCGGGCCAGTCCATTGTCCAGGCCGGTGCCACGGAGGGTGGCAGCGGCCTGGGCAATGACCGCGGCTTTGGACCACGCCTGCGTGGTTTTTTTAGGCCGCGTTCTGTAAACGATTTCAGGTCATTGGACGTTATGCTTCCCAGTCACGAACACTGTAGAAGGAGTTGGCCCATGCAGGCACGCCACCTGTTGACCGCCGCGACGATCAGTCTCGCCGTCGCTGCCTGCCAGCCGCAGGCCCAGCAGGAGCCGGCCAAGCCCAAGCCGCCCGTGATCCTGGTCGAGGCGGACGTGCCGCCGCGGCCGATGAAGCCGGAGCTGCCGCCGCTGTTCGACGATATCGAGCGCCGCACCTTCCAGTTCTTCTGGGATACCACCAACGAGGTCAACGGGCTCAGCCCGGACCGTTATCCGTCGCGCCCGTTCGCCAGCATCGCCTCGGTGGGCTATGCGCTGACCGCCTATCCGATCGGCATCGAGAACGGCTGGGTCAGCCGCAACCAGGCGATCGACCGCACCCTGCTGACGCTGAAGTTCTTCCGCGACCTGCCGATGGGCCCGCAGCGCACCGGCAAGGGCGGTTACAAAGGCTTCTACTACCACTTCCTGGACATGCAGGAAGGCCGCCGCTATGACAGCTGGGTGGAACTGTCCAGCGTGGATACCGCGCTGCTGATGATGGGCGTGCTGTTCGCGCAGTCCTATTACGACGGTGACGACGCGCGCGAAAAAGAGATCCGCGAGATCGCCGATACGCTGTACAAGCGCGTGGACTGGCCGTGGCTGCAGCAGCGCGCGCCGCTGATCTCGATGGGCTGGTTCCCGGAAAGCGGCTTCATCGACCACGACTGGATGGGCTACAACGAGGCGATGATGGTCTACATCCTCGCGCTCGGCTCGCCCACCCACCCGGTCAGCCCGGACGCCTGGACGGTCTGGACGCGTACCTACGACAACGACTGGGGCGTCTACCAGGGCCAGGAATACCTGTCCTTCGGCCCGCTGTTCGGCCACCAGTACACGCATGTGTGGGTGGACTTCCGCGACATCCAGGATGCCTACATGCGCGAGCGGGGCAGTACCTACTTCCTCAACAGCCGTTCGGCCGCCCTGGCGCAGCGCGAGTACGCGATCGCCAACCCGATGAACTGGAAGGATTACGGCCAGAACGTATGGGGCCTGACCGCCAGCGACGGTCCGCAGAACACCACCCAGGAATACCGGGGCGAGCAGCGCCAGTTCCGCCATTACTCTTCGCGCGGCGCCGGCCTGCGCGAGAACTTCGATGACGGCACCATCGCGCCGACCGCGGCGATCGCCTCGATCGTGTTCGCGCCGGAAGAAGTCATCCCGGCCGCGGTGGAGATGCACAAGCGCTATGGCGATTACATCTATTCCAGCTACGGCTTCCTGGATTCGTTCAACCCGAGTTTCAACTACGACATCCCGATCAAGACCGGTCGCCTGGTGCCGGATCGCGGCTGGGTGGCCAGCGATTACATCGGTATCGACCAAGGCCCGATCCTGACCATGATCGCCAACTACCGGAACGATTTCGTCTGGGATGTGATGAAGAAGAACGCCCATATCCGCAAGGGTCTGGAGCGTGCCGGCTTCAGTGGTGGCTGGTTGACTCCGGAAGGCGAGGATCAGCCGATGGAACTGCAGAAAGATGAAAAGGCGGCCTCGGCCCGCTCGGTCGGCATCGCCGAATCGCGCGCGGCGGCCGCCCAGGAACAGAAGAACAATTCCAATTCGAACCGCAACCAGCAGCAGGGGAAGTAAGCAGTGCCATCGTCGTCGCGCCCGAAGCTGGGGTTGAGTCTGTTGCTGCTGCTGGTCGGCAGCCTGTTGTTGAGTGCCTGCCGGAAAGAACCGGAAGGGGTCACCGTGCGTTTCTGGGCGATGGGCCGCGAGGCCGAAGTGGTCACCGGCCTGATCCGCGAGTTTGAAGCGGAAAACCCGGGCATTCATGTGGATGTCCAGAACATCCCGTGGACGGCCGCGCATGAAAAACTGTTGACCGCATTCGCGGCCGACGGGCTGCCGGATGTGTGCCAGCTGGGCAACACCTGGATTCCCGAGTTCGCCGAGCTCAACACCCTGACCCCGCTGCAGCCCTATGTGGCGCAGTCCAAGGTGGTGGACCCGGCCGATTACTTCCAGGGCATCTGGGACACCAACGTCATCCATGACGAACTGGTCGGCGTGCCGTGGTACGTCGATACGCGCCTGCTGTATTACCGCAAGGACATGCTGGCCAAGGCCGGCTATGACCACCCGCCGCGTACCTGGGGCGAGTGGAACGAGATGATGGCGGCGATCAAGAAGATGCAGGGCGCGAACCGCTATGCGGTGCTGATGCCGATCAACGAGTTCGAGCAGCAGCTGTCCTTCGCCCTGCAGCAGCCCGATCCGCTGCTGCGTGACGATGACACCCGTGGCAACTTCAGCAGCCCCGGCTTCCGCAGGACGCTGGGCTTCTACGAAAACATGTTCGCGCAGGGCTGGGCCCCGCGCATGTCCGAGACGCAGATCTCCAACGTCTGGGATGAGTTCTTCCGCGGCTTCAACGTGTTCTACGTGTCCGGCCCCTGGAACATCCGCGAGTTCAAGAAGCTGCAGCCCAAGGCGCTGGAGGGGCAGTGGGGCACCGCTGCGCTGCCGGGTCCGGACGGCCCCGGCGCCGGCATCGCCGGGGGTACCAGCCTGGTGATCTTCCGTTCTTCGCAGCAGAAGGAAGCCTCGTGGAAGCTGATCGAGTTCCTGTCGCGCCCGGCGATCCAGGAGCGCTTCCATTCGATCATCGGTGACCTGCCGCCACGGCGCAGCACCTGGGAATACCCCTCGCTGGCCAACGACCCGTTGGCGCAGCCGTTCCGCGATCAGCTCGAGCGGGTCAAGCCCACGCCGAAAGTGCTGGAGTGGGAGCGCATCGTGCAGGAAATGCGGATCATCACCGAACAGGTGGTGCGTGGTGGCATGGATCAGGACGTAGCAGTGAAAGAACTGGACAAGCGCGTGGACAAGGTCCTCGCCAAACGCCGTTGGATGCATGAGCAGCACCGCCAGGACTCGTCTGGCGTAAGCGACAAGCAGCACTCCAGTGCGGTCGCAACGGAGGCGGCACCATGAAGCAGCGTTCGCTTGCCGGTTGGATGTTTGCCGGCCCGGCCATCCTGGTCATCGCGGTGTTCTTCGGCCTGCCGGT
This sequence comes from Stenotrophomonas sp. IS26, assembly GCF_054188265.1. Lineage (NCBI taxonomy): Bacteria > Pseudomonadati > Pseudomonadota > Gammaproteobacteria > Lysobacterales > Lysobacteraceae > Stenotrophomonas > Stenotrophomonas sp. IS26. The sequence continues at coordinate 163,335 of NZ_JBSZJV010000004.1, forward strand.
GTTCTCGGCGCTGGCGCTGAGCATCACCGATTTCGATCTGTACGCACTGGCCGATGGCGAAAACCTGCGTTTCGTCGGCCTGGGCAACTACATCGATCTGCTGCAGACCCCGATGTTCTGGAAGTCGCTGTGGAATACCACCTACTTCGTGATCGTCGGCGTGCCGATGTCGATCGCGGTATCGCTGGGCGCGGCGATCCTGCTCAACGCGCCGGCCGCCCGCTTCAAGGCGTTGTTCCGTACCGCGCTGTTCGCCCCGGTGGTGACCACCCTGGTGGCGGTGGCGGTGATCTGGCGTTACCTGTTCCATACCAGCTACGGCCTGGTGAACTACGGCCTGGGCCATCTGGGCATCAGCCCGATTGACTGGCTGGGCGACCCGAACTGGGCGATGCCGACCATCATGCTGTTCGCGGTGTGGAAGAACTTCGGCTACAACATGGTGATCTTCCTGGCCGGCCTGCAGGCGATCCCGCATGACCTGTACGAGGCCGCGCGCATCGACGGTGCCTCGCGCTGGAAGCAGTTCCTGCACATCACCCTGCCGATGCTGGGCCCGGTACTGCTGGTGGTCGGTGTGATCACCGTGTCCGGTTATTTCCAGCTGTTCGCCGAGCCCTACGTGATGACGCGTGGCGACCCACTGCAGAGCACGGTCAGCGTGCTGTATTTCATGTTCGAAGAAGGCTTCAAGTGGTGGAACCTGGGCCGCGCCTCCGCGGTGGCGTTCCTGCTGTTCCTGATCATCCTGGGCGTGACCAGCATCATGCTGCGTTTCGGCCGCAAGAGGCAGTTGGTATGAGTCGTGAAATCGGTCAATCGCGCTGGCATGCCTGGTGGGTCAATGGTGGCCTGCTGGTGCTTGCCGCGCTGAGCCTGGCGCCGCTGTTGTGGATGCTGTCGGTGTCGTTCATGCCGACCGGCGAGGCGGCGCATTTCCCGCCGCCGCTGCTGCCGTCCTCGCTGACCACCGCGAACTACCACGAGTTGTTCGCGCGCACCGGGATGGCCAACAACTTCGTCAACAGCCTGATGGTGTCGCTGGCCATCACCTTCGGCTCGCTGCTGCTCAACACCATGGCCGGCTACGCCTTCGCCAAGTTGCGCTTCGCCGGCCGCGAGCGCATCTTCCAGCTGCTGCTGGCCGCACTGGTGATCCCCGCGCAGGTGGCGATGCTGCCGCTGTTCCTGCTGATGAAGCAGCTGGGCCTGGTCAACAACTTCGGTGGCGTGATCGTGCCGGCGCTGGCCACCGTGTTCGGCATCTTCCTGGTGCGCCAGTACGCCCGTTCGATCCCGGATGAGCTGCTCGAAGCGGCCCGCATCGACGGGGCAGGGGAGCTGCGGATCTTCTTCCAGATCGTGCTGCCGATGCTCAAGCCGGTGCTGGTGACCCTGTCGATCTTCACCTTCATGGCGGCCTGGAACGATTTCATGTGGCCCTTGATCGTGTTGACCGACCAGGAGCACTACACTCTCCCGGTGGCCCTGGCCACGCTCTCGCGCGAGCACATCATGGACGTTGAAATGATGATGGCCGGCGCGGTGGTCACGGTGGTTCCGGTGCTGCTGCTGTTCCTGGCATTGCAGCGTTATTACATCCAAGGTCTGTTGCTGGGGAGTGTCAAAGGGTGAAGCATGCCGTCGTCGCGGTGGGTCTGGGTCTGGTCTGGTCACTGGCGGCCTCGGCCGCACCGCCGGCGACGCCGGTGTTGCCCGCACCCAAGGTGCTGGACAGCTTCGATGACATGACCCCGTGGAAGCTGGTCGTCTCCGATCAGGTCAGCGGCTCGCTGCGCAGCGTGGCCGGCAGTGGCGGTGGCCGCGCGCTGTGTGTGGATTACGACTTCCACAACGTGTCCGGCTATGTCGGCATACGCCGCGAGCTGGGCATCCAGTACCCGGAGAATTACCAGTTCGGCTTCCAGCTGCGTGGCGATTCCCCCGCCAACGATCTGCAGTTCAAGCTGATCGATGCCAGTGGCGACAACGTGTGGTGGGTCAATCGCCCCGGCTATGCGTTCCCCAAGGCGTGGACGCCGGTGCAGTACCGCAAGCGCCAGATCGACAAGGCCTGGGGCCCGGAGACGGACAAGACGCTCAAGCGCAGCGCTGCGATGGAGTTCACGATCTACAGCAAGGTCGGTGGCAAGGGCACGGTCTGTTTCGACCGGCTCACGCTGCAGGGCCTGCCGCCGGCCGATACATCTTCGCTGAGCCCCTCGGTGATCGCCGATACCGCCACCGCGCTGCAGAACCGCATCGTCGATGGCAAGCCGGACACGGTCTGGATCAGCGGCGGTGTGGCCGAACAGACCATCAGCCTGGACCTGCACAAGGTGCGCGAGTTTGGCGGGGCGGTGATCGAATGGCTGCCCGGGCTGGAGGCCACACGCTACGTGGTGCGTTCCTCGGCCGATGGGCGCAACTGGAACACGCTGCGCGAGGTGACCGCCGGCGGCGGTGGCCGCGACTGGCTGGCGCTGCCGGATACGGAAGCGCGGTACCTGCGCTTCGACCTCAAGGGCGGCCCGAGCTGGCGCTACGGTATCCGCGATATCACGCTCAAGCCGCTCGAGTTCGCCGATACCCCGAATGATTTCGTCCGCTCGGTCGGTGCCGACCTGCCACGCGGTTCGGTGCCACGTGGCTTCACCGGCGAGCAGCCGTACTGGACGCTGCTCGGGTTGGATGGCGGTCGCGAGCAGGCCTTGATCGGCGAAGACGGTGCGCTGGAAGTGGCCAAGTCCAGCTTCAGCGTCGAACCGTTCGTGCTGGTCGACAACAAACTGCTGAGCTGGGCCGACGTAAAAACCAGCCAAGCGCTGCAGGACGATTACCTGCCTATCGCCAACGTCGGCTGGACCCACGACAAGGCTGGCCTGCAGGTGACCGGCTTCGTGCAGGGCACGCCGGACAACGCGCAGCTGGTCGGTCGTTACACCCTGCGCAACCCGGACAAGGTGGCCCACGAGTACACCCTGGCCCTGGCCGTGCGCCCATGGCAGGTGAACCCGCCGACCCAGTTCCTCAATACCGTCGGCGGCGTCAGCCGGATCGACAACCTGTCCTTCGACCCGACCCATGTCGACGTCAACGGCACGCCGCGCCTGTACCCGGCACAGGCACCGGACGCGGCCTTCGCCACCGCGTTCGACAGCAAGTTCGACGTGGTCCACCTGGCCAGCGGCAAGCTGCCAGGCACCACCGAAGTGAAGGACAGCACCGGCCTGGCCTCGGGTGCGCTGCTGTACCGCTGGAAGCTGGAGCCTGGCCAGAGCCGCGAGGTCGCCATCGTGCTGCCGCAGACCGGCAACTGGGCGATGCCCAAGGCCTTCGATGCGGCCAAGGCGCAGCAGCAGGTCGCTTCGATGTGGCGGACCAAACTGGACCAGGTGACGCTGCAGGTCCCCGCGGCTGGCAAGCCGCTGGCCGATACGCTGCGCACCGCGTTGGCGCACATGCTGATTTCGCGCATCGGCCCCAGCCTGCAGCCGGGCACGCGTTCGTATTCGCGCAGCTGGATCCGCGATGGCGCGATGATTTCCGAAGGCCTGCTGCGGATGGGCCGCAGTGATGCGGTGCGCCAGTACGTGAACTGGTATGCGCCCTATCAGTTCGACAATGGCAAGGTGCCGTGCTGCGTGGACTCGCGCGGCAGTGACCCGGTGCCGGAGAACGACAGCCACGGCGAGTTGATCTTCAACATCGCCGAGTACTGGCGCTACACCGGCGACTCCACCTTCCTGGAGCTGATGTGGCCGCATGTGCAGGGCGCCTACCAGTACATGGAGCAGCTGCGCCTGAGCGAGCGCACCGAAGACAACCGCGCGCGCAACCCCGCCTTCTACGGGATGATGCCGGTCTCGATCAGTCACGAAGGGTATTCGGCCAAGCCGATGCATTCGTACTGGGACAACTTCTGGGCGCTGCGTGGCTACAAGGACGCGGCGATCATCGCCAGCACGCTGGGCAAGGCCGAAGCGCTGCAGATCAGTGAATCGCGCGATCAGTTCCGTGACGACCTGCAGGCTTCGCTGCTGGCGGCGACCGCGCAGCACAAGATCGACTATCTGCCCGGTTCAGCCGAACTGGGCGATTTCGATGCCACCTCGACCACCATCGCACTGGCGCCGGCCGGCGAGCAGGGGCGCCTGCCGCAGCCGTACTTGAACAACACCTTCGAGCGCTACTGGAGCGAGTTCGAAGCGCGCCGCGATGGCAAGCGCGAGTGGAAGGACTACACCCCGTACGAGTGGCGCAACGTGGCCGCCTTCGTGCGCCTGGGCTGGCGTGACCGCGCCTGGCAGGCGACCGAGTTCTTCTTCAAGGACCGTGCACCGCAGCCGTGGAACCAGTGGGCCGAAGTGGTCTCGCGCACGCCGCGCAAACCGTTCTTCCTGGGTGACCAGCCACATGCGTGGGTGGCCTCGGACTTCGTGCGTTCGGCATTGGACATGTTCGCCTACAGCCGCGACATCGACGACAGCCTGGTGCTGGCCGCGGGCGTGCCGTCGCGCTGGCTGGAAGGCAAGGGCGTGGGCGTGCAGGGCCTGCGCACACCGAACGGGCAGCTCAACTACGCGCTGATCCGCAACGACAAGCAGCTCACCCTGACCGTGTCGGCCGGCCTGGTGCCGCCGGCCGGTGGCGTGGTGCTGCCGTGGCCGTACAGCGGCGAGCCTGGCGCCACCACCGTCAATGGTGAGCCGGCGGAATGGGTGGGCGGCGAACTGCGTGTGATGCAGGTGCCGGCCAAGGTCGAGATCGAGATTCCGGCGTCGGTACGCCGGGCGGAACGCAAGGCACCGTAATGCGGCAGATGACGATGATGATGCGCGGCCTGCTGGCCGCCGTGCTGGCGTCCGCGCCGCTGGTGGCACTGGCGCAGGGCACCGTGGCGGCGCCCGCGCAGGAGATGACCATGGTCACCTTCAATCTTCACCACGACCGCGAGAACTGGCCGGCCCGCCGCCAGGTGATCCTGCGTGAACTGCAGGCACTGCAGCCCGATGCGATCGCGCTGCAGGAAGTGATCCAGAAGCCCCATGTGCGCAACCAGGCCGCATGGTTGGCGCGCAAGCTGGGCTATGAGTATCAGTTCGTCTCGACCGATCCGCCGGGGCGTTTCAAGCGCTACGGCAATGCCCTGCTGACCCGGCGGCCGGTGCTGTCGCGCAACGACCATCTGCTGGCGCCGCTGGGCGACTACCGGACCGTGGCGCATCTGCGCATCGATGTGGACGGTCGCCCGGTCAATGTTTATGCCACGCATTTGAACGAGCGTTCGGACGAGGTCGGCAGCCGCATCCGTGGAGAACAGGTGGCGGATCTGCTGGCCTTCATCGCGCAGAGCGCAGGCGACGCGCCGGTGGTCGTGGCGGGTGACTTCAACGCGCTGGTGGACGCCGGGGACCTGAGCGAGCTGCGCAATCACTACGGCGACAGCTACGGCAGCGTGCACGTCAACAACGAACTGGCCCAGGTCAGCACGCTCAACCGGCACTACTACGACGCGCCCTCGCGCATCGACCATATTTTCTTCCAGCAGGATCGACTGCTTGCCCGTGAGGCGAAGATCCTGTTCGACCAGCCGTACGCCGATGGCCGCTGGGCCTCGGATCATTACGGCGTGTGGACCCGGCTGCAGTTCGCGCCGGCCACCGGAAACGCCGGCGCGACGACGCCCTGAGGCGCGCGCCGCGTCATCGGTGATGGCGTAGCGCGCGACCGGCTGCCTCCACGCATGGCGTGGATCTGCCCTTGACGTATTCCGTGCAGGATCCACGCGTGGCGTGGGTCTACCCTTGATGCATCCGATGGCCCGTGTAGATCCACGCCATGCGTGGATGCGCTCAGCGCCGCCATCATGACCGGTTGACGCACGCCACTGCATGCGCCATCCCCCCCCCAAACGCAGACAGCGGCCCGAAGGCCGCTGTCTGTTTGTTGCGTCACTCACTCAGGATCAGAGCGTGTCTTTCTTTTCCTGGTCGGCCTTGTCGCCTTCCTCGGCCTGCGGGGCATCGGTGGGGATGTCCTCGCGCGCTTCGGCCTGCGCGGCCTGTTCGGCGGCGTTGGTCGCCGCCGGGGTGTCGCTGGCGGCCGAACCGAACAACTGACCGTTGTGCACGACCGGGCCGGCCGGGGCCGATTCGGTGCGGGCCTGCGGGGCTGCCGGCTGTGCCGGCGCCTGGGTCGCATCGACGGCATCCAGCATGCTGGTCTGCACCGGTGCGACGGTCGGCTCCTTCACTTCCTGCGGGGCGGCCTCAACAACCGGGGCCGCCGGAGCAGCAACCGGAGCCGGAGCCGCCGGAGCAGCCACCGGGGCCGGGGCGGTCGCCGCCGGAGCAGCTACCGGAGCCGGAGCTGCCGGAGCAGCTGCCGGAGCAGCTGCCGGAGCAGCTGCCGGAGCAGCAACCGGAGCAGCAACCGGAGCAGCAACCGGAGCCGGGGCGGCCGGAGCAGCGACCGGGGCCGGAGCCACCGGAGCAGCGACCGGAGCCGGAGCCACCGGAGCAGCAACCGGAGCCGCCGGAGCCGGCCTCGGGCTTTCCACGAACGGCACCGGGTCGTTGTAGGAGGCCGGGGCCTTCTCAGCGACCGGCTCGACGGCCGGCGCAGCGGCCTTCTCGACGACCGGGGTTGGTGCCTTCTCGGCCACCGGGGCCGGGGTCGGCTCGGCATGACCAGCGGTCACGACCGGGCTGCTGACCACGGCGACCGGAGCGGCGGCAGCCACTGCCGCCACCGGGGCCGGGCGCGGGGCCTGGACAGGTGCGGGGGCAGCGGCCGGCGCGTTGCCGGATTCGTCGTCGAACTCGAACTCCGGCTGCGGCTGACCGTTATTGGCGACCTGGCGCTCGGCCGGGGCGGCGGTATCGCCGTCCTGATCGCCGTCCTGGTCGTCGCCCTCGTCATCCAGACCGTTGTCGTCACCATTCAGGCCATCGCTGCCGGCAGCCTGCTCACCGTTGCCACGACGACGACGACGGCCACCGCGACGGCCACGACGACGACGCGAAGCGCCTTCGCCGGTACCGTCTTCGGCATTGGCCGGCGCGTCACCCTGTTCGGTGGCGTCGGTGTCGCCCAGCTGTGCATCCTCGGCCGGAGCGGCCTTGGCCGTTTCCTGGACGTGGGCGGCCGGCGCGGCGCCATCGGTGGCGACCACGGCAGCCGCAGCGATCACGGCGGCGTCGGCAGCGACCGGTGCGGCGGTGGTCGGCTTGGGTGCATCGGCCTGCGGCTGACGCGCGGGCTTCTCGCTCATGGCCGGCTTGTCGCCGTCGTTCTGCTGCGGCTTGGCCTGGCCGTTCTGGCCCTGCTTCTGCTTCAGCTTCGGCTGCTGCTGGTCATTGCGCGGTTCATTGCGCGGCTTGGCCGGCTGCTGCTCGTTGCGCGGCTTGCCCTGCGCGGGTGCCTGCACCTGTGCCGCATTGCCATTGGCCGGTGCGGCGGTTTCCTGGCGGCGCTCCTCACGGCGCTCGCCCTTCGGGCCACGTTCGCCACGCTCACCACGGTCCTTGCCACGGCCCTGCGCCTGCGCATTGCCGTTGCCACCACGTTCGCCACGCTCATCGCGGCGGCCGTTGCGGTCTTTGCCGTTGCGATCCTTGTTGCGACCGTTGCGGTTGCCGTCCTGGCCCGAGCGGTTGCTCGGCTGCGGTGCGGCGGCCGGGGCCGGTTCGCCACCGAAGATGCGCTTTAGCCAACCCACCACGCCGGTTGCCGCCGGGGCGGCAACGGGGGCCGCGACCGGGGCCGGTGCGGCTTCCGGTTCCGGGGCGTCACGCACCGGGGCCGGCTGGCTGTGCTTGACCTGGGTCACCACCGGGGCGACCGGGATGTTCAGCTGGGCCTTGGTCAGCGCGTGCACCGGCAGCTTGCGCGGGGTACCGCGCTGGTAGCTCGGCTTGCCGCTTTCTTCGCCCAGCTCGTTCTCACGCAGGCGGGTTACTTCGTAATGCGGGGTGTGCAGCTGCTCATCGGCGACGATCACGATCGGCGCGTCATGGCGCTGTTCGATCTCGCGCAGCGCGCTGCGCTTTTCGTTGAGCAGGTAGTTGGCGATCTCGACCGGGGCCTGGACCAGCACCTGCCCGGTGTTCTCCTTCATCGCATGCTCTTCAGCCACGCGGATGATGGAGAGCGACAGCGACTCGACGCTGCGCATGCGGCCATGGCCGTCGCAACGCGGGCAGACGATCTGGCTGGATTCGCCCAGGCTCGGACGCAGGCGCTGGCGGCTCATTTCCATCAGGCCGAAGCGCGAGATGCGGCCCAGCTGCACGCGCGCACGGTCGTACTTGAGCGCGTTCTGCAGGCGGTTCTCGACTTCGCGCTGGTGCTTGTTGGAGGCCATGTCGATGAAGTCGATGACCACCAGGCCGCCCAGATCGCGCAGGCGCAGCTGGCGGGCCACTTCGTCGGCCGCTTCCAGGTTGGTCTGGAACGCGGTGTCCTCGATGTCGCTGCCCTTGGTGGCGCGCGAGGAGTTGACGTCGATGGCGGTCAGCGCTTCGGTCTGGTCGACCACGATCGAGCCGCCCGACGGCAGGCGGACGTTGCGTTCATACGCGCCTTCGATCTGCGATTCGATCTGGAAGCGGTTGAACAGCGGGATGTCGTCCTTGTAATGCTTGAGCTTGCGCAGGGTCTGCGGCATCACCTGCTGCATGAACTCCTGGGCGGTCTCGTACAGCTCTTCGGTGTCCACCAGGATCTCGCCGACATCGGCGCGCAGGTAGTCACGCAGGGCGCGCACGATCAGGCGCGATTCCTGGTAGATCAGGAACGAGGCCGGCTTGGTCAGTGCCGCTTCGGCGATCGACTTCCAGACCTGCAGCAGGTAATCCAGATCCCACTGCAGCTCTTCGGCATCGCGGCCGACGCCGGCGGTGCGGATGATCACGCCCATGTCGTCGGGGATGTTCAGCTTGTCCAGCGCTTCCTTCAGCGCGGCGCGGTCTTCGCCCTCGATGCGACGCGAGACGCCACCGGCGCTCGGCGAGTTCGGCATCAGCACCATGTAGCGGCCGGCCAGCGAGATGAACGTGGTCAGGGCAGCGCCCTTGTTGCCGCGTTCTTCCTTGTCCACCTGGACCACGACTTCCTGGCCCTCACGCAGCAGCTCGCGGATGCCGGCCTTGTTGTGGTCGACGCCGGCCTGGAAGTAATCGCGGGAGATTTCCTTCAGCGGCAGGAAGCCATGGCGCTCACCGCCGTATTCGACGAAGGCCGCTTCCAGTGAAGGCTCAAGGCGCGTGATGCGACCCTTGTAGATGTTCGACTTTTTCTGTTCCTTGGACGGCTGTTCGATGTCGATGTCGTACAGCGTCTGGCCATCCACGATGGCTACCCGCAGCTCTTCAGCCTGCGTGGCATTGATCAGCATTCGCTTCATTCTTGCGTTCCTCGCGCGCTGCTACCGCGCGGAACGCCATGGGGTTTCGCTTCTGGTCACGCTTCACCGCCCATCGCGCATGCGCGGGGAGGGCGGTTTGGGTTTCCAGCGCTACAACACCACGGCAGGCCGCGGGAGCGCTTCATTTGTTTTGGTTTGGGTGTAACGGGGCCGGAGGCAGCTTTCAGCCAGGCTGGAGCGCCACAGGGACATGTTCAGCGCGAATGCGTGTCAGACATCCGGCGATGGCCGGGACCGCCGGTGAGCCGCTAACATGGCCGCCCCGGGGGCGGTGGCTGCGCACTGTGCCGGAATCGCGGGAAGTCGGGCTTCTGGCCCAGAGCAACTTCCAACGAAATCAATCCCTTATCTCGCCTGCCGAGTGTAACAGAATAAAAGGCCAATGACCGTTACCGAGCCCACCCCCAAAGCCGCTGAAGCCATGACCAGCGTACGTATCATCACTGTCCCGGCCGACCGCGCCGGGCAACGCCTGGACAACTTCCTGCTCGGCCAGCTCAAGGGTGCACCGCGCAGCCTGATCTACAAGCTCGTCCGCAGTGGCCAGGTCCGCGTCAATGGTGGCCGCGCCAAGGCCGAGCGCAAGCTCGAGGGCGGCGACGAAGTCCGGGTCCCGCCGGTCCGTCTCAACGAGGAAGGCGACAAAGCGGGTCCGCCCGCGGCATTCATGAAACGGCTGGAAGATGCCATCGTGTTCGAAGACGATCGGCTGCTGGCCCTGAACAAGCCGTCGGGCGTGGCCAGCCACGGCGGCAGTGGCATCAGCTTCGGCGCGATCGAGACGCTGCGCGCCCTGCGTCCGGGAAAGACCCTGGAACTGGTGCATCGGCTGGACCGGGATACCTCGGGCCTGCTGATCGTGGCCAAGAAGCGCTCGGCGCTGAGCGAGCTGCAGGCGCTGCTGCGCGAAGACCACGGTGCCGGCATCCGCAAGCGCTACCTGACCCTGCTGGCCGGCCGCATGCCCGATGGCACCATGACCGTGGATGCCCCGTTGCACGTGGGTCTGCGCCAGGGCGGCGAGCGGCACGTGCAGGTCAATCCGATCGGCAAGGAGTCGATCAGCCACTTCAAGGTGCTGGAGCGCAAGGGCGGGCATTCGTACTGTGAGGTCCGCATCGAAACCGGCCGCACCCACCAGATCCGCGTGCATGCCCAGCATCTGGGTCATCCGGTGGCCGGTGACGACAAGTATGGCGATCCGGACGTCAACAAGCGGCTTCGTGAGCAGATCGGCCTGAAACGGCTGTTCCTGCACGCGGCCTCGCTGGAGTTCGCCCTGGACGCGGGCAAGACGCCGTACCTGATCAATGCACCGCTCGCCGAGGAGCTCGTCGAGGTGTTGAACCGGTTGAAGTGAGCGCCGGCAGATAACGCCGTGCCGAACGGAGGGTAGTGCCGGCCGCTGGCCGGCTCTGCACCGTCACCATTTGAACAACACCAGGCTGATCGCCAGGCTGCCCATGCCGGCCACCAGGCCGTACACGGTCTCGTGGCCCTTGGCGTAGCGCTTGGCCGCCGGCAGCAGTTCATCCAGGGCCAGGAACACCATCACCCCGGAAATGATGCCGAACACCCAGCCGAAGGTGGCGTGGTTGAGGACCCCTGACAGGGCCACATACCCGATCGCCGCGCCGATCGGCTCCGCCAACCCGGACAGCAGGCTGGCGCCGAACGCGTAGAATTTGTTCTGCGTGGCGAAATACACCGGGACCGCGATCGCGATGCCCTCGGGGATGTTGTGGATGGCGATGGCGAAGGCCAGCGGCATGCCCACCGACGGGCTTTCCAGCGTGGCGAAGAACGTTGCCAGCCCCTCGGGGAAGTTATGCGCGGTGATCGCCACCGCCGTCAGCAGGCCGACCCGCTTGATGTAGGCCTTGTTGTTGTCGCGGAACAGCGGGTCCTGCTTGTCCAGACTCTCGTGCGGGTTCGGGATCAGGTGGTCGATCACCACGATCAGCAGCACGCCGACCAGGAAGGCCGCGGTGCCGTAGGCGAAGCCCAGCCGGGCGTCATAGGCCTGGGTGAACGAGTCGATCGCCTTGTTGAGGATCTCGGTCAGCGAGACGAAAACCATCGCGCCACCGGCAAAGGCCAGCCCGAACGCCAGCAGGCGCGGGTTGGGCCGGCGCGAGAACAGCACCATCAGGCTGCCCAGCGCGGTGGCCAGGCCGGCGGCCAGGGTGACCGCCAGGGCGATCCATACGTTTTCACTGGAAATATCAGGCATCCGCCAACGCGTCCTTGTAGAAGTGCAGCGCGCCCCGGGCAACAACACCGGGGCGCGAAGTAGGGAGCACGAGGTTTGCGGCGGCTGACCTCAATACAACGCGACGATCAGCCGCCGCGGCGCAGCCGTTCTTCGACCGCGAAGCACTGGTCGGGCTTGGGCTGCGGCGGGTTGAAGCTGACCGGCACCTGGATCGTGGTCGAGACCGCCTGCCCGGCGCGGGTGGCCGCCTTGAACTGCCAGGCCTGTACGGCCTTCTGTGCCTGCTCGTCGAGCTGGGCATTGCCGCTGCCGCTGGCGAGCTGGACCTGGCTGGGCTGGCCATCGGCGGCGATGGTCACCTTGAAGGTGCTGGTGCCGCCGATCCCCTGGCAGGCCAGTTCGATCGGGTACTCCGGCGGGGGCGTCTTGACCGCGGCGACCTCGGTGGGCGCAGCGACCGGGGCGGCCGGTTCGGCGGGCGTCTTGTTGCACCCGGCCAGGGCGGCCAGGGCAAGGCTGGACAGCATGATGTACTGCAATTTCATGGGCTTACTCCGTCAGGGCCGAGGCTTTCGCCGCGCAGATGAAGTCGTTCTCGCTCAGGCCGCCCACATCGTGGGTGGAGAAGCGCACCACGGCGCGGTCGTAATGCACGCCCAGGTCCGGGTGGTGGTCCTCGCGATGGGCCACCCAGGCCAAGGCGTTCACGAAGGCCATGGTGCCGTGGTAGTTGTCGAAGCGGAAGGTGCGGGTCAGCGCCTGGCCGGCCTCGGCCAGCTCCCAGCCGGGAATCTGCGCCAGCAGCTCGGTGACCCGGGCGGTGCCGAGCTTGTGGTCGCTGCCTTTGCGCGGCACGCAGTGCGCTTGCGCCAGCGGAATCAGGTCGGCCATGGGTTCCTCCACACATCTGGATGACTGAACAATGCGCGGTCCGGTGTATAAACCGAATGAGCGCATAACAAGGGATTGGCTAGAATAGCCCGATGATCCAGATATCCGACACTGCCCAATCCTATTTCCGCAAGCTGATCGAACGTGAGGCCGTGCCCGGCATGGGTGTGCGCCTGACCGCCGTCGATGCGGGTACCCCGCGCGCCGATGCCCGCCTGGAGTTCGCTGATCCCAGTGAACTGCTGGGTGATGAGTGGGCGGTGGACTGCGATGGCTTCACCCTTTACGTGGCCGCCGCCAGTGTGGCCTGGGTCGATGGCGCCGAGATCGACTTCGTCACCAATGCCACCGGCAGCCAGCAGCTGACCATCAAGGCCCCCAAGATCAAGGGCGAGGCGCCGACCGAAGGCTCCTCGCTGGTCGAGCGCGTGCGCTGGGTGGTGGAGAATGAAGTCAATCCGCAGCTGGCCTCGCACGGCGGCAAGGTCGCGGTGCAGGAAGTCTCGGCCGATGGCGTGGTGCTGCTGCGCTTCGGCGGTGGCTGCCAGGGCTGCGGCATGGCCGACGTCACGCTCAAGCAGGGCATTGAAAAGACCCTGATGGGGCGGGTGCCCGGCATCACCGCGGTGCGCGATGCGACCGACCACGACAGTGGCGACGCGCCGTACATTCCCCGCGGCACGGCAGCCTGATCCCGCTGCGTGCCACTGCGCCGGGCTGACGACATCCTCGAGTGGCTGCTGGCTCGCCAGCCGGACACGCGCTTTCTTGAAAAAACCACCGGCCTCCCCTATGGGTGGGGCCTGTGGCTGCGTGCGTTGTCGCCGTTGCCGCGTCCGTTCCGGGCCAGCGAAGTGCTGGCCGAGCTGGCCCAGCGTGAGCCGGTACCGCACGGCGGGCGGCTGCCGGCGCTGAGTTTCGTGCAGGCGATGCGCCGGCTGCTCTGGCAGGGCTGGGAACCGGCCCCGCGCGACCAGCGCTGGATGCGCTGGACCTCGGCGGTGATCAGCGCGTTGTTGCATCTGTTGTTCGCCTTGGCGCTGCTGTGGGTCGCCTTGATCCGGCCGCCCAGCGAACCGGAACAAGGCGGTAAGAGCGGGCGTGTGCAGGTGTCGTTCGTTGGACGCGGCACGCCGCAGCAGGAAGAGGGCGCGCAACCTGCCACTGCCGAGCCGGCCACGGCGGAAGCTGCGATCGCTGCGGCGATGGCCAATGCCCAGGCGATGGCGCAGGCCGAGGCCGATGCGCAGACAGCATCGGCCCCACAGCCGACCGCAGCGCCGGCGCCACCGAGCGAGCCGCAACCGGCGCCACCCGCGCCGGCGACGCCCGCGGTGGAGCAGCCCGTCCAGGCGACCGAGGTGGCCGAGGCCACCACCGATTTCGTGGTGCCGCCGACCAGCGTCCCGCGCACCGAAGTACGTGTGATGACGCGCGAACCGCAGGACATTGCCGTCCGTGAGCGCACCGTGGTCACGGTGGAGACGCCGACGCCGCGTGCCACCGTACCGGCGCCGCGCCCGGCCGAACCGCAGGTGCGCACGCCCGAGCTGAGCGTGCAGGAGCGGCAGGTCACCGTGGTCGAAGCGCCGACACCCACCGTGGCCATTCCCGGGCCGCGCGTGGAGGCCACCGTGCCCCAACGTGACGTGCAGGTGCGCGAACGCGAGATCCGGCCGGTGAGCGCGCCGGCGGTGAGCGTGCCCACATTGCCCACGCGCGAGGTGGCTGTGTCCGGTCGAACGCCGGATGTCGCCGTGCGCGAGCGCGCGGTGCCCAACGCCGCCCCGCGCCCGGCACCGCCATCACCGGCGGCGGCGGCGGCGAGCAATGCCAGCAGTGCTGCGAGTGCGTCCACGGCGTCCGCTGCAGCGCGCGCCCCGGCGAGCCCCTCCAAGGCGCCCCCGGGCAGTTGGGCCACGCCCAACCGTTCCGACGACTGGGGTGCGGCCAATCATCCGCAGGATGCCGACCTCAATGGCAGGGCCGTGAGTGCGACCCAAGGCAATGCCGGCAGCCTGTTCAAGGCCGATGGCAGCGTGCGCGTGCCTGGCCAGGAGGGGCGCGCAAACAGCGAGCGTGGCGCGCCGGGCGGCGATAAGGACGGCTGGAGCAAGGAGCGCATCGCGCAGTCCGGCACATGGCTCAAGCGCCCGCCGTACGACTACACGCCGACCTCGTTCGACAAGTACTGGGCCCCCAACGAATCGCTGCTGGCCGAGTGGGTACGCAAGGGCATCAAGGCCGTCGAGATTCCGATCCCAGGCACGAGTTCATCCATTTCCTGCGTGATTTCCGTGCTGCAGTTCGGTGGCGGCTGCGGCCTGAGCGATCCGAACATGCAGGACCAGCCGGCCATCGCCCGCCCGCCGCCGGACATCCCGTTCAAGAAAGAACTGCAGGAAGACAACGGCAGCCGATGAGGCTGTGCCTCATCGGCAGTAGAGCCACCCCAGGGGTGGCCGCCCTGGGGTCAGGCATCAGGGGCGTCACAGCAAAGCATGGCGTGGCTCTGCCCGGAGAGGGGTTACGGCGTCGCGGCGTCCTCGTCCAGTTCCACGTCTGCATCGCGCAGTGCCACGAACGCCCAGAACGGCACGTTGCTGTCGCTCCAGTAGCGGCTGGCTTCGTCGAGCACATCCAGCAGCGTGTCGAAATCGGCACCGGCATCGCTGCGCAGGGCATCGGCATCGCTGAAGAACAGCGCATAGCCGTTCGCCGGCAGCCAGGCCAGGTCGCGCAGGTTATCGGTCAGCGCATCCCAGTTGCCGCCGAAGCCGGTTGGAAAATCCAGGCGTGCGGCCAGGCGCATCAGCAGCGTGCGTTTGTCGTGGCAGCCGTCCAGATCGATCTGGATCACGCGCAGGCCGGCATCGCGCATCGCGGCCGACAAGGGGGCGACATCATCGTTGCCGATCGCATAGATACCGGCATTGTTGATGTCGTGCAGGCCCAACTCGAATCCGTCATGCGTCATTGCCAGCTCCCGGCAGGTGGAACGTCGAAACTGCGGAACGTTTCATAGTGATCATCGGTGTAGAACCAGCCAGTAGGGGGTGTGCCGCCGGTGACGATGCGCCGCGCGCCGCGATTGCCGGCGCCGGGCGTGTCCACCGTGTATTCGTGGTAATAGCCGCGCGGCCGCTGCGGCAGGCGCTGTTCGCGGTTGCTGAAAATGCTGCCGTCCTGCCGGTGCGGGTACGGGCCGCCGCGCTGGATCAGTGCGATGGTGTCGCGCGCCTCGGCGGGCAGGAACGGGGGCAGGGGATCGCGCGCTGCCTTGGCCGATGCGGGTGATGACGTCGCGGCACTGGCGGGCGGCGCGGCATCCGGTTGCGTCAGCGATGGCGCGAACTGCGGCGCCGGCGGGCGTTGGGCCAGCTTGATGGCGGCCAGGCCGCCCACCAGCAGCACGATGGCGATCAACAACAGCAGTGGCTTGCGCATGAGGGGCCAAGGGCGATGGGCGAGGCGACTACTCTACTGCGATCATCGCCCCGCACGGTGAGGCCCAGCCGAACAGGCGTGCTGCGTTGCGAGGGAGCCCACCTCGCCCGGCGTGCACCGTCACTGTCGCGTCACGATCCGGACACGCGGCCGACCGCACAGGACGAAGTTTCCTTTACATGGCCCTTGGTAAGCTTATCGGCCATCCCCATCATCGACTCCGCAACGCCCGGTCTTTGCCGGGTGAGTGAGCTACCAGGAGAACCACATGGCCTATACCCTCCCCAAGCTGTCCTACGCCTACGACGCGCTCGAGCCGCATATCGACGCAGCGACGATGGAAATCCACCACACCAAGCATCACCAGACGTACATCAACAACGTCAACGCCGCGCTGGAAGGCACCGAGTTCGCCGATCTGCCGGTGGAAGAACTGGTCAAGAAGACCAAGTCGCTTCCGGAAAACCTGCAGGGCGTCGTGCGCAACAACGGCGGCGGCCACGCCAACCACACCCTGTTCTGGACCGTGATGTCGCCCAACGGCGGCGGTGCACCGGTGGGCGACGTGGCCAAGGCCATCGATTCGCAGCTGGGCGGCCTGGAGAAGTTCAAGGAAGCCTTCACCAAGGCCGCACTGACCCGCTTCGGCAGCGGCTGGGCCTGGCTGAGCGTCACCCCGGACAAGAAGGTCGTGGTGGAAAGCAGCGCCAACCAGGACAGCCCGCTGATGGACGGCAACACGCCGATCCTGGCCCTGGACGTGTGGGAACACGCGTACTACCTGAAGTACCAGAACCGTCGCCCGGAATACATCGGCGCGTTCTTCAACGTCGTCGACTGGAATGAAGTCGAGCGTCGTTACCAGGACGCCATTGCCTGATCGGCAGGGTCACCTGAAACGAGAACGGCCAGGCAGCGATGCCTGGCCGTTCTTCGTTGCGCCGCCGGGAGCCCTGCGACATCAGGGCGCGCTGGTGCTCTCCGGCGTCTGCAGGCGCAGGGTCGCCATGGTGCCCAGACGCATCGTGGCGGGGTCACTTTCGCTGGCCGGCAGCTTGATGCTGTCCTGGCGGATGCCGCCGAAATACTTCACCTGGAACAGCACGTCCAGGCCGTGCCCACGTGCCGCGCCGGCCAGTGAGGGCGGATCCACGCGTTCGCCGGGGTTCTTGCGGGCCGGCTGGAAGCCCGGCGTGCTGCCCACCAGTTCGGTGATCTCGGCGGAGAAATCGCCGGCGATCAGCGAGGGCAGGCCCTCGGCGGTCGCGCCGATCCAGGTCATCAGGTCGCTGGTCTGGTGCCGGCGGATCTGCGCGTCGTCCGGCTCCGGCCGCAGCCGGGCCACGTAGATGTTGATCAGCTCTTCGCGCAGCTTGATCCGCACCATGCCGGCGGCGCTGAACTGCCCGGGCGGGTGCAGCAGGGTGACGGCGTCGTCGGTGACCGGCAACCGGGTCAGCATCGCGCTGCCATGGCGCAACGGCTGGCTGGGCGGATCGGCGGTGACGAAATCGCAGCTGTAGCGCAGACGGCTGGCCAGCCAGCAGGCCGGGTTACGCCCCTGGGTCTGCAGCACGCGCTGCACCGCGATCACGTCCGGCTGCATGGATTCGAGCAGCTGCAGCACCTGGTCCCGCCGTTGCTGCCACTGCGCATCGTCCTGCGTCGGCAGTTCCAGCGTGGCGATCTTCAGCGAGGGCAGGGCATCCTCGGCCTGGCGTGCGTGCGCGCCTGCGGCGGGGGCCGCCAGCAACAGCAGCAGGATCCAGCCTGTCCAACGTCGGGTCCCACCAGTGATGTGCGTGCGCATAACGATAAGTTTACGCTTCCGCCGTCGACGATCCGTGACATGGGTGCCATCCCGCGCGGCCGTTTTCGGCCTGCCTGCCATGTCCGGCGCCGCCTGTCATGCAGCTGTGCAGCGTGCGCTGGGGTAGGGGCTTCCGGTAATCTTGGTCCTTTCGTGTTTGCAGGACAGCCCCACAGGATGAGCAATATCGCAGCCGCCAGCGCAGGCAAAGGAAAGATGCCGCGCCAGATTCCCTACATCATCGGCAATGAGGCCTGCGAACGCTTCAGCTTCTATGGGATGCGCAACATCCTGGTGCAGTTCCTGATCACCTCGCTGCTGCTGCAGGAGATCACCGCCGATGGCCGTGCCGGCGAGGCCAAGGACATCATGCACAGCTTCATGATCGGCGTGTATTTCTTCCCGCTGCTCGGTGGCTGGCTGGCCGACAAGTTTTTCGGCAAGTACCACACCATCCTGTGGTTCAGCCTCATTTACTGCGCCGGCCACGCCTGCCTGGCCATCTTCGAGGACAGCCGCCAGGGCTTCTTCGTCGGCCTGGGCCTGATCGCGCTGGGCGCCGGTGGCATCAAGCCGCTGGTGGCCTCGTTCATGGGCGATCAGTTCGACCAGAGCAACAAGCATCTGGCCAAGCTCGTGTTCGATGCCTTCTACTGGATCATCAACTTCGGCTCGCTGTTCGCCTCGCTGCTGATCCCGCTGGCACTGAAGAACCTGGGCCCGTCGTGGGCCTTCGGCATCCCGGGCATCCTGATGTTCGTGGCCACCTTCGTGTTCTGGATGGGCCGCAAGCGCTATGTGCTGGTGCCGCTGCCGCCGAAGGACCCGCATTCGTTCGGCAACGTGGTGCGCACCGCGCTGTCGGCGCAGGTGCCGGGCAAGGGCCGTCCGGGGCGTACGCTGGCGATCCTTGGTGCGGTGCTGGCGGTGGCCTCGATGGGGCTGGTGGGCAGCCTGGGTATCGTGATCTGCCTGTGCATCGCGCTGGTCCTGCTGCTGGCTGGTATCGGTGGCGGCACCTGGATCCAGCTGGACCGCGCCCGTGCAGTGCATCCGGCCGAGGCCGTGGAAGGTGTGCGCTCGGTGCTGCGCGTGCTGGTGATCTTCGCGCTGACCACGCCGTTCTTCTCGCTGTTCGACCAGAAGGCCTCGACCTGGGTGTTGCAGGGCCAGCAGATGGCCATGCCGAGCTGGTTCACCGCCTCGCAGATGCAGGCGCTGAATCCGCTGCTGGTGATGATCCTGATTCCCTTCAACAACCTGGTGCTGTACCCGATGCTGCGCCGCTTCGGCTTCGAGCCGACCGCGCTGCGCCGGATGACCGCCGGTATCGCCTTCAGCGGCCTGGCCTGGATCGTGGTCGGCGGCATCCAGGTGATGATGGATGGCGGCAACGTCATGTCCATCTTCTGGCAGATGCTGCCCTACGCGCTGCTCACCTTCGGTGAGGTGCTGGTCTCGGCCACCGGCCTGGAGTTCGCCTACAGCCAGGCGCCGCAGGCCATGAAGGGCGTGGTGATGAGCTTCTGGAATCTGACCACCACCATCGGCAACCTGTGGGTGCTGCTGTCCAACGCGGCGGTGCGCAACGATACGGTGACCCACCAGATCGCCAGTACCGGCTTGAGCGAGGCGGCGTTCCTGATGTTCTTCTTCGCCGGCTTTGCGTTCCTGGCGGCGTTGGCCTTCGGTTGGTATGCCAAGCGCTATCGTATGGTCGACAACTACCGCACCGCCTGAGCCTGACATGACCCCAGTCAACCTGCTGCTGATCGCCATCACCGTCATCGTGTCGTGGATGGCGTTCAAGAACCGTGCGCTCGCCGACCGCCTGATCCTGTGGCCGCCGGCGGTGGACCGCAACCGTCAGTACGATCGCCTGATCACGTACGGGTTCATCCACGCCGATCTGTCGCACCTGGCGTTCAACATGATCACGCTGTTCTTCTTCGGCGGCTTCATCGAACAGGTGATGCTGCAGTTGAGCGGCAGCTACCTGACCTATCCGGCGTTCTATCTGGGTGCGTTGCTGGTGTCGATCCTGCCGAGCTATCTGAAGAACCAGAAGAACCCCAACTACCTCAGCCTGGGGGCATCGGGCGCGGTGTCGGCGGTGTTGTTCGCCTTCATCCTGATCAAGCCGTGGTCGATCATCCTGGTGCTGTTCATTCCGGCCCCGGCGATCATCTATGCGGTGTTCTACGTGGGCTACAGCATCTGGATGGACCGCCGCGGCGGCGATCGCATCAACCACAGCGCGCATCTGGCCGGTGCGGCCTTCGGTGTGCTGTTCATGCTGGCCATGCAGCCGAGCATCTTCAGCCACTTCCTGCGTGAGCTGAGCAACCCGACCTTCCGCCTCGGCGGTTGAGTCGGGGCCTACCGACCAACGGTCGGTACCTGCAACGTGGTACCTGGCGCGGGTAGCTCACGACCGTTGGTCGTGAGCCCGGTAACCCTCAGGCGTGAGCGTCTCAGCCGTCAGGCAGCCTTCTTTCCGTCTACACCATAGGTGCTGAGCAGGCGGGAATAGACCTCGTTGTCGATCTGGTCGAATTCCCAACCCTGGGTCTGGCCGTTCACGGCCAACTGGAACAAGCCTTCCAGCAGGGAGGTATCGGCGTCGCCGTGGGGGGCGGGGGCAGGTGCGGTGTTGTCCATGCGGACCTCCGGAAAGCGGGTGCGTACAGGCAGGTCTTCGCAAAAGCCATGCCAGCTTTCACGCCCTGTCCGACTCCAGTATCGGCCGGAGGGCGCCGGGCTTTAGGGCGGGATGTGACGCAGCACGTCGCTGCTTGCCCCTGTTCAGGCTTCACGCGATCATGGCGGCCGGCTGCGCACTATCGCTGCAGTCGCCGCAGGAGACACCGCTCATGGCTTCGGTCACGCCGCCCGGACTGGCTTACGAGGTGGAGCACGATCTGGCCAATCACCGCTTCCAGGCCCGGGTCAAAGGGCATCTGGCGCTGCTGGATTACCAGATCAAGCGCAAGCGGATGATCATCACCCATACCGAGGTGCCGGAGCCGATCGCCGGCCGTGGCGTGGCGGGTGAGTTGACCAAGGTGGCGCTGCGCTATGCGCGCGAACAGAAATTCAAGGTGGTGCCGGCCTGCGCTTACGCCGAGGCGTTCCTGCAGCGGCACGAGGAGTACGACGACCTGCTGGTCCGATGACGACAGCGGGTCATGCTTCAGGGATGGCCGATCATGATGGTGGGTTACAACAAGGGGATTTCAGGATGAACATCGCAGGAAACCGTCGCGCGCTGCGCGCCAGCGCGTTGGCCATGGCCATGGGCGTGGTGGTGCTGGCAGGCTGCAACAAGCACGACGGCGACACACAAGCACCGGCGGCGCCGGTCGACACGGCTGCCGAACCTGTCGCGCCCGCGGTGGCGCCCGACGCACCGGTCGAGCTGCGCGATGTGATCGAAACCTCGCCGCAGGCCGTGGTCGGAATCACCTACCCGCCGGACATCGCCCGGTATCCGGGCTTGGCCAAGGCGCTGGGCGGCTATGCCGACAGTGCGCGGGCAGAGCTGCAGCAGGCGCTGGACGGGCTGGGCAACGACAAGCCGACCATGCCCTACGAGCTTTCGCTGACCTTCGAGAAGGTGCTGGAAACGCCGCAGCTGGTGGTGGTGACCGCCGATGGCAGCCGCTATACCGGCGGTGCGCACGGTGAGCCGCTGGTGGCGCGCTTTGTGTGGCTGCCGGAGCAGCAGCAGATGCTGACCGCCGACAAGCTGGTGGCCGATGCCAAGGGCTGGAAAGCGATCAGCGATTACGTGGCCGACCAGCTGCGCGAGCGCGTGGCGACCCGGTTGAGCGGCGATGAAATGGAGCCGGCACAGATGCAGGAATCGCTGCGCAATGCCAGCCGGATGATCGCCGACGGCACCGGGCCAAGTGCCGACAACTTCAGCCAGTTCCAGCCGCTGACCGGTTCCGACGGGCGCATCTCTGCGATACGCTTCGTGTTCCCGCCCTACCAGGTAGGGCCGTACTCGGACGGCACGCAGACCGTGGACGTCCCGGCCGCCGTGCTGGTGCCGCACGTGGGTCAGGATGTCGCAGGGTTGTTCGCCCGGGGCTGATCGACGGAGGCGATGTGGACGCTGGGCTGCAACGACGGGTCACAGGGTTGCTGCATGAGGCGGGGATCACCGTGGAAGGTGACCAACCGCAGGACATCACGGTGCACGACCCGCGCTTCTACGCGCGGGTCATGGCCCACGGCTCGCTGGGCCTGGGCGAGAGTTACATGGACGGGCAGTGGGATGCCCGCGCGCTGGATGACGTCCTCTTTCATCTGATGCAGGCGCATCTGGACGAGCGCGTGCACGGCTGGCGCGATCTGGCCGATGCGCTCAAGGCAAGGGTGTTCAACCTGCAGGCCGGGGCCGGCAGTTTCGAGGTCGGCCGGCGCCATTACGATCTGGGCAACGATCTGTACGAGGCGATGCTCGGCCAACGCCTGGTCTACAGCTGTGGCTACTGGCGCCAGGCAACGGATCTGGATGCCGCCCAGGAGGCCAAGCTCGATCTGATCTGCCGCAAGCTGGGGCTGCGCGCTGGCCAGCGCATTCTGGATATCGGCTGCGGGTGGGGCGAGGCGCTGAAATTCGCGGCCGAGCGCTATGGCGTGTCCGGGGTAGGCGTGACGATCTCGCAGGAACAGGCGGAGTATGCGCGCCAGTTGTGCGCGGGGCTGCCGATCGAGATCCGGCTGCAGGACTATCACGCGGTGGACGAGTCCTTCGACGCGATCCTGTCAGTGGGCATGTTCGAGCACGTAGGCGACAAGAACTATCGAGGCTACTTCGAGATGGCGCGGCGCTGCCTGCGGCCGGAGGGATTGTTCCTGCTGCATTCGATCGGCAGCAATCTGTCGCGGCATCGTACCGATCCGTGGATCGCCAAGTACATTTTCCCGAATTCGATGCTGCCCTCGGCCGCGCAGGTGACGGAGGCGTTCGAGGGGCTGTTCGTGTTGGAGGATTGGCACAACTTCGGCACCGATTACGACCGGACGCTGCAGGCGTGGCGGGCCAATATCGAGGCGGCGTGGCCACGGCTGGATGCGCAGCGCTATGACGAACGCTTCCGCCGGATGTGGCAGTTCTATCTGGCCGGCTCGATGGCGAGTTTCCGCTGCCGGCATGCGCAGTTGTGGCAGTTGGTGTTGTCGCCGGATGGTGTGCCGGGGGGGTATGTGGCGCCGCGGTGAGGGCAACAAAAAAACGCCCGGTAATGCCGGGCGTTTTTCGTACTGCACGTCCTTGAAACAGACGCTTACTTCTTGCTGTCACCCGAGGTCAGGCCGCGCTTTTCGAGCAGCGGCTCGATCTGCGGGGCGTGCCCGGCGAAGTTCTGGAACAGCTCCATCGCATCCACGCTGCCGCCCTTGGAGAGCAGGGTCTGGCGGAAGTGGTCGCCGTTCTTGCGGCTCAGGCCACCGTTTTCGCGGAACCACTTCTGGGTGTTGGCATCGAGCACTTCGGACCAGATGTAGGCGTAGTAGCCGGCCGAGTAGCCGCCCATGATGTGGCTGAAGTACGGGGTCTTGTAACGCGGCGGGACCGGCGCGTAGAAGATGCCGTCCTTGGCCAGGGCCTCGGCTTCGAACTTCATCACGTCCTTGGCAGCCGGCACCTGGTCCGGGCCGATCTGGTGCCAGCGCTGGTCGAGCATGGCCGCACCGAGGTATTCGGTGGTGGCGAAGCCCTGGTTGAACTTGGCGGCAGCGACGACCTTGTCGAGCAGGGCCTGCGGCATGGCCGTGCCGTTCTGGTAATGCTTGGCGTAGTTCTTCAGGATGACCGGATCATCGGCCCACATCTCGTTGACCTGCGAGGGGAACTCGACGAAGTCGCGCGGCACCGAGGTGCCCGAGAAATAGGGGTACTTCACGTTCGAGAACATGCCGTGCAGGGCATGGCCGAATTCGTGGAAGGTGGTGGTCACTTCATCCCAGGTCAGCAGGGTCGGCTTGCCGGCCGGCGGCTTGGGGATGTTGAGGTGGTTGGCGACCACCGGCTTGAAGCCGGTCAGCTCGGACTGCGAGACATACGAGTTCATCCATGCACCACCGCGCTTGGAGGCGCGTGCGTACGGGTCGAAGATGAAGATCGCCAGCTGGCTGCCGTCGGCATCGAACACGTCGTAGACGGTGACGTCTTCGTGGTAGACGGGCAGGTCGGTGCGCTGCTTGAAGGTCAGGCCGAATTCGAGCTGGGCGGCGTGGAAGACGCCGTTTTCGAGCACGTTCTTCATTTCGAAGTACGGCTTGAGCTGGGATTCGTCGAAGTTGTACTTGGCCTGGCGGACCTTCTCGCTGTAGAACGCCCAGTCCCATGCTTCCAGCTTGAAGGTGGGCTTGCCGGCAGCCTTCTGTTCCTTGTCGATCATGGCCTGCAGGTCGGCGGCTTCGCGCTTGGCGTTGGCGACGGCGGCCGGGGCGAGCTGGCCGAGCATGGCGTTGACGGCTTCGGGGGTCTTGGCAGTCTGGTTGGTGAGGTTGTAGGCGGCGAAATTCGCAAAGCCCATCAGCTTGGCCTTGTCGGCACGCAGCTGCATGATGCGCGAGACCAGGGCGGTGTTGTCGTACTCGCCGCCGCGGCTGCCGCGGGTGATGGAGGCTTCGTAGATCTTCTGGCGCAGCGCGCGGTTGGCCAGGTTGGTCAGCGGCGGCTGGCCGGTGGTGTTGAGCAGGGTGATGACGTACTTGCCGTCCTGGCCACGGGCCTTGGCGGCTTCGGCAGCGGCGGAGATCTGCTCCTGCGAGAGACCGGCCAGCTCCTTGACGTCATCGACGGTGATCGCCGAGGCGTTCACTTCGGCCAGCACGTTCTGGCTGAACGTGGTGCCCAGGTTGGCCAGTTCGGCGTTCATTTCCTTGAGCTTGGTCTTGTCGGCTTCGGACAGCTTGGCGCCGGCGCGGACGTAGCTCTCGTAGTACTTCTCGACCAGGCGCACGCCTTCGGCGTCGAGGCCGAGCGCCGCGCGACCGTCGTACAGGCTCTGGATGCGGGCGAACAGCTTGCCGTTCAGCGCGATGGCGTCGCTGTGCGCGGCGAAGCGGGCGGAGTAGTCGGCCTGCAGCTTCTTGCGTGCGTCGTTGGTGTCGGCGCCGACGAGGCTGAAGAAGACGGTGGTGGCGCGATCCAGGGTGTCACCGCTCTTTTCCAGGGCGATGATGGTGTTGTCGAAGGTCGGCTTGGCCTTGTTGTTGGCGATCGCGTCGACTTCCTTCAGTTGCTGGGCCATGCCGGCGTCGAAGGCGGGCGCGAAGTCGCTGTCCTTGATCTTGTCGAACTGCGGGAAGTGCAGCGGCAGCGGGCTGTCGGCGAAGAACGGGTTGGCCTGCTGGGCGGTGGTCGCGGCCGGGGTGGCGGCGGTGGCGGAATAGGCGGGCAGGGCAAGGCCGAGGGTCACGGCGACGGCGAGGGCAAGACGGGTGGTCAAGGGGAATTCTCCGGTCAGACAAGTCTTTGAGGGTAACCCGAGCCGTTGCGGAGCGGCTTGTGTCGAAAGGCATGTTTTGGCCGGACCACGGCCGGGGCATTGCGAAAGGGCGCGGTCACAGCAACAGCAACAGCGGCGATGGGCTGCTGCGAGGCGCGGGGCGGGTGGGGGCCGGCGGGGCACGCTGTGAATACGTCCATGTACGCTCGTAGTGCGCCATCCATGGCGCACTACGGCCCCGCCAACCCCCACCCGCCCCGCGCTGGACAGTCCATTGGCGCCTCGAGAAGGAGCGTGTGGCCCTGAGTGTGGGGTAGTGCCGGCCGCTGGCCGGCTCCCCAGCCGCGCAGGCCGAGTCCTGCGGGCGAGCTAAGATGAGGTCTTTCCACCGGAACCCCTGCCATGACCACTGCCTTCGATTTCCCGTTCGTGGATCTGTCCGGCCAGCCGCAGGCGTTGGCGCAGTACCGGGGCAAGGTGTTGCTGCTGGTCAATGTGGCCAGCAAGTGCGGCTTTACGCCGCAGTACGAAGGGCTGGAGGCGCTGTGGCGGGAGTTCGGGGCGCGGGGGCTGGTGGTGATCGGGTTTCCCTGCGATCAGTTCGGCCACCAGGAGCCGGGCGATGCGGCGCAGATCGGGGAATTCTGTTCGCTGACCTATGGGGTCAGTTTCCCGATGTCGGACAAGGTGGAGGTCAACGGTGCCGGCGCTGATCCGCTGTGGCAGTGGCTCAAGGCCGAGAAGGCCGGGGTATTGGGTACGCGCGGGATCAAGTGGAACTTCAGCAAGTTCCTGGTCGGCCGCGATGGGCAGGTGCTGGCGCGCTACGCGCCGACCGACACGCCGGCATCGCTGCGCGGGGATATCGAGGCGGCGCTGGGCTGAGGCGGTTGCCCGACCACGACGGGCCGGGATCGGGGAGTGCCGGCCGCTGGCCGGCTGCTCGTGTTGCATGATCTTCGCCGGCCCAGCCACGCATGGCGTGGCTCTACGTCATTTTTCGACGAAGGCGCGCTCGAACACGTAGTGGCCCGGCGTGCCGATGCGCGGGGAGGTCTGGAAGCCGCGGCTGTCCAGGACGGTGCGCAGGTCGGCCAGCATCTGCGGGCTGCCGCAGATCATGGCCCGGTCATTTTCCGGGTCCAGCGGCGGCAGGCCGAGGGTCTTCTGCATCTCGCCGCTTTCCATCAGCGAGGTCAGCCGGCCCTGGTTGGGGAAGGCTTCGCGGGTCACGGCCGGGTAGTAGAGCAGCTTGTCGCCGATCATCTCGCCGAGGAATTCGTGCTCGCGCAGTTCCTTCTCGAACAGGTCGCGGTAGGCCAGGTCCTTTTCGTAGCGCACGCCGTGGGTGAGGATCACCTTGTCGAAGCGCTCGTAGGTTTCCGGGTCCTTGATCACCGACAGCCACGGCGCCAGGCCGGTGCCGGTGCCGAGCAGGTACAGGTGCTTGCCGGGGTGCAGGTCGCTGATCAGCAGGGTGCCGGTCGGCTTCTTGCCGACCAGGACCTTGTCGCCCGGCTTGATGTGCTGCAGGCGCGAGGTCAGCGGGCCGTCCTGCACCTTGATGCTGAAGAACTCCAGGTTTTCTTCCCAGTTGGCACTGGCGATGGAGTACGCGCGCAGCAGCGGCCGCGCCTCGGTTTCCAGGCCGATCATCACGAACTGGCCGTTCTCGAAGCGGAAGCCGCTGTCGCGGGTCGTGGTGAAGCTGAAGTAGGCGTCGGTCCAGTGACGGACCTCAAGCACCGTTTCGGCGCCAAAAGCGGAAGACATGGGGGTGGGGTTCTGGTCGGTTTCGTCGGGTCTAGTTTATCTCAAATGAGATAAATTCTCATTGACTGGCTGGGCAGGCCCGCCAGGCGTGGGTTTCAGCGGTAGCCAGCGGCCTGCAGCTCGAACAGTTCGGCGTAGCGGCCGCCCTGGGTCATCAGTTCGGCGTGGGTTCCGCTGGCCTCGATCCGGCCGCCGGCCAGCACCAGGATGCGGTCGGCCATGCGCACCGAGGAGAAGCGGTGCGAGATCAGCACCGCGGTGCGGTTGTCGGACAGTTCCTTGAAGCGCTGGAACACCTCGAACTCGCTGCGGGCATCCAGGGCCGCGGTCGGTTCATCGAGGATCATGACCTGCGCATCGCGCATGTAGGCGCGGGCGATCGCGATCTTCTGCCATTGCCCACCGGACAGGTCCACGCCCATCTTGAAGCGGCGGCCGATGAGCTGGTCGTAGCCGCCGGGCAGGCCGGCGATCACTTCATCGGCCATGCCACGGCGCGCAGCATCGCGGATGCGGGCGTCGTCGGTCATCGCCTCGACCAGACCGACGCCGATGTTCTCGCCGGCGCTGAGGTTGTAGCGCACGAAGTCCTGGAAGATCACGCCCATGTTGGCCCGCAGGTCATCGAGGTCGTAATCGCGCAGGTCGCGGCCATCAAGCAGGATGCGGCCTTCATCGGGGTCGTACAGGCGGGCCAGCAGCTTGACCAGGGTAGTCTTGCCGGCACCGTTCTCGCCGACCAGCGCCAGCACTTCGCCGGCGCGCAGGTCGAAATCCAGATGGCGCACCGCCCAGCTTTCGGCATCGGGATAGCGGAAGCCGACGTTCTCGAACACGAAGCCCTGGGTGATCGGTTGTGGGATGGCGATGGCGTCCGGGCGCGAATGGATCTCCGGTTCGATCTGGAAGAACGAAAACAGGTCGTCCAGATACAGCGCTTGCCCGGCGACCTGCGAAAAACCGATCAGCAGGCCTTCCAGCAGCTGGCGCAGGCGCAGGAAACTGCCGGCCAGGAAGGTGAGGTCGCCGATCGAGAAATCGCCGCGCACGGTGCGCCAGGCGATGTAAGCGTACGCGGCGTAGTACCCGAGCGTTCCCAGCGCGGCGAGCAGCGTGCCCCAGATCGCACGCTTGCGCGCCAGGGCGCGGTTGGCGAGGTAGAACTTCTCGGCCAGCCGTTTGTAGCGGTCGATCAGGAAGCGATGGAGGTTGAAGATCTTCACCTCCTTGGCGGTCTCAACGCTGGCCCCGATCTGGCGCAGGTACTCCAGCTGGCGGCGCTCGGGCGTCCACTGGAAATTGAGGCTGTAGCCGGCAGCGTTGAAATGCGATTCGCCGATGAACGCCGGGATCAGCGCCACCGCGAGGAGCAGGATCAACCAGGGCGCGTACACGATCAGGCCGACCGCGAGACTGGCCACGGTGATGCTGTCCTGCACCTGGCCGAACAGCTGGCTCATCAGGTTCATCCGGCCCATGGTCTGGCGGCGTGCGCGGTCCAGCTTGTCCTGCAGGTCGGGGTCTTCGAAATCCTCCAGGTCCAGTTCGGCGGCGTGTTCCATCAGGCGCACGCTGGTGACGTTGGTGAACAGTTCCGACAGCAACGTATCGGCGTAGCTCACCATGCGGCCGAGCAGGTCCGAGGCCATGGCCAGGCCGAACTCGAGTGCGAGCAGACCGAGCAGCGGGTTCAGCAGCCCGCTGGAAAGTGCCTCGCCGAACGGCGGGAAGCCCGCATCGTGCTGGCTGAGCAGTACCGCCGCATCGATGATCAGCTTGCCGACATACAGCATCGCCACCGGCAGCAATGCACGGATCACGCGCAGGCCGAGGCTGGCCAGGGTCAGCCCGGGGCTGGTCTGCCAGACCTGGCGCAGGAACGGGGGCAGATTGCGCATCGCGTTGACGCGCTCGCGCAGGCTGGGATTCTTCTGGCCGGGTGCACCGGCAGCGGGGGAGGCGGGCATGGGCGACATTGTGCGCGTCGTGACCGTGGTTGATGCATGAATTCAATGCACGCGCAGATTGCGGACGCATACGCACCACAGCGCAGGAGTGCGCGCGGACCGCAGCCCGGCAGTGCCGGCCGCTGGCCGGCTCCAGGTGGCAGCCAGCATCGTGCAGAGCCGGCCAGCGGCCGGCACTACCCGGCGCTTACGGCAGGGGCGGCAACAGCCCGGCGCCGAGGCGGTTCCAGGCATTGATCACCGCGATGCCCATGCTCAGGTCGCTGATGCCCTTTTCATCGAAGTGCGGCAACAGTGCCTCGTACGCGGCATCGGAGGGCGCTGCGCAGCTCAGCCGGGTCAGTGCCTCGGCCCAGCCCAGCGCGGCACGCTCGCGCGCATCGAAGAAGCGGCTCTCGTGCCAGGCCGGCAGCGTATCGAGCTTGCGCGGTTCGATTCCCCCCTTGCGCAGGGTGGTGCCGTGCATGTCCATGCAGTAGCCGCAGCCATTGATCTGCGAGACACGCAGGAACACCAGCTCCATCAACACAGGATCGATGGAGCTGTCGTGGACGGCCTTGCTGGTGGCCAGCAGGCCCTTGAAGGCCTCGGCGGCCAGACGGGTGTACGGAACGCGGGGTAAAGCGGACATGCGGCTACTCCATGACGGCCGCAATGGCCGTCTTCATCAGGAGGACGCGCCAGCCTCGCGCGCTGTGACAAGCGCAGTGAGTTTTTCCGGATTGAGCACGCTGAGCACGCGCACGATACGCCCTGCATCGACCGTGATCATCGTGACCGAGTGCAACTGGTCGCCGGCGAATCGCAGGATCGCCGGCTCGCCATTGACCTGGCCCAGCTGGGCTGGATGCTGGCCGTTGCGACGCGCGATCGCCCAGTACAGCTGCGCGATGCGCTCGGCGCCGAGCAGGGGACGGATTGCCGCCGTCACGCGGCCACCGCCATCGGAGATCATCTCGGCGTTGGCGTCGAGCAGCGCGCGGATCGCCGCCAGGTCGCCCTGCTGCGAGGCGTCCATGAAGCGTGCCAGGAGGTTGCGGTGCTGCGCCGGCGAGACCGCGAAGCGTGGGGCGCCGGTCTGCAGCCGCTGCCGCGCCCGATGGACCAGCTGCCGGCAGTTGGCCGGGGTGTGCTCCAGCAGCGGGGCGATGTCCGGGTAGTCGTACTCGAACACGTCCTTGAGCAGGAAGGCGGCACGCTCGTCCGGCGTGAGCTGCTCCAGCAGCGCCAGGAACGCCACGGAGACCTCGTCGGCCAGCGCGTGGCGCTGGGCCGGGTCCTGCAGCGGGTCCGGGTCCAGGGAGATCTCCAGCGGCTCGGGCAGCCACGGCCCCACGTACTCCACGTGTGCGCTGCGCCGGGCGCGCAGCCGGTCCAGGCCCAGCCGGGTGGTGGCGGTGACCAGCCAGCCTTCCGGGTCGCGGATCACGGTGGTGTCGGCGCCCTGCCAGCGCAGCCAGGCATCCTGGACGATGTCCTCGGCGTCGCTGCGGCTGCCCAGCAGGCGGTAGGCCAGGGCGAACAGGCGGGGGCGGTGGGTCTGGAAGGTATCGGTCGGGGTCATGCCGGAAGGACGCGGCCGGGCAGGCCGCTGTGACAAGGCTGGGCGGCCACTGTGCACCAAACGCCGCGGCCGCGAGCGATTCTCAACGCCGCCCGGCGGTAGTTGTTAAAATCGGCGGTTCAACCCCGCCAGCCTCCAGCAAGCGAGCAAGTCGTGACATCGATCAAGCAGGAAGACCTCATCCAGTCCATCGCCGACGCGCTGCAGTACATCTCGTACTACCACCCGGTCGATTACATCAAGAGCCTCAACGCTGCCTACGAGCGCGAAGAGTCGCCGGCCGCGAAGGAGGCGATGGCCCAGATCCTGATCAACTCGCGGATGTGCGCCGAAGGCCACCGGCCGATCTGCCAGGACACCGGCATCGTGACCGTGTTCCTGGAAATCGGCATGAACGTGCGTTGGGACGACGCCACGATGGGCGTGGAGGACATGGCCAACGAAGGCGTGCGCCGTGCCTACAACTACCCGGACAACAAGCTGCGCGCCTCGGTGCTGGCCGATCCGGCCGGCAAGCGCATCAACACCAGGGACAACACCCCGGGCGTGGTCAACGTCAAGGTGGTGCCGGGTGACACCGTCGAGGTGATCGTCGCGGCCAAGGGCGGCGGTTCGGAAGCCAAGTCCAAGTTCGCCATGCTCAACCCGTCCGATTCGATCGTGGACTGGGTCCTCAAGACCGTGCCGACCATGGGCGCCGGCTGGTGCCCGCCTGGCATGCTCGGCATCGGCATCGGCGGTACCGCCGAGAAGGCGATGCTGCTGGCCAAGGAGTCGCTGATGGAGCCGATCGACATCAACGAGCTCAAGGCCCGTGGCGCCTCCAACCGTGCCGAAGAACTGCGCCTGGAACTGTTCGACAAGGTGAACGCGTTGGGCATCGGCGCGCAGGGCCTGGGCGGCCTGACCACCGTGCTGGACATCAAGGTCAAGGATTTCCCCACCCACGCGGCCAACCTGCCGGTGGCGATGATCCCGAACTGCGCGGCCACCCGCCATGCGCATTTCACGCTGGATGGCAGCGGCCCGGTGATGCTCGATCCGCCGTCGCTGGAAGACTGGCCGCAGATCACCTATGACGCCTCCAAGGGCACCCGCGTCGATCTGGACACGATCACTCCGGAAGACGTCGCCAGCTGGACGCCGGGCCAGACCCTGCTGCTCAACGGCAAGCTGCTGACCGGCCGCGACGCCGCGCACAAGCGCATGGTGGAGATGCTGGACAAGGGCGAGCCGCTGCCGGTCGACCTCAAGGGCCGCTTCATCTACTACGTCGGCCCGGTCGATCCGGTGCGCGACGAAGTGGTGGGCCCGGCCGGCCCGACCACCGCCACCCGCATGGACAAGTTCACCCGCCAGGTGCTGGAACAGACCGGCCTGCTGGGCATGGTCGGCAAGGCCGAGCGCGGCCCGGCGGCGATCGAGGCGATCCGTGACAACAAGTCGGCCTACCTGATGGCGGTCGGCGGCTCGGCGTACCTGGTCTCCAAGGCGATCAAGGCGGCCAAGGTGGTGGGCTTCGCGGATCTGGGCATGGAAGCGATCTACGAGTTCACCGTGCAGGACATGCCGGTGACCGTGGCGGTGGATTCCACCGGCGAGTCCGTGCACCAGACCGGCCCGCGCGAATGGCAGGCCCGCATCGGCAAGATTCCGGTCGTGGTGGTCTGAGCATGCGCACCACGCTGTACGGATCACCGAGCACCGCCGCGCTGGTCGTGCACTGGCTATTGCTGGAACTGCAGATCGAGCATGATCTGGTGCTGCTGGATTTCGACAAGCGCGAGCACAAGGATGCAGCGTATCTCGCCTTGAATCCCGCAGGCCTGGTGCCGACGCTGGTGCTGGACGGGCAGGTATTGACCGAAGCGGCAGCGATCGCGCTGCATCTTGCAGACCGCCACCCGGAAGCGGCCCTGCTGCCAGCACCGGGGACTGCCCAGCGCGCCGAGGCGTACCGCTGGATGTTCTGGTGCGCCAACACCGTGCAACCGGCGTACCGGGCGTGGTTCTACCCGCAGGAAATGGCGGACCCCGAGCACGTGGACACGACCCGCCAGCGTGCGCGCGAGCGGTTGGAAGGCGCCTGGCAGCATCTGACCGAGCACCTGTCCACGCGCGGCCCGTATGTGCTGGGCGAGTCGTTGAGCGTGGTCGATTTCATGTTGGTGATGCTGATGCGCTGGTCGCGCAACATGCCCACGCCTAGTGACACCTGGCCGGCATTGAAGACGTACGCGGATCGCCTGAAAGCACGGCCGGCGTTCGCCGAGGTCTACCGGCGCGAGGGTATCACCGACTGGCGCTGACAGGGTTCAGTCGACGTACTCGTCGAAGGTCCGTCGTGCACGGAATGGCATCAGGTGCTGGTTGAGCAGCCCCTTGGGCACGGTCTCCAGTTTCATGACGCCGTATTCCTGCGGCCATTCGCGCTGATCCCGGGGCAGTTTGAAGGTGCCCATCAGCATGTCCACCAGCGGTAGGTGGATGGCGTAGTTGACGTCGACGTACTCCTGCTGCCGCGCGTGATGCCAATGGTGGTAGCGCGGCAGCACCAGCAGGTACTCCAGCCAGCCGAACCGGATGCCCAGGTTGGCGTGGGCCAACACCGCCTGCAGACCCACCAGGATCACGTAGGCATTGATCGCCGGGGTCGAGAAGCCGAGTACCAGCAGTGGCAGCAGCACGCAGCTGCGGGTGATGACGATTTCGACGAAATGGATGCGCGAGCCGGCCAGCCAATCCATGTGCCGGCTGGAGTGGTGCACGGCGTGGAAGCGCCAGAGCCATGGGGTGTTGTGATACGCGCGGTGCAGAAGTGCCTGGGCCATGTCCGCGACGAATACCGCGATCAGGAACTGCAGCCACACCGGCATCGACTGGATCAGCGTCTTGAGCGCAGGGAACGCGGCCAGCCCGGCAATGGTCGAGGTCGAGGCGGTCACCAGGATCAGGATGAACTGCACCAGCACGTGGCTCATGAAGAAATAGCCGACATCGGTACGCCAGCCCGGCCGTAGCGGCGAGAGTAAGTGTTTGCCGAGGTAGCGCTCCAGCGGCACGAATACCAGTGCCGAGAAGAACAGCGACAGCACGAACCAGTCCAGACCCAGGGAGTAGGGTGTCTGTCCGATCGCATCGAACTGCACGTTGGTACCCCCCAGCAGCACCGCCAGGGTGGCGCTGCCGACGCCGATCGTGGCAATCCGCTTGTTGCGGTCGCGCAGGATCGCCAGGGTGCCCATGATGAAGGCGGCGGCCAGCCCGACCAGCAGCAGGTGGCGGGCGAACTGTTCGTTGTAGACCGCGCGGAACTCGCGGCTGGTCAACAGATCCGGAAAATGGAAGCAGGCCACGCCCATCAGGCTTAGCAGGCCCAGCAGAGCCGAGCCGTAGGCGAAGAACGAGCGTTGTGGTCGGGCCATCCGCTGGCATCCAGGTGAAAGGGCGGGGCTATTGTGGGCGCCGGAGCCGGCGTAACGGAAGAGGCATTTGCGGCTGCGGTGGCAGCCCGGGTATTAATTTGGAAAACAAGCAGTGCTACATTCCGGGCATGCACACATGCCGGCCAAGGCCGGATGCTTTCGACACGGAGCACGACGATGCCGAGGATGCTTTCCGCCCTGCTGTTGATCCTGCTGGTCACCGCCTGCAGCAGTGATGGCGATTTCCACACCGCCCCGCCCAGTCTGCGCGAGGTCACCGCCGCCAATCAGTGCATGCAGCAGTGCCAACGCCAGTACGACAGCTGCATGACCAACCGGACGGGATTTGGCAGCGGCGACAGCTGTGGCGCGGGGGTGGCGACCCAGCGCGACGCGAAGTGCGACAAGATCGACAACCCGGAGCTGCGCAAGGCATGCCAGGCCAGCAGCGACTACTGCCGCAACCGGCTGCCCGCGCTGACCTGCGGCGAGGATAACAGCCGGTGCACCAGCCGCTGCGGGGGCAGCTGAGGCATGGCCTTAGGCCGGCAGGATCGCCAGCACCGTCTCCGGCGGCCGGCACAGGCGTGCGCCGCGCGGGGTCTCCACGATCGGGCGGTTGATCAGCTCCGGGTGGGCGACCATCGCCTCGATCAGCGCGGCATCGGGCAACGCGTCGTCGTCCAGCCCGAGCGAACCATAGGCCGGCTCCTTGCTGCGCAGCAACGCGCGCGGGGCGATGCCCATGCGCGTGATCAGCCCTGCCAGCGTGGCACGGTCCGGCGGCGTCTTCAGGTACTCGACCACCACCGGCTCGATGCCGTGTTCACGCAGGATCTCCAGCGCCCCGCGCGAGTTGCTGCAGCGCGGGTTGTGCCAGATCGTCACGGCCATCAATACCACTCCAGCAGCGACACACCCAGGCCGACATAGGTGGCCTTGTGGTTGTAATCGATCATGCTCTCGCCGTAACCATCGAAGATCTGCACGTGGCCGCGCAGCAGATTGCTGATCGGGAAGCCGTAATCGAGCTGCAGCGCACCGTGCGAACGGTCGCCGCCGCGCAGCGAGTGACGCGCCATCAGCGAGACTTCGTGACCGTTCTTGTTCCAGGTCAGGGTGGCGTCACCGCGGCCCATGTAATCGGAGATGTCCGGGTTGTTGTCGTCCTTGCGATCTTCCGGAATGCGATACCACGGGCGCAGCACCAGCGCCCAGTTTTCGCGGTCCAGGCCGACGGTGGCGATCACCCGGTTCCAGCTGCGCGACAGGGGATCGGCGCGACCGTTGGACATGTGGTTGATGCTGATCCCGCTCATGCGCCCGCGCCAGCCGCCGATCGAATAGCCGTTGCGGAACATCAGCATCACTTCCGGCTCGTAATTGGTCTCACGGAACGGGCGCGAGTTGTCGGCGTTGTAGGCCTGCCAGCGCGAGCTCTGCGTGTAGCCGGCCCAGATGTCGCCGTTGTCGCCGAACAGGTTCTCCACGATCTTGGTCTTGAAGCTGAGCTGGAACTTCAGTTCCGCGCTGTCCAGCTGCTGCGAGGTGGTGACCGTGTTGACCGGATTGGGCGACTGCGGCATCTGGTTCTTGTCGCTGGTCCAGAACGCGGGAAGCAGGTAGACCGGCTTGTAGGCGCGCAGCTGGAACGCGCCGAGCTTGGAGTCCTGCGCGAGCTCCCAGCGGCTGTCGAGCAGCGAGCCCTTGCCGGCATTGGCCAGCGCATCTTCATGGCCGTCGTTCTTGAACACTTCTCCGAGGCGCTGCTTGACCCGCTGCGTCGCGGGCGCGTCGGCGTCGGCACTGCGGGCGGCATGACGTTCTTCCCGGCGCTCCTGCTTGGCGGCGGTGGCAGCGGCATCGGCGGCCAGGGTGACCTCGGGCGTACGCCCGAACAGCGTGTCGTAGCAGGCCAGGCGCGCTGCGTCTGTGTCCACCTGGGCGCAGGCCTCCGGCGAGGCCGGGGTGGGCGCGGCTTCCTGGGCAGCAGCAGGCAGCGCCGCGCAGGCCAGGGCCAGGGCGGTGAACAGGGCGGAGCGGGAATGGGGAATGGTCATGGGAGCAGGGCCGCGTGACAAGAATGAATGGGTCAACCGGCACAGTGTGGCCGCTGAGGACTATTCCCGCCAGCGCACGACACGGTCGATCTGATCCGGTTTATGCCGGTCAATGGTGTGGTCAGGGCGTGAAGCCGTCACGCCGCCGCCGGTCAGAAGAACCACGCGAACGCGAACAGGCCCAGCATCGCGATCACCAGCGCCAGTTTCAAGGCGAACCCGAGCAGGATGCCAACCCAGGTTGCCAGGCCCACCTTGGTCGAACGGCCGAGCTCGCGGGTATGCCAATACTCGCCCAGCAGCGCACCGGCCAGCGGCCCGACGAACAGGCCGATCGGCATGAAGAACAGCCCGGCGATGCTGCCGATGAAGGTGCCCCACAGCGCCTTGCGGCTGGCGCCGACCCGCTGGGCGCCGACCACCGTGGCGAGGATGTCCACCGCGAAGGAGAGCAGGGTCAGCAGCCCCAGTACCGCCAGGGGCATCCAGCCCACATGGACAAAGCCATCTGCCCATGCCGCCAGCAGCAGGCCGGCGAACACCAGGGGAATTCCGGGCAGGGCCGGGAGGAGGATGCCGGCGATGCCGACCAGTACCAGGAGGGCTGCTAGCAGATACAAGATGAATGAATGGTCCATGCTGTCGAGTATGGTTCCTGAAATGGGGTTGACATCGGAAGCTTTTAGCTAGTTGCTTTTTCGTTTTGCCCGGGTTAAGTTGCAGGCGCTGAGCTTGGCAAGGTCACCGTGGATCGTGGCCTGATGATGGTAGATCTTCCAGATCCGCTGCATCGTTGCACCCCGCTTCCCCTTGCTGTCAGCCGCCTGTACGGGTGTATCCAACAACAAGACAGTTAGGGAGTAGCTGAGATGGCTGAGAAGGGCACCGTCAAGTGGTTCAACGACGCGAAGGGTTTCGGGTTCATCAGCCGTGAGAGCGGCGAAGATGTGTTCGTGCACTTCCGTGCGATCGAATCCCAGGGCTTCAAGAGCCTGAAGGAAGGTCAAGCGGTCGAGTTCGAAGTGGTCACGGGCCAGAAGGGCCTGCAGGCCGACAAGGTCAAGCCGCTCTGAGCGCAGACCGGGTCCTGCCTGGTTGAAACACGAAAAGGGCCCGCTTGCGCGGGCCCTTTTTTATTTACGTGTGCGTTGCGCCGATCAGCGCAGGATCACCTTGCCGTTGACCACGCGGACGTAGGTGTTCTCGCGGATACCACCCAGATCACGCTGGTTGACGACGACGGTACGGCCGTCATCCATACGCACGGTGATGTCGAACGTATCGCTGGTCACGTTCTTCTGGATCTGGTTGCCGGCCAGCGCACCACCCACCGCGCCTGCGGCGGCGGCGATGTTCTTGTTGCCACGGCTGCCACCGGTGTGGTCGGAGATCTCATGGCCGGCGACGGCGCCGACGATGCCACCCAGCACCGCGCCGGTCGCGCTCGGTGCGCTGCGGCCCGAAGCGACCTGATTGATACGGGTCACGATGCCGCAGTCCGCGCAGCGGTTGGTGTTGTAGTTGCCGCCGGAATTGCCGTAACCGTTGTTGTAACCACTGCTGCCGTAGCCCGGCGAGGTGGTGGCACAGCCAGCCAGGGCGACGGTGGCAACGGCAGCGGCGGCAATCAGTTGAATCTTCATGGTGTATCTCCTGGCCAGAGGGGTGGTCGAATGCGTCTGGTGCGCATGGAGCAGATCGTGTCCTGTGCTGCGTGAACAGCGTGCCAATCCCGGTGCGCCAGGGTGGCTGGAAGATGAATCAGCGGAAATCCTGGTGGCAGGCCTTGCAGTCTGTCTGGATCTTCTCCACCAGCGTAGCCATGCCCGGGCAGTCGGTCGGCGGCGCGGCCAGGGCCTCATTGAGGGTGGCGCGCAGGGCGCTGGCGTGCTGCTGGAAGCCTTGGCTGTCCTTCAGGCCGGGAAAGGCCAGGTCCAGATCATTGGAGAGCGAGCGCAGCGTCTGCAGCCGCGGCACGGTGTCGGCCAGGCTGCAGCGGTTCTGCGCCTGCGCCGCCTGAAGCAACTGCACCTGGCGGTTCATCACGTGCATCAGCGAATCCGGGAAGGGGTCCTGGCGGGCCTGGATCGCGCGCGAGACCATCACCGTGGCGATCAGGCCGATCACCAGGCCAAGCAGGCCGACGAACAGATAGCGGTACGCGGCGGACGGGCGGCGGGGCGGGGACATAGGGTCGTTCATGGTGAGGGCTTCGGTGAGGGTGGCTGCGGCGATGGTACGACGCGTCCTGTCCACGGCGCGTCCCGGACCGCCCTGTGCACATTAAAATAGGGGCATGAAGAACGACGTATTGCGCGAACGATTTGCCGGCATCGACCGGTTGTATGGGGTAGGCACCGTGGATCTGCTTGCCACCCGCCGGGTGGCGGTGGTGGGCATGGGCGGCGTCGGCTCGTGGGTGGTCGAAGCGCTGGCGCGCACGGCGGTGGGCCATCTGACCCTGATCGATGCCGATGACATCTGCGTGTCCAACACCAACCGCCAGCTGCCGGCGCTGGCCGGCCAGTACGGCCGCAACAAGGCCGAGGCGATGGCCGAGCGCTGCCGGGCGATCAACCCGGACATCAGTGTCGATGCGGTCGCCTCCTTCTTGACCGTGTCCAACATGGTCGAGCTGCTGGACCGCGATTTCGATCTGGTGATCGATGCCTGCGACAGCTTCCGGGTCAAGGTCGAGACCATCGCCTGGTGCCGCCGCCGCAAGCTGCCGATCCTGACCGTGGGCGCGGCCGGCGGTCGTACCGATCCCACCCTGGTGCGGATCCGCGATGTCTCGCGCACCGAACACGACGCGATGATGGCGCTGATCCGCAAGAAGCTGCGCAGCGATTTCAACTTCCCCAAGAACGCCTCGCGTTACTTCGGCGTGCCGGCGGTGTACTCGCTGGAAAACGTGAAGTACCCGCAGGCCGACGGCAGCGTGTGTGGCATCCGCCCGAACCTAGGGGCCGACGCGGCGCTGAAGCTGGACTGCGGCGCCGGGCTGGGCGCGGCCACGCATATCACCGGCGCGTTCGCGTTCGCGGCGGTGGGCAAGGCGCTGGAGATGTTGATGAAGAAGCCGGCCACGGCGGTCACGGCCGACTGAGCCGCTGCGGTCACGCAGTGGACCGGCTTACGCGTCCAACCCGAGGCCGGGCCGGTCCGCGACGACTTTCGCCACAAAGTCCATGACCGTGCGTACCGATGGCGAGCGCCGGAGGTCACGGTGCACCACCAGCCAGATGTCACGCGAGAACGGCGCCCCGTCATGCTCCAGCGGAGTCAGTCCGGGCGCGGCGTCACCCAGAAAGCGCGGCAACGCGGCCACGCCCGCTCCGGCCAGAGCGGCTGCCCGATGACTGCTGATGTCGCTCAGTTCGCACGCCACGGTACGGCCTCCCGCGATCTGCAGCAGCCACTGCTGCTGGGGCATGTCAGCAAACTGCGTGTCATAGGCAATGAAGGCCCAGTCTTCGGGCCGACGGGTGGCGACGTACTCGTGGCTGGCATAGAGCGCGAACGGCATTCGTCCGATTCTGCGCACGACGCTGCTGGCTTCCTTGGGACGGACCAGCCGCAGAGCCACATCCGCCTCGCGGCGGGCGAGTGATACCTGCTGGGCTTGGGCCGACACGGAAAGTTGAATGCCGGGCTGCGCTGCCCGGAAGTCGGCAACCCGTTCCGCCAACAGGTGCGCCACCAGCACTGGCGGTGCACTAAGCGTCACCCTGGCATTGACGGCCTCCTGGCTGGCCCGGCTCACGCGGGCGACAGCAAATGCTGAGGCGTCCATGGCCTTGGCGTGCTCGTAAATCTGGACGCCCATCGCGGTAAGGCGGACGGAGCGTGGCAAGCGCTCGACCAGCGCAACCTGCAGTTCGACCTCCAGCGCCGCAACACGACGGCTGACGGTTGCATGGTCGACATGCAACGCCC
Source organism: Stenotrophomonas sp. IS26 (assembly GCF_054188265.1). NCBI lineage: Bacteria > Pseudomonadati > Pseudomonadota > Gammaproteobacteria > Lysobacterales > Lysobacteraceae > Stenotrophomonas > Stenotrophomonas sp. IS26. The sequence goes on from NZ_JBSZJV010000004.1 coordinate 203,325, forward strand.
GAGCCGCGCCTGACAAGGTGCCGTCGCGCGCAACCGCCAGGAAATGACGGAGATTCTCCCAGTCGAACATCGGTGCGTTTTCGCAGGTATGGAGTGTGATTTCGGGGAATTTTCGAGGGTGCTCGCCAAGCCTAGCATGGGCGGTCTCTTCTGCTTGTGGGACCCCAATGACAGCTTTTTCTGCTTCCGCGCGCGGTACGCTCTGGGCCGCCGCGCTCGGCTTCGTGGTGGTGCTGCTGGACATCAGTGTGGTCAATGTTGCACTGGATGCCCTGCAGCATGAATTTTCAACCGATGTGGCCGGCTTGCAGTGGGTGGTCAATGCCTACACCTTGGCTTTCGCCGCACTGCTGCTTACCAGCGGGGCGCTGGGCGACCGCTTCGGCGCGCGCCGGCTCTATCTCTCGGGCTTGGTGGTGTTCACTCTGGCGTCGGCTGCCTGCGGGCTTTCGGGCAGTCTGACTGTGATGGTCGGGGCCAGACTGATCCAGGGCATGGGCGCGGCGTTGCTGGTACCCAACTCGCTGGTCATGGTGCAGCAGGCATTTCCGGACAGCCAGGCACGTAGTCGTGCCGTCGGTTGGTGGGGCGCTCTCGGGGGAGCGGCTCTGGCTGCCGGTCCCGTGCTGGGCGGAGTGCTGGTAGCGCATGCAGGCTGGCGCAGCGTGTTTCTGATCAACCTTCCGATGGGTTTGATCGGGATCTGCCTGACGCTTCGGCATGCGGCGCCTTCCGGCGGCGGACATCGGCGTGGCCTCGATTGGAGTGGGCAGGTGGCTGCCATGGTTGCGCTGGCAGCGACGACCATGACCCTGATCGAGGCAGGTCAGCTGGGTTGGGAGCATGGCGTGGTGCGCGGAGGAGCCCTGTTGGCGCTCATGTCCCTCACGGCCTTCCTCTGGATTGAAGCTCGCAGCACCTCACCCATGCTGCCATTGAATCTGTTTCGGAATCACACGTTCTCCATCGTCTCGCTGGCAGGCGTCGCGGTGAATTTCGCCTATTACGGACTGATTTTTGTGTTCAGTCTGTTTTTTCAGATGCAGCAGCATCTATCCCCGCAACAGACCGGCCTGGCCTTTCTGCCGATGACCCTCGTTCTGGTCGCACTCAATGTGGTGGCGGGGCGCCTGATTACGCGGCTCGGTCCCAGGTTGCTGATGTTCATGGGTCTTGCGCTGGCAGGATCGGGTTACCTGTTGTTGATGCCGGTGAGCATCGGGGGCCATTACGCGCTGTTGATCGTACCGATGCTGATGGCGGCAAGCGGGGTCGCCTTGGTGGTGCCGACCATGACCAACGCGACGCTTGCATCGATCGACCGGTCGCGGGCAGGCATCGCCTCCAGCGTACTGAACTGTGCGCGACAGGTCGGCGGCATGCTGGGTGTCGCCCTGTTTGGTAGCCTGATCGGCAATGGCGCGCCGGATGCGTTCATGCATGGCATGCACATCTCGATCGGCATGTCGGCGGCAGCGCTATTGCTGGCGAGCGTCCTGTGCTGGTCTGGCATGCGGCCGGGGCCGCTCCACCCGTTGCGCGCTTCAGGAAAAACCGTGAAGCCCGAATAGGCTGCGCGCATTGGCCGTGGTCTGCGCGGCAATCACTTCGGCCCGCTCCCCGCGCAGTCGCGCCACCGTCTCCAGGATCACCGGCAAGCGTGCCGGTTCATTACGCTCTCCGCGGATCCCAGCATCCGGCTGATCCGGCGCATCGGTTTCCAGGAGCAGCTGCTCCAGCGGCATGCTGGCGACCAGGCGGTGCAGGCGCTGGGCGCGGTCATAGGTGAGCGGGCCGCCCAGTCCGATCAGGAAGCCCAGCTGGTGCAGTTGCCGCGCCTGCTCGGGGCTGCCGGAGAAGCTGTGCACCACGCCGCGCAGCCCGCCGATCTGCTTGATCGCCGCGATCACCGCATCCACCGCGCGGCGCGCATGCACGATCACCGGCAGGTCGAATTCGCGTGCCAGCCGCAGCTGGCCCAGGAAGTAGTGCAGCTGAGCGTCCACGTCCAGACCCTCCACGAAGAAGTCCAGCCCGCATTCCCCAACCGCGCAGGGGCGCTCGCGTTCGAGCCACGCACGCAGAGCCTCCAGGTGTTCGGGGCAATGCTGGTCCAGAAACATCGGGTGCAGTCCGTAGGCCGGGTGCAGCCCGTCGGCCAGCCGGCACGCATCGCGCAGGCCGGGCCAACTGGCGGCAGTGACGGCGGGAACGACCTGGGCCATGACGCCGGCCGCGCGCGCGCGCGCGATCACTTCAGGGCGATCCGCATCGAACTCGCCCGCATCCAGGTGGCAGTGGCTGTCGATCAACCTCACGCGCGGCGCTTGGCCGGCAGCGGCGGGGGAAGCTTGTCGCCGCGTCGCTTCCAGTTGGCCAGCAGCAGTGTGCCCAGGCCAAACAGGATTTCATCCACGAACGGCAGCGGATCGGGAATCACCAGCGTCACCGCGAACAGGGCGGCGGTGATCTTGAACAGGGTGGGGTAGCGCAGCCGACGGGCCCATTCCAGCACCGGCAACAGTATGGGATTGGACATGAGGCACTCCTGGGCAGATGCTGTAAACGCTATCACGAGCCCAAGGCTCACCGAACCTGAATGGGCGGCCGGATGTTCACGATCCGTGGAGATTCCGTTCAGGGTGGCCGTGCTGGAATTCACTCAAGAACGTTGCGGATCGTCCGCAAGGAGCCGGTTATGAAAAGTACAACTACTACTGCGTTGGTCGCTGCGGGTGCGCTGCTGGTTGGCGGTATCGCCACCGCTGCCTTCATGAAGGGCGGCAGTTCCTCGCCCGATGCGGTGACCGCTGCTCAGACCCGGCCCACTCTGGACACCACGCCACTGGCCGACGATGGCGCGCGCACCGATCAGCTGGCCATTGAAGACAAGGCGGGCAAGCTCGAGTACGCCGACATCGTCAAGGTCGATCCGCTGACCAAGAAGGAAAAGGCCTACGCCACCGTGATCGGCACCGAGCCGGTGCGCGAGACCTCCAGCACGCAGACGCCGCATGAAGTCTGCCAGGACGTGGTGGTGCAGGAACGCCTGCCCGAGCGCGACGGCAACGTTGGCGGTACCGTCGCCGGTGCCGTCATCGGTGGCCTGCTGGGCAACCAGGTCGGTGGTGGCAATGGCCGCAAGGCCGCCACGGCCGCCGGTGCCGTTGCCGGCGGCATGATCGGCAACCAGGTGGACAAGCGCCATGTGGGTGGCCGCGTGGTCAACCGCACCGAGCGCCAGTGCCATACCGAAACCGCGACCTCCGAGTCGACCCGCGTGACCGGCTACAACGTGACCTACCGCAATGAAGACGGCACCACCGGCACCATGCGCATGGCCAGCAAGCCGGGCAACCGCATCCCGATGGGCACCACCAATGCGGTCACCGGTTACAACGTGACCTACCGTTACGACGGCGCCGAGAAGACCGTGAAGATGGACAACAAGCCGAGCAGCGATCGCCTGCCGGTGATCGACGGCCAGCTGGTCACCCAGACCGCTGCACTGGATGCGAACAGGCAGTAAGTTCCTGCCGCGTCAATGCACCACCAGCACGCCGGCATCTGCCGGCGTGCGGCGTTTTGGGGCGAGCCGCACGGCACGCCGATCACGGCATCTGCGATCATCCCGGCACGCATGCAACACACGAGGACGCCATGAGCATTTTCGACCTCCGACTGGAGACCGACCGTCTGATCCTGCGCCCACCGCGCGCCGAGGATTTCGATGCCTTCCTGCGCTTCTGCTCGGACCCGGAGGTGATGCAGCACCTCGGTGGCGTGCAGGCCCCGTCGCAGGCGTGGCGCAGCTTCAGCTGCCTGGTCGGCAGCTGGCATCTGTACGGATTTTCGATGTTCTCGGTGATCGAAAAGAGCAGCGGTGAGTGGGTCGGCCGCATGGGCCCCTGGCAGCCGCTGGACTGGCCGGGCACCGAGGTCGGCTGGAGCATCCGCCGCGAGAGCTGGGGCAGGGGCTATGCGCCCGAAGCGGCCGTGGCGAGCATGGACTGGGCGTTCGACACGCTGGGCTGGGACGAGATCATCCACACCATCGATGCCGCGAACGAAAACTCCAGGATCGTCGCGCGCAAGCTGGGCAGCTCGCTGCTGCGCATGGGCGAGCTGCCGCCACCGCATGCCGGCAAGCCGATCGAGATCTGGGGCCAGTCGCGCCAGCAATGGCGGCAGCGACGCGCCGGCCAACGGTGATGCTGCACCCGCGCTTGGCAAAGGCGATGGGGTGAGGCCAGACTCGGCATCGCGGGCGAGCCGCCCGCGGTGCATGAGCAAGCGTCCATCCGGCTATCCGCCTACGCAACACGTCCCGGAGGGTGATGCATGTTTGCCGTGGTTCCCGATCCGATTCCCGCGCGCATGAAGGGCCTCAACCGGGCCGAGATCTGCGACGCCAACTTCATCGATTTCGTGCAGCAGTGGCGTGGCGAGCCTGCGCCGAGGCCAGCCCCCGGCAGCCCCGTCCTGCCCGGCAGCACGCTGGATGCGCAGGGCTTTGCCGACCTCTTCGAGTCGCAGCTGATCAGCCGCCACCTGGACCTGATGGCGCGCGTGCTGCGGGTGCAGAACAAGGTCTTCTACACCATCGGTTCGTCCGGGCATGAAGGCAATGCGCTGGTGGCGCGGCTGGCCCGGCATACCGATCCGGCCTTCCTGCATTACCGCTCCGGCGGCTTCATGGCCGAGCGCTTCCGCAAGCTGCCGGGCATGGATCCGGTGATGGATGCGGCGCTTTCGTTTGCGGCCAGTCGGGACGATCCTGCCAGCGGCGGACGCCACAAGGTGTGGGGCAGCAAGCCCCTGTGGGTACTGCCGCAGACCTCGACGATCGCCTCGCACCTGCCCAAGGCCCTGGGCACCGCGCTGGCCATCGAAAGCGGGCGACGCATCGGTCACACGCTGCCGATTCCCGAGGACAGCGTGGTGATCTGCTCCTTCGGCGATGCCTCGGCCAACCACGCCACCGCGCAGACCGCGTTCAACACGGCGGCGTGGGCGGCCTACCAGCGGCTGCCAGCGCCGATCCTGTTCGTCTGCGAAGACAACGGCATCGGCATTTCGGTCAAGACCCCGGACGGCTGGATCGCGCAGAGTTTCGCGCACCGCCCGGGCCTGGATTACTTCTTCGCTGATGGGCTGGATCTGGTCGAGGGGCATGCGCAGGTCGAGCGCGCGCTGGCGCATTGCCGGCAGACCCGCCGTCCGACCTTCCTGCACCTGCGTACCACGCGTTTGATGGGCCATGCGGGCACCGATTTCGAGATCGAATGGCGGCCGTTGCCGGAGCTGTGCGCCGCCGAGGCCAGCGATCCGCTGCTGCGCTCGGCGGCGATCGCGATGCAGTCCGGGTGGATGACCGCCGCGCAGGTGCTCGATCTGTACGAGCGCGTGCGCGCGCGCTGTTTCGCGGCGGCCGCCGAGGCGGACCGACGCCCGAAGCTGACCGCTCTCGCCGAGGTCATCGCCCCACTGGCGCCGTATTCGCCGGCGGCGGTGCATGCCGAAGCCACGCGCGTGGCCGCCGATGACGCGCGTGCTGCCGCATTTGGGGGTGCGTCGCAGTTGCCGGAAACACAGCCGCCGCGCCATCTGGCGATCCAGATCAACCAGGCCCTGCACGATCTGATGGCCAAGTACCCGGCCACGCTGCTGTTTGGCGAGGACGTCGCGCAGAAAGGTGGGGTGTACACGGTCAGCAAGGGTCTGCTCAAGGCGTTTGGCCCACGCCGCGTGTTCAACACCCTGCTGGACGAAACCATGATCCTGGGCATGGCGCAGGGCCTGGCCAACCTGGGCATGCTGCCGATCCCGGAGATCCAGTACCTGGCTTACCTGCACAACGCGGCCGACCAGCTGCGTGGCGAGGCGTGCTCGCTGCAGTTCTTCTCCAACGATCAGTACCGCAACCCGATGCTGGTGCGCATTGCCGGGCTGGGCTACCAGAAGGGCTTCGGCGGGCATTTCCACAACGACAACTCGATCGCTGCGCTGCGCGACATTCCCGGCCTGGTGGTCGGCTGTCCCTCGCGCGGCGACGATGCGGCGATGATGCTACGCACCCTGGCGGCGCTGGCGACCGTCGATGGCCGCGTCGCGGTGTTCCTCGAGCCGATCGCGCTGTACATGACCAAGGACCTGCACGCGCCGGGCGATGGCCAATGGCTGTTCCCGTATCCGGCCGCCGACCAGGCACTGGTGCTCGGCGAGGGCCGGGTCTACGCGCCGGAGGCCAGTGACCTGGTCATCTTCACCTACGGCAATGGCGTGCCTATGAGCCTGCGGGCGGCGCGGGCGATCGAGCAGCAGCTGGGCTGGCAGGTGCGCATTGTCGACCTGCGCTGGCTGGTGCCGCTCAATGCCGGTTTCATCGCTGGCCAGGCTGCCGATGCCCAGCGCGTGCTGGTGGTCGATGAGGGGCGGCACAGCGCCGGGGTGGGGGAGGGCGTGATCACCGCGCTGGTCGAGGCCGGGCTGGGGCACCTGCCGATCCGGCGGGTGTGCGGGGCCGATACCTACACGCCGCTGGCGGGGGCAGCATTGTGCGTGCTTCCAAGCGACAATGCGGTATTGAACGCCGCCCTCGCGCTGGCGCAGGACCATTGATACATGTGTGGATTGGCAGGCATGTTGCTGCCCGCTCCGGCAAGGGAGCAGGCAGCACTGGAAGAACAGGCGCGGCGCATGGGCGACGCATTGGTGCACCGCGGCCCGGATGACAGCGGGGTGTGGGCCGATGCCTCGGCCGGCATCGCGCTGGCGCACCGCCGGCTGAGCATCCTGGACCTGTCGCCGCTGGGCCATCAGCCGATGACCTCGGCCGATGGCCGCTACGTGCTGGCCTACAACGGCGAGGTCTACAACTTCGCCGAGCTGCGCGCCGAGCTCGACGCACTGGGGCATGGCTTCCGCGGCCATTCGGATACCGAAGTGCTGCTGGCCGCGATCACCGAGTGGGGCTTCGATGAGACCCTGCAGCGCAGCAACGGCATGTTCGCCATCGCCTTGTGGGACCGCGCGGAGCGCTGCCTGTGGCTGGCCCGCGACCGGGTCGGCAAGAAACCGCTTTACTACGGCTGGGCCGGTGAAACGCTGGTGTTCGGCTCCGAGCTCAAGGCCCTGTGGCAGCACCCGGCCTTCGACAACGAGGTCGACCGCGATGCGCTCACCCTGCTGCTGCGGCTGGATTACATTCCCGCGCCGCACTGCATCCACGAACGCTGTTTCAAGCTGATGCCCGGCCGCGTGCTGCGGCTGGATGCTGAGGCGGTAGCCGCCGGTGCTGCCGCGCATCGCCCGGACCAGTTGCAGCAGCCGTTCTGGAACGCGCGCGAGCGCATGCAGCAGGCCCTGGCCGCGCCGTTCACCGGTAACGATGCCGAGGCCGAAGAACGTCTCGATGCCGTGCTGCGCGACGCGGTGGCGCTGCGCATGGTGGCCGATGTGCCGGTCGGCGTCTTCCTCTCCGGCGGCACCGATTCCTCGGTGGTGGCCGCCTTGATGCAGGCACAGTCGAGCCAGCCGGTGCACAGTTTCAGCATCGGCTTCACCGGCTCGGATCATGACGAGGCGCCGCTGGCCAAGTCGCTGGCCCAGCACCTGGGCTGCGATCACACCGAGCTGTATGTCAGCGGTGCCGACGCGCTCGCGGTGGTGCCCAGCCTGCCGGCGATGTTCGATGAACCCTTCGCCGATGCCTCGCAGGTGCCCACGGCGCTGGTCGCCAAGCTGGCGCGGCAGGGCGTGACCGTGGCGCTGTCCGGCGACGGTGGCGATGAACTGTTCTTCGGCTACACCCGTTACCAGCGGGCGATGCGCAACTGGCGCCTGCTGGGCAAGGTGCCGGCGCCGCTGCGGCGCTGGATGGCCAGCCATGCGCATACGCAGGGCGAGGCCTCGCGCACGGGCGGGCTGGCCGCGCTGCTGGCCGAGTCCGGCGCGCGCGGCATCGGCGATGTCTACCGCAACCGCATTTCGCGCTGGCGCGATCCGGTGGCCGCCGTTCGCGGTGCACAGGCGGCTGGCAGTTTCTACGACCTGGCCGATCCGCTGCACGGCGCCGGCTCACCGGCGGACGCGATGATGCTGGCCGATTTCAGTACCTATCTGCCCGATGATCTGCTGTGCAAAGTGGACCGCACCAGCATGGCGGTCAGCCTGGAGGCGCGTGCCCCGCTGCTGGACTGGCGGGTGGCCGAGTTCGCCTGGTCGCTGCCGATGGCGATGAAACAGCGCGATGGCGTCAGCAAGTACCTGCTCAAGCGCGTGCTGGGCCGCTATGTACCGCAGGATATGGTGCACCGCCCCAAACGCGGCTTCGGTGCCCCGGTCAGCGCGTGGCTCAAGGGCGACCTGCGTGGCTGGGCCGATGAACTGCTGGATCCGGCGCGGCTGGCCGAGGAGGGGGTGTTCAACGTCGAGGCGGTGGCGCCGCTGTGGCAGCAGTTCAAGCAGGGCGAGCGCAAATGGCACACGCATCTGTGGAACGTGCTGATGTTCCAGGCCTGGCAGGCGCATTGGCGCAAGGCACGCGCCGACGTGACGCGCGCATAGCGCGACGCGTGCGAGTACATCTGGACGGAAGGCAGCCACCCATGGGTGGCTGACGCCGCCTTCACCGTTGCCGAAGGTGGGCCCGCCTAGGCTGGGCCTTTCCCCCAACGGAGCGAACGTGATGGCCGAATACAAGATTGCCGTACTGGTCGGCAGCCTGCGCAAGGGCTCGCACAACCAGGCGTTGGCTCACGCGCTGGAGAAACTGGCCACCGGCAAGGCGGTGTTCTCCTACGTGGAGATCGGCGACCTGCCGTTGTACAACCAGGATTTCGACAAGGACTATCCCAGCCAGGGCCTTCGCTTGAAGCAGCAGATCCGGGATGCCGATGCGGTGCTGTTCGTCACCCCCGAATACAACCGCTCGGTCCCGGGCGTGCTCAAGAACGCCATCGACCTGGGCTCGCGCCCGTATGGCGACAGTGCCTTCGCCGGCAAGCCGGCGGCGGTGATCGGCGCCTCGATCGGGGTGATCGGCACGGCGTTGGCCCAGCAGCACCTGCGCAACATCCTGGCCTACCTGGACATGCCGGTGCTGGGCCAGCCCGAGGCCTTCCTGCACTTCAAGGAAGGGCTGATCGATGCGCACGGCACGATCAGCAACGAGGGCACCAAGGACTTCCTGCAGGGCTTCGTGGACACATTCATCGCCTGGGTCGGCACCCACGGGGGCACGCACTGATCCACCGCGAGCGGGTCAGGCTTCTGCGATAATGGCGGGGACGGGCGCCGCAAGGGCGTCCGTCGCACGCGATGCGACGGCCCCGGCCGATCGTACCCGCAGGCGCCGGTATCCCCAGCTCATCCACTGTTTATCCACAGGTTTGTGCATGGCTGCGGGGCGCCCCGCGTGCCTACCATGTCCTACGCCTCATACTGCAGGAAGTACGCCCCCCATGTCCGCCCGTTCTGGCTTCCGTTCCGACCGCAAAGACCGCGGTGACCGCTTTGATCGCGATGAAATGCGCATCGACGCCCTGCGCGTGCCGCCGCATTCGATCGAGGCCGAACAGGCGGTGCTGGGCGGGCTGATGCTGGCCCCGGAGAGCTATGACCGGGTCAACGACCAGCTGACCGAAACCGACTTCTACCGCCGCGATCACCAGATGATCTACCGCGCGATCCGCGAGCTGTCCGAACGCGACCGCCCGTTCGATGCGGTGACGCTGGGCGAGTGGTTCGAATCGCAGGGCAAGATGGAGTTGGTCGGCGATGGCGCGTACCTGATCGAGCTGGCGAGCACCACGCCGTCAGCCGCCAACATCAGCGCCTACGCGGAAATCGTGCGTGACAAAGCGGTGCTGCGCCAGCTGATCCAGGTCGGCACCGACATCGTCAACGACGGCTTCCAGCCCGAAGGCCGCGAGAGCAGCGAACTGCTCTCGGCAGCGGAAAAATCCGTGTTCGCGATCGCCGAGCAGGGCGCGCGCGGGCGCACTGATTTCGTGGCGATGCCGGGCGCGCTGAAAGACGCCTTTGAAGAGCTGCGCAACCGCTTCGAGAACGGCGGCAACATCACCGGTCTGCCGACCGGCTATACCGATTTCGATGCGATGACCGCCGGCCTGCAGCCGACCGATCTGATCATCCTGGCCGCGCGACCGGCCATGGGCAAGACCACGCTGGCGCTGAACATCGCCGAGTACGCCGCGATCAAGTCCAAGAAGGGCGTGGCGGTGTTCTCGATGGAAATGTCGGCCTCGCAGCTGGCCATGCGTCTGATTTCCTCCAACGGCCGCATCAACGCCCAGCGCCTGCGTACCGGTCAGCTGGAAGATGAGGATTGGAGCCGGGTCACCGGTGCGATCCGGATGCTGAAGGAAACCAAGATCTTCATCGACGATACGCCGGGCGTGTCGCCGGAGATCCTGCGTTCCAAGTGCCGCCGCCTCAAGCGCGAGCACGACCTGGGCTTGATCGTGATCGACTACCTGCAGCTGATGAGCGTGCCGGGCAACAGCGAAAACCGCGCGACCGAAATCTCGGAGATCTCGCGGTCGTTGAAGGGCCTGGCCAAGGAACTCAACGTGCCGGTCATCGCGCTCTCCCAGCTCAACCGCTCGCTGGAAACGCGTACCGACAAGCGCCCGGTGATGGCCGATCTTCGTGAATCCGGCGCTATCGAGCAGGATGCGGACATGATCGTGTTCATCTACCGCGACGACTACTACAACAAGGAAACCTCGCCGGACAAGGGCCTGGCCGAGATCATCATCGGCAAGCACCGAGGCGGCCCGACCGGCTCGTGCAAGCTCAAGTTCTTCGGCGAATACACCCGGTTCGACAACCTGTCGCACGATTCGGTGGGTTCGTTCGAGTAACGCCGAAGCGTTACGGTAGTGCCGGCCGCTGGCCGGCTCCTATGGAACTGTCATCGTGCAGAGCCGGCCAGTGGCCGGCTCTGCCGTTTCATCGGCGTATCCCGGGCTTCGTCGCAAAGCCGTTGCAGTGCGCCCGGGCAGGGCGCGATGGTGGTCTCCGGGCGGCAGGGTGCCGCCAACGGAGACGTGCGATGAAGACCCTGTTCGCCTTGGGGGTGTGGTGCCTGCTGTTCGTGCTGTGCTGGCCGCTGGCGGTTCTGGCCCTGGTGGCGTGGCCGTTCGTGTGGCTGTTGAGCCTGCCGTTCCGGCTGGTGGGCATCACCTTCTCGGCACTGTTCGCGTTCCTGGGCGCGCTGCTCATGCTGCCGGCGCGGGTCCTGGGTGGCGGGCGCCCGGCGACGGCCTGAACAACACCGCGATCGGGTAGTGCCGGCCGCTGGCCGGCTGCTCTTCTGTCGGGATGGCGTGGAGCCGGCCAGCGGCCGGCACTACCGATGGCGTGGAGCCGGCCAGCGGCCGGCACAGTACCTGTCGCCCACAAAAAACCCCGCCGAGGCGGGGTTTTTTGTTACGCCACCAACACGGCTCAGTTGGCCTTGTGGATCGCGCGCTTGCTCACGGCCATGGCGGCGTCATGCACCACTTCCGACAGCGACGGGTGGGCGTGGCAGATGCGCGCCAGGTCGTCGGCCGAACCGCTGAACTCCATGGTCAGCACGCCTTCGTGCACCAGCTCGGAGACATTCGCGCCAACCAGGTGCATGCCCAGGATGCGATCGGTCTCGGCATGCGCCAGGACCTTCACGAAGCCGGTCGGCTCGATCATCGCCACGGCACGGCCGTTGGCGGCGAACGGGAAGCTGCCCGCCTTGTACGGGATGCCTTCGTCCTTGAGCTGCTGCTCGGTCTTGCCGACCCAGGCCAGCTCCGGCTCGGTGTAGATCACCCACGGGATGGTGTCGAAGTTGACGTGGCCCGGCAGGCCCGCGATCAGCTCGGCCACGGCGATGCCTTCCTCGAAGCCCTTGTGCGCCAGCATCGGGCCGCGCACGCAGTCACCGACCGCCCAGACGCCATTGACGCCGGTGTGGCAGTGCGCGTCCACTTCGATCTGGCCACGCTCGTTGATCTTGACGCCGGTACCTTCGGCCAGCAGGCCCTTGGTGGCGGCGCGACGGCCAACGGCCACCAGCAGCTTGTCCACGATCAGGCTCTTCTCGCCTTCACCATCGGTGTAGGTCAGGGCGACTTCCTTCTTCTTGCCCTTGCCGGTCACCTCGGCCTTGGAGACCTTGGCGCCCAGGCGGATGTCCAGGCCCTGCTTCTTGAATTCCTTCAAGGCGGTCTTGGCCACTTCGGCATCGGCGGCCGCCAGGAAGTCCGGCAGGGCTTCCAGGATGGTCACTTCCGAACCGAGGCGCTTCCAGACGCTGCCCAGTTCCAGGCCGATCACGCCGGCACCGATCACGGCCAGGCGGGCGGGGACTTCGGTGAAGTCCAGGCCGCCGACGTTGTCGACGATGGTCTCGCCGTCGAACTTGGCAAACGGCAGTTCGATCGAATCCGAACCGGCGGCGATGATGACGTTGGTGCCCTTCAGCTCGACTTCCGAGCCGTCGTGCTGCTTCACCTTGACGATGTTGCCCGGCTGCAGCTCACCGAAACCGTAATACGCGGTGACCTTGTTCGCCTTGAACAGCATGGCGATGCCGCCGGTGAACTGCTTGACGATCTTGTCCTTGCGGCCAACCATCGCCTCGACGTCCATCTTGGCGTCCTTGAAGCTGATGCCGTGGTCGCCAAAGATGTGGCCCATGTTCCAGAACTGGCGCGAGGAATCCAGCAGCGCCTTGGACGGGATGCAGCCCACGCGCAAGCAGGTGCCGCCCAGGGCCGGCTTGCCGTCCTTGCCCAGCGCAGCGTCGATGCAGGCGGTCTTCAGACCCAGCTGCGCGGCGCGGATGGCGGCATGGTAGCCGGCCGGGCCGGCACCGATGACGACGACGTCGAATTGTTCAGCCATTGAGATATTCCTTGTTTCTTTACCAGAACCCCTCCGCGCAGGCGCGGAGGGGTGGGAGGTCTTACAGGCCGAACAGCATGCGGCCCGGGTTTTCCAGCTGGTTCTTGATGTCCACCAGGAACTGGACCGAGTCCTTGCCATCGATGATGCGGTGATCGTAGGACAGCGCCAGGTACATCATCGGCGCGATCACGACCTGGCCGTTCTGGGCGATCGGACGCTCCTTGATGGCGTGCATGCCCAGGATGGCGCTCTGCGGCGGGTTGATGATCGGGGTCGACAGCAGCGAGCCGAAGGTGCCGCCGTTGGTCACGGTGAAGGTGCCGCCCTGCAGTTCTTCCAGGCTCAGCTTGCCGTCACGGGCCTTCTTGGCGTAGTCGGCGATGGTCTTTTCGATGTCGGCGAACGACATGCGCTCGACGTTGCGCAGGACCGGGGTCACCAGACCCTTCTCGGTCGACACGGCGATCGAGATGTCCGAGTAGCCGTGATAGATGATGTCGTCACCATCGATCGAGGCATTGACCAGCGGGAAGCGCTGCAGCGCGTTGGCGGCGGCCTTCACGAAGAAGCTCATGAAGCCCAGCTTGATGCCGTGGGCCTTGACGAACTCGTCCTGCAGATCCTTGCGCGCGGCCGAGACCTTGGACAGGTCGACCTCGTTGAAGGTGGTCAGCATCGCGGTGCCGTTCTTGGACTGCATCAGACGCTCGGCGATGCGCTTGCGGATGCGGGTCATCGGAACGCGTTCTTCCGGACGTGCGCCACCGGACTTGCCGGCGCCACCGTTGCGGGCGAAGTTGACGATGTCTTCCTTGGTCACCGCGCCGCGGCGGCCGGTGCCGTCCACGTCGGCCGGGTTCACGCCTTCGGTGATGGCGGTGAAGCGGGCGCCCGGGGGCAGCGAATCGGCAGCGGACTTGGCCGCCGGTGCCGGCGCGGCGGCAGCAGCCGGAGCAGCCGCCTTGGCCGGTGCGGCCTCGGCCTTCTTCTCTTCCGCGGCCGGTGCCGGAGCATCGGCCACGGCGCCTTCTTCGATGATCGCCACAACCTGGCTGGAGGTCACGGTGGCGCCCACCTCGAACTTGATCTCCTTCAGCACGCCGTCGACCGGCGACGGCACTTCCAGGACGACCTTGTCGGTTTCCAGATCAAGCAGGTTTTCATCGCGCTTGACGGCATCGCCGACCTTCTTGTGCCAGGTGGCGATGGTGCCGTCGGCGACGGATTCGGGCAGTACCGGGGCTTTGACTTCGGTGGCCATGCGGGAGCTTCCTGGTTTGTCTTTTCTAGAATGAGGGGGAGAGTTATTCAGCGACCGAGTCGTTGAACGGGTTGACCAGGGCATCGGCGATCAGCTTCTGCTGTTCGATGATGTGGTCAGCCATGTGTCCAGCGGCCGGCGATGCCGAACGGGCGCGGCCCGCGTAATGGATGCTCTGGCCATCGGCCAGGCACGCCTGCAGGTGGTGACGGATCTGGTACCAGGCACCCTGGTTCTGCGGTTCTTCCTGACACCACACCACATCGGCCGCCTTGCCGTACTTCTTCAGTTCTGCTGCCAGTGCCACGCGCGGGAACGGATACAGCTGCTCCACGCGGATGATGGCGACATCGTCCTGGCCACGCTTGGTCTGGTCTTCCAGCAGGTCGTAGTAGACCTTGCCCGAGCACAGCACCACGCGCTTGACCTTCTTGGCGTCTGCGTTGGCATCGCCGATCAGGTGCTGGAACTCGCCGTTGGCCAGTTCCTCCAGGGTCGACACGGCCAGCTTGTGGCGCAGCAGCGACTTGGGCGACATCACGATCAGCGGCTTGCGGGTGGTCATGCGCATCTGGCGACGCAGCATGTGGTACGCCTGCGCCGGGGTCGACGGCACGCACACCAGCATGTTCTCCAGTGCGCACAGCTGCAGGAAGCGCTCCAGGCGCGCGGAGCTGTGCTCCGGGCCCTGGCCTTCGTAACCGTGCGGCAGCAGCAGGGTCAGGCCGGTGATGCGGCCCCACTTGGCTTCGCCGGCGGCGATGAACTGATCGATCACGACCTGGGCGCCGTTGGCGAAATCGCCGAACTGGCCTTCCCAGATGCACAGGGTGTTCGGATCGGTGGTGGAGAAGCCGTACTCATAGGCCATCACCGCTTCTTCGCTGAGCAGCGAATCGATGATGGTGGCCTGTTCCGGCGACTCGACCAGCTGGCGCAGCGGCAGGTAGTAGTTGTCGGTCTTCTGGTCGTGCAGGATCGCGTGGCGGTGCGTGAACGTACCGCGGCCCACGTCCTGGCCGACCAGGCGCAGGTTGTTGCCTTCGTCGAGGATCGTGGCGTAGGCCAGGTTCTCGGCAAAGCCCCAGTCGCCCGGGATCTCGCCGGCGGCCATCTTGCGGCGGTCGTCATAGACCTTGGCCACGCGCGAGTGCAGTTCCACGCCTTCAGGCACGGTGTTGATCATCTGCGCCAGCTGCTTGACCTTCTCCATGCCGACCGCGGTGGAGACCGCGTCGGAGAGCTTGCCGTTGAGCAGCTTGGGCCAATCCACGTACATCTTGCTGGTGGCCGGGGTCTTTTCGACCTGGGCCAGCTCGGTGGTGACTTCGCCGGCATCGAGCTTGTTGCGGTAGGCATCGACCAGCGCCTTGCCGCCACCGGCTTCGATCACGCCGGCAGCTTCCAGCGCCGCGGCGTACAGCTCGCGGGTGGTCTGGTGCTTGCGGATCACCTGGTACATCAGCGGCTGGGTGATCGCCGGTTCGTCGGCCTCGTTATGGCCCCAACGGCGGTAGCACATCAGATCGATGACCACGTCCTTGGCGAACTTCTGGCGGAACTCGAAGGCCAGCTGGGCAGCAAACACCACGGCTTCCGGATCGTCGCCATTCACGTGCAGCACCGGGGCGGCGATCATCTTGGCCACGTCGGTGGCGTAGCGCGTGGAGCGCGTATCCAGCGGGTTGGAGGTGGTGAAACCGACCTGGTTGTTGACCACGATGTGCACCGTGCCACCGACGGCGAAGCCGCGGGCCTGGGACATCTGGAACAGCTCCATCACCACGCCCTGGCCGGAGAAGGCCGCGTCGCCGTGGATCAGGATCGGCATCACCTGCTTGCGGGCGGTATCGCCACGACGTTCCTGGCGCGAGCGCACGCTGCCGGCCACGACGGGATCGGCGATTTCCAGGTGCGACGGGTTGAACGCCAGCGCCAGGTGGACGGCGCCGCCCGGGGTGGAGACGTCGGCGGAGAAGCCCATGTGGTACTTCACGTCGCCGGCGGAGGCGTGGTCATCGTGCTCGAACTTGCCTTCGAACTCGTCGAACAGCTTGCGCGGGCTCTTGCCGAGTGTATTGACCAGCACGTTCAGGCGGCCGCGGTGGGCCATGCCGATCACCACGTCCTTGACGCCATCCTTGCCAGCGTCACGGATGATGGTGTCCATCATCGGGATCAGCGCATCGCCGCCTTCCAGCGAGAAGCGCTTCTGGCCGACGTACTTGGTGTGCAGGTAGCGCTCCAGACCCTCGGCAGCCGTCAGGCGCTCCAGGGTGCGGCGCTGGGTATCGGCATCCAGGTTGTAGTTGCCACCGGCCAGTTCCAGGCGCTGGTACAGCCACTGGCGCTGCTCGACCTCGGAGATGTGCATGAATTCCGCACCGATCGAGCCGGTGTAGGTCTTCTTCAGGCGCTCCAGCAGGTCGCGCAGTTTCATGCGCGGCTGCCCGGCGACACCGCCGGTGCTGAACTCACTGCCCAGGTCGCTTTCCGACAGGCTGTGGAACGGCAGGCCCAGATCCGGCGGATTGGTCGGCGCGGTCAGGCTCAGCGGGTCCAGGCGGGCGGCCATGTGGCCACGCGAACGGTAGGCGGTGATCAGGCGGCCGACATTGCGCTCGCGCTCGTCGCCGGCACCGGCGGCGGTGCCGCTCTTGACGGCATTCTTGGCGGCGTCGGCAATGTGGGCGATGACGGCCGAATGCGGAATATCACCGGCTTCGCGGCCCTGGAAGCCGTCGAAGTAGGTCTTCCATTTGGGATCGACACTGTCCGGAGAAACGAGGTACTGCTCGTACAGATCCTCGATATAGGAGGCGTTGCCGCCGGCGAGCTGCGAAGATTGCGCAAACTGCTTCAGTTGATTGTCCACGATGGAGAGTCGGATTCGCTTGTGGGGTAAGGCTTCGATGATCCGGCAGGGAAAAGTGAATAGCCCTGCGCGGGCGGTATCTAACACCCCAAATTGTACCCCCATCGAGACAGGAAGGGGCACCGTACGGGCCAGTGCGGGGACCGCGGTGTCATTCCCAGACAGGTTCGGGAGCGTGGGGTGAGCTACAGGCCCAGTGCGCGCAGTTCGCTGCAATCACGCGAACGTTCCCATACGCGCTGCAAACCGTCCTGCAACGGTCGTGAACGTGCCGGCTGGGACAAACCCGCCTCACCGTCGAAGCGGTGGCCACTCAGACGAAAGTAGTAGTCGCCGGCGTCATTGAGCAGACAGGCCGATGCCGTGGCGCGGTCGATCGGATCGCTTGCTTCGCGCACCCGGAAGACGCTCGGCAGGCGCTGCAGCAGGGTCAACAGGGGCGAGCCGGCCTGACGGATGGCGGCGCTGTCGTGGACGATCAGCCAGGCCTGTTTGTCGTGGCGGGCGGTGGCGTAGCGGCGCAGCGCCTCCAGCACCGGCGGTGCATCAAGCAGGCCGGGGTCGAGTTGGCGGCTGTGGATCCAGAGCTGGCGGCGGGCGCGGTGGACCAGCGCGGTGGTGATCGCCACGGCGTCCTCGGCCCGGTCGATCGCGACCGCCCCGGACAGGGCCAGGCGCATGTGCTGGTGGGCGATGCCGGCCTCTTCGAACACCTCGCCCTCGGGCAGGAAGCCCTGCCGGGTGTAGAACACGCGGGCCGGCAGCTGCGCATGCAGCCCGACCTCGCGCCAGCCACGGGCCCGGGCCTGCTCGATCAGGGCCTGCAGCAGGGCGTCGCCAACGCCTTTGCCGCGCCATGCCGCAAGCACCGCCATCCGGCCGATCCGGCCATCCGGGGTGAGCCGGCCAGCACCGATCGGCGTGCCGTCGGTGTCCCGGGCCAGCACGTGCACGCTCAGGGGATCGAGCGCGTCGATCTCCAGCTCGGCCGGTACCTGCTGTTCCTCGACGAACACGGTGAACCGCACCCGGTGCAGCGCGGCGTGCTGCGCCGGGTAATCGACCACGTCAACCTGGAAACCGGAGGCGGCCATGGCGGGCGGGCGGATCAGCCGCGCGGGGGCTCGTCCTTGCCGTCGGTCTCGTCGCTGTCGTCGAAATCGACGATCACTTCGATGCCGTCGTCATGAATGGTGACCTCGTGCACATCGGCCTGGATGGCCTCGTCATCGATGACCTCGACCGCGTCGGTGCCGTCGACGATGTCGTACTCGGCGACGTAGTCGTCTTCGTCCTCGAACCCGGCATCGTCCACCAGCTGGTAGAAGCCGCCGGCGACCAGCGCCTGCACGGCATCGCGGCCCTTGGCCGAGAGCTTCTGGTACAGCGCCGCGCCGATCTGTTCGGCGCCGGCCAGCACCTGCGCATCCTTGACCGGCAGGGCGAAGTCCAGGCCGCTGCAGTACAGGCTGGCACCGCGCTTGGCACGACGCCAGGCCAGCCGCGCCCACGGGTGGCGCTGCAGTTCCACGCCTGCGCCCAGTGCGGCTTCGATTTCTTCGCGCGGCAGCGGTTCGCCGTGCGCCATCACTTCCCCGGCGGCGCGGTAGGTGGTGATGAAGCGGCCGAACCAGTCGCCGAGCCTGTCCGGATCGTTCATGCGGATGGCGTTGAGCGCTTCGACCACGCGGTTCATCGAGACCACGTCGATTTCGTTCGGATCTTCAGGCACCTTCAGGTCCGGATCCTGGTAGCGGATGGACTCGTCGGCACCCTCGATCAGGGTATCGAGGTAGTCGCTGATCAGCTCGGCGGAGGCCGGGGCGCGCATGCCGAAAGAGAAGGTCAGGCAGGGGTCTTCGGCGACGCCGTTGTGCGGCACATTCGGCGGCAGGTAGAGCATGTCGCCCGGGGCCAGCACCCAGTCGTGGGTCGGCTTGAAGCGGCGCAGCAGCTTGAGTTCGACGTCGTCGCGGAAGTCCAGCGGCGGGCGCTTGCCCTTGATGGATTCGCTGGCGTCGATCTGCCAGCGGCGATGGCCATGGGCCTGCAGCAGGAAGACATCGTACTGGTCCACATGGGCGCCGACCGAGCCGCCGGTGGCGGCGAAGCTGATCATCACGTCATCCATGCGCCAGCGCGGCAGGAAGTTGAAGTGGCTGATCAGGGCGCGCACGTCGGCGTCCCACTTGTCCACGTCCTGGACCAGCAGGGTCCAGTCGTGGTCGGGCATGCCGGGGAATTCCTCTTCCTGGAACGGGCCGGTGCGCACGCTCCAGCCATCGGTGGCGCGATCGTGCGTGATCAGGCGCGACAGCGCGCCTTCTTCACAGGCCAGACCGGCGAGGTCTTCGGGCTGCACCGGGGTTTCGAAATCCGGGAAGGCGCCACGGATGAGCAGCGGGCGCTTCTGCCAGTAATCGCGCAGGAAGGTGGCGGCGGGCATGCCCAGCGGCAGGCCGGGGCGGGCCTGGATGTCGATGACGGGGGTTTTGGTCTTGCGTGCGGCCATGGGGGAGATCCTTGCAGCGTATAGACGGGTATTGGGGGGCGCGACGGTGCCGCGCCCATGCCTTCAGATCGCCTTGGCCAGGTCCGCCGCCAGGCCGATGTAGCCGCCCGGGGTCAGGGCGCGCAGGCTCTGCTTGGCGTCGGCCGGCAGCTCCAGGGATTCGACGAAGGCCTGCATCGATTCGGTGGTGATGCCCTGGCCACGGGTGAGGGCCTTGAGCTGTTCGTAAGGGTTGGGCAGGCCGTGGCGGCGCATGACGGTCTGCACGGCTTCGGCCAGCACTTCCCACGCGGCGTCCAGGTCGGCGTCCAGGCGTTCCGGGTTCACGGTCAGCTTGCCCAGGCCCTTGGCCAACGAGTCCAGGGCGACCTGGGTGTGGCCGAACGCGGTGCCGACCGCACGCAGCACGGTGGAGTCGGTCAGGTCACGCTGCCAGCGGCTGATCGGCAGCTTGGCGCTGAAATGCTCGAACAGGGCGTTGGCGATGCCGAAGTTGCCTTCGGCGTTTTCGAAATCGATCGGGTTGACCTTGTGCGGCATGGTCGAGGAGCCGACTTCGCCTTCCTTGAGCTTCTGCTTGAAGTAGCCCAGCGAGATATAGCCCCAGACGTCGCGGGCCAGATCGATCAGGATGATGTTGGCGCGGCGCGCGGCATCGCCGATCTCGGCGACGTTGTCGTGCGGCTCGATCTGGGTGGTGTACGGATTGAACACCAGGCCGAGGCTTTCCACGAAGCGCTGGGCGAAGGCCGGCCAGTCAACGTCGGGGTAGGCGATGACGTGCGCGTTGTAGTTGCCCACCGCGCCGTTGATCTTGCCGGTCAGCTCCACTGCGGCGATCTGGCGGCGCTGGCGCTCCAGACGGGCCACGACGTTGGCCACTTCCTTGCCCAGGGTGGTCGGCGAGGCGGTCTGGCCGTGGGTGCGCGACAGCATCGGCTGGGCAGCCTGGGCGTGGGCCAGGGCGCGCAGCACGCCGGCGATGTTGTCCAGCGACGGCAGCAGCACCTCGCGGCGGGCCTGCTCAAGCATCAGGCCGTAGCTGAGGTTGTTGATGTCTTCGCTGGTACAGGCGAAATGCACGAACTCCAGCGCCGGGCCCAGCTCGGCATCGGCGGTGAGCTGCTCCTTGATGAAGTACTCCACGGCCTTGACGTCGTGGTTGGTGGTGCGCTCGATCTCCTTCACCCGCGCGGCGTGGGCCGGGGCGAAGTCATCGGCCAGGGCCCGCAGGCGCGCGGTGGCAGCGGCCGAGAACGGGGCCAGTTCGACGATGCCCGGCTCATTGGCCAGTGCCAGCAGCCATTCCACTTCCACCTTCACGCGGGCCTTGATCAGGCCGTATTCGGAGAAGATCGGGCGCAGGGCGTCGACCTTGCCGGCGTAGCGGCCATCGAGCGGGGACAGGGCGAGCAGGGCGAATTCGGACATGGCAGGGCGCAGATCGGTGGCAGCGGGGGCCGTCATTCTACGCTGCCCCGGCGTCCTCGGCCTGTGCCATGCGCACCGTCACCGCCTGGATACGGTGCCCGGCCATGCGCTTGATCGTGAACAGGTGCCCGTCGATCTCCAGCTGCTCGCCTTCCTCGGGCAGGCGCTGGAGCTGGTGCACGATCAGCCCGCCGACCGAATTGAGGTGGTCCGGCGCGCTCAGGTCATGCCCCAGCAGGCGCTCCAGCCGGAAGATGGAGGTCGAGCCGGCCACCAGCAGGGTGCCGTCCGCGCCGCGGGTCGGGGCGTCCTTGACGACATGCGGGTGCTCGTCCTCGATATCGCCGACCACCACTTCCAGCAGGTCTTCCAGGGTGAAGTAGCCCAGGATGCGGCCGTGTTCTTCCACGCACAGTGCCAGGTGGGTGGTGCCGGTGCGGAAGCGTTCCAGCACCAGCGGCACCGGGGTCTCCAGCGCGATCAGGTTGGCCGGGCGCAGCAGCGGGCGCAGATCGTCGGTTGGGTTGCCGCGGGCGATTTCCACCAGCAGGTCCTTCATGTGCAGGATGCCGAGCACTTCCTCGCCGTCGCGGTCGAACCACGGGTAGCGGCTGTAGCGGCTCTCGGCGAACTCGGCCATCACGTCGGCCAGGCTCATCCCGTCGCGGAACGAACGCATATGGTCGCGTGAGCGCATCAGGTCGCCGGCCACCAGTTCGGGCAGTTCCAGGGCGTGGCTCATCAGGGTGAGGTCCTGGTCCGGCGCGCTGCCGGTGGGCTGCTGGCGGCCCACGATGAGCTTGAGCTCCTCGCGTGAATAACGGTGCGAGGTGTGCTCCACATCCCCCCAGCCGGCCAGGCGCAGCAGCGCGTTGGCGCTGTTGTTGAGCAGCCAGATGGCCGGGTACATCGCCCAGTAGAACAGGTACAACGGTGCGGCCGTCCACAGTGACATCGCTTCCGGGCGGCGGATCGCCATCGACTTCGGCGCCAGTTCGCCCAGCACGATGTGCAGGAACGAGATGATGCTGAAGGCGATGATGAAAGCGGTCAGGCGCGAGGCTTCCGGGGTCAACCCCAGCGTATCGAACAGCGGCTGCAGCAGATGCGCGAACGCCGGTTCACCCACCCAGCCCAGGCCCAGCGAGGACAGCGTGATGCCCAGCTGGCAGGCGGACAGATACGCATCCAGGTGCGCGTGCACGTTGAGCAGCAGGCGCCCACGCCAGCCGTTTTTTTCCGCAAGGCCCACGGCCTGGGTGTGGCGCAGCTTGACCAGCGCGAACTCGGCGGCCACGAAGAAACCGTTGAGCACCACCAGCAGCAGCGCCAGCGCAAGGAGCAGGAGGTTGCCGATCATTCGCGGCCCCGCAGCGGCGCTGCCAGGGGCGAGGGGTACCCGCGGTCGCCGGGGCGGCGAGGGCGGTCATCGGTGCGTGCGCGGCGGCACGCCCGGTACTACTGTCGGGATCGTCACCCATGGGGGCGGCAGGCTGTCTGAATGGAAGCGAATCCCGAGTCTAGCCGATCCATCGCGGCCTTGGGTTTCAACGGCGCTTGGGAGTATCGTGATGCGAGCCGCCAGCCAGGGAATCAGGCCCGTTGCCAGCCGCAGGTTCCCTTTCATCCACGAAAGATGTGCGGAGTTGAAGCAATGAGCAAGGGTTTCAGGATTGAACACGACAGCATGGGCGAGCTGCAGGTGCCCGCCGATGCATTGTGGGGCGCGCAGACCCAGCGCGCCGTCGATAATTTCCCGGTGTCGGGCCAACGTATGCCGCGTGGCTTCATCCGCGCGCTCGGCCTGGTCAAAGGCGCTGCGGCGAACGTCAATGTCGAGCTGGGCCATCTGCCGCGCAACATCGGCAAGGCCATCGAAGCGGCGGCGGCGGACGTTGCCGACGGCCGCCACGACGCGCACTTCCCGATCGATGTGTACCAGACCGGTTCGGGCACCTCCTCGAACATGAATGCCAACGAGGTCATCGCCACGCTCGCCAACCGCGCGGGCAAGGCCGGCAAGACCGCGGTGCATCCCAACGATCACGTCAACCAGGGGCAGAGCTCCAACGATGTGATTCCCACCGCGCTGCGTGTCTCCGCGCTGCTGGGCGTGCATGAGCAGCTGCTGCCTTCGCTGGTGCACCTGCGCAAGACCATCGACAAGCGCGGCCGCGCACTGCGCAAGGTGGTCAAGACCGGCCGCACCCATCTGATGGATGCGATGCCGCTGACCTTCGAACAGGAATTCGGCGCGTGGTCGGCGCAGTTGTTCTCGGCCCAGGATCGGATCGAAGACAGCCTCAAGCGGCTGCGTCGCCTGCCATTGGGTGGCACGGCGATCGGCACCGGCATCAATGCCGACCCGCGCTTCGGCGCGCTGGTGGCCAAGCAGCTCAAGCAGCAGACCGGCATCAAGTTCGACAGCGCGGAAAACAAATTCGAAGGCCTCGCCGCACAGGACGATGCGGTCGAACTGTCCGGCCAGCTCAACGCGTTGGCCGTGGCGCTGATCAAGATCGCCAACGACCTGCGCTGGATGAATGCCGGGCCGCTGGCCGGGCTGGGCGAGATCGAACTGCCGGCGCTGCAGCCGGGCAGCTCGATCATGCCGGGCAAGGTCAATCCGGTGATTCCCGAAGCTACCGTGATGGTGTGCGCCCAGGTGATCGGCCACCACACCGCGATCACCGTGGCCGGCCAGACCGGCAACTTCCAGTTGAACGTGACGCTGCCGCTGATCGCGGCCAACCTGCTTGATGGCATCCATCTGCTGGCCAACATCACCCGTCTGCTCGCCGATACCGCGATCGCCGGGTTGAAGGTGCGCGAGGATCGCGTCCGCGAGGCACTGGATCGCAACCCGATCCTAGTGACCGCCTTGAACCCGATCATCGGCTACGAGAAGGCGGCGGCAATTGCCAAGCGCGCCTACAAGGAACAACGCCCGGTGCTGGACGTGGCCAAGGAAGACAGTGGCCTGTCCGAAGCCGAACTGCGCAGGCTGCTGGATCCGGCGGCACTGACTGCCGGTGGCATCCATGGCGGTGGAGGCGGGGGCGGTTGACCGCTCGCCCTACCTGAAACGAAAAACGGGCCGAGCGGCCCGTTTTTTTGTGCGTGAGCCCCGTAGCGGCCGGCGGGCCCCAGGGCAAAATCAAGGAGGAGGCCGTCGCCGCCAGGCGGCGGACGGGGGACATTTGCCCAGGGGCCTGCCGGTCACTGCGGGGCTCGCGCACACACTCAGTGGCGAGCGGCCTGCAGGTTGCCGAAGGTTTCGGTGTAGTCCTTGAATTCCGGAATCTTCGTGATCAGGTCCGGCGGGATCGGCTGCATGCCCTCGGGGACCTGGATCTTCACCGAGCGTTTGGCCGGGTCCGGCGGGGCGTCGGTCAGGGTGTTCTGGCGCAGCACCTGCAGCTGGCCGAACATGCCCTGCAGCATCGCCTGCTGCTCTTCGTTGAGCGGAATCTCGATCTCATCGATCTTCATGTGCCCGTTGGGCAGGATGATGATGTTCGGCGCAGGCGCGCGGCGCACGGTGACCATGCCGTCGCTGACGGTGATCTTCGGCTTGCTGCGCTCGGCGCGGTGATTGCGGTACTCCTGATCGCAACCGGTGGCGACCAGGCAGAACAGGGCGAACAGCAACAGACTCAGCTTCTTCATGAGCAGGCAACGCATGCGACGGGAAGGGGGATTGTAGTCCTCCGGCGCCGGGAAGGGCCTGCCTGCGACGCATCGTCGCAGGCAGTGCCGGGATTACTTGCCGCAGTCGTCGATGTCGCTCTGGTCCATCGTTGCGTAGGGCTGGAAGGCCGGCAGCGCAGCGGCCAGCGCCTGCTGCTTCACCATCATGCCGGGTAGCAGCCCGCACAGCTTCTTGGCCTGGTCCTCGATTTTCCTGGCCTCGTCGTTCACGCGCGCCTCGATGCCCTGGGTGTCGCCGGAGAACATGCCCTTGATGGCTTCGCCGGCCGCCTTCACGCCGAGATTGGCACCGGCCACGCCGATCTCCATGCCGGCACTGGCCAGCTGCTCGACCTGCTTGCGGTAGTCCAGCAGCAGCGCACGCTGGTGGGCATCCACGGTAACGGCCTTGCCATCAATGAGCAGGTCGCCCTGCGGGCTGATCTCCGCCTTCGGGGTCTTCCCGTTGGCGATGGAAATGTTGCCCTGGCTGATCTCCCGGCGGGCCTTCTCGGTGGCCTCCTGCACGGTCTTGCCGATGCCATCGGTATCCAGCGTGCTGGTCGCCGGGGCGGCGGCGCTCTGGTCGGCGGGCGCCTTGCCCTTGCCACTGTCGGGGGCGGTACAGGCTGCGATCGGCAGGCACAACAGCAGGGCAGGCAGCAGCAGTCGAGTCGTCATGATGCGTATCCGTCAGAGGAGAAGAGAGGCTTACTTGCCGCGCGGCAGTTCCACCCGGCCGCGCACGTTGCTGTGGCGGATGTCGCCGCTGCCGCTGTTGGCCACGCGCAGGTCGCCGCCGACATCGCGCGCGGTGACATCGCCGGAGCCATGGCGGTCCACGGTGACGCTGCCGCCGATATCGCGCAGGTCGGTGTCGCCGGAGCCGACGGTGCCGACGCGCACGTTGCCCTTGGCTTTGCGCACATCGGTATCACCGGAGCCGACCACGCCGATCTCGACGTTGCCACCCACGGTATCCAGCTCGAAGTCGCCCGAGCCGATCGTGCCGACCTTGGCATCGCCGCGGATGTTGCGGGCCTTGAAATCGCCGGAACCGACCGACAGCAGGTTCAGCGCACCGGCACCGTCGAGGATGACATCGCCCGAGCCGACCGCTGCGGTCACCAGGCCTTTGATCTGCTGAACCTTGATGTCACCCGAGCCGACGTCGGCGCTCAGCGAGTGCGCACCGGTGACGCTGGCATCGCCGGAGCCGACCTTGAGCTGGACCAGGATCGAGTCCGGTACGGTGCCGCGCATGTCCAGGTAGGCATAGCTGCTGCCGCTGATGGTGAGCGTGTTGCGGGCGTCGCGCTGCAGGCGGACGACCAGCTTGTCGCCGACCTTCTGCTGGGTCACGGTCAGTTCGCGCAGCCAATCCGCATTGGAGGCGCAGGCGCGCCCCCCGAGCTGGGCCGCACCCGGCCCGGCCTGCAGCACCAGGTCGTGCTGGTTCACTTCGAACACCACCGCCTTGGCGCCGGCCAGGTCGAGCTTCAGGTCACGGGCTTCGTTGAACTTGCACTGCGGCTCATTGGCGAGCGCGGTCAGCGGCAGCAACAACAGGGAAGCAACAGCGAGCGTGCGGATCATGGGTGGCTCCTCAGTGAAGGGCAGGGATCAGATTTCGCCGGCGCGGCGGCGCAGGCGGATGGCCAGGAACAGGAACACCACGCCGACGGCGGCACCGATCCACAGTTCCGGCATGGCGAAGGTAGCCAGCTGGTGGCTCGGGCCCAGTTCGTTGACCAGGTTGTCCATGTTGCCGTTGCCGCTGAACATCGACTCGCCGCGGTAGAACTGGTCGCTGGCCGGGACCGCGCTGAGCAGCAGGCGGCCCACGATGTGCTTCCAGAACCAGCCGCCGGTCAGGTCGAACAGGGTCATCACCTTGGTGGTGCTGACGATGATGCCGGCGAACAGCGGCAGCATCACCGCCCACAGGAACGGCTTGGTTTTGGCCCACGCCGAGCACAGCAGCAGCCAGCCGACGGTCGGCAACGCCCAGAGCAGGTAGACCGGGATCCAGGACAGATGGCCGGCGATGATGGTCAGCGGGCTGGCCGGTCCCCAGATCAACATCATCGGGTCGCCGCCGTGAGCGATCACCACGATCGAGATCATCACCAGGAAGCCGAACATGGTCAGGGCCGAGGCGATCACCGCGATGATCGGGGCGATCAACAACGCGCTCAGCGCCTTGGACAGGACGGTGGACGTATCCGACAGCGGCAGCGACTTCCAGAACAGGATGCTGCGATCGCGACGGTCGTCGTACAGGGCGCCCAGGCAGTAGAAGAACACCACGAAGGCGAGCACGATCAGCGGCCAGCCCGAGCTCAGGATCAGGGTCAGATCCAGGCCGTTGGCCAGGTCATGCAGGTTCTTGGCATCGAGCTTGCTGGTCAGCAGGCTCAGGTCCAGTCCGTTGATGCTGACGTTTTCGTCGTTGAGGTGGAGGCCGCCACTCTTGACCGCACGGTGCATGGCCACCAGGCCGAACACGATGCCGAGCAGGCTCATCACCAGCGAGATGCCACCGGCGATCACCGGCGCATACAGGAACCCGCCACGGTTTTCCCAGTACTCACGCTTGAGCAGCCACTTGAACGAACTGGCCTTGCTGATGGGGTGGTTGACGGTGTTCATGCGTAGGTTCCCTTCATGATGGCCACGAACAGATCCGCCAGCCCCGGGCTGCGGATTTCCCCCAAGGGCGTGAGCTGGGCGCGTGGCACCCCGTCGAACAGCAGCACGGTCTTGCCGAAGGGCAGGGCGCGTTCGTCGATCGGCTTGAGTGCGCGCGCGGCCTCGACGGCATCGGCCGACACCAGCACTTCGGTATAGCGCTCGCCGATGTCTTCCATATCGGTGGTGAGCACGATGCGGCCATCACGGATGAACATCACATCGGTGAGGATGTGCTCGATCTCTTCCACCTGGTGGGTGGTGACGATGATCGTCTTCTGCTCATCGAAGTAGTCCTCCAGCAGACGCTGGTAGAACTCCTTGCGGTACAGGATGTCCAGGCCCAGGGTCGGCTCGTCCAGCACCAGCACCTTGGCATCGATGGCCATCACCAGGGCCAGGTGCAGCTGCACGATCATGCCCTTGGACAGTTCGCGCACGCGCTGCTTGGGATGCAGCTTGGTGGAGGCCAGGAAGCGCTCGCAGCGCGCCCGGTCGAAACGCGGATGGGTGCCGGCGACGAAATCGATCGCCTCGCGCACCTTCATCCAGCGCGGCAGCACCGCCACGTCGGCGATGAAGCACACATCGTTCATCAGGGCATTGCGCTGTTCGGTCGGGTCCAGCCCGAGCACGCGCAGCTCGCCTTCCACCGAGGTCAGGCCGAGCAGCGCCTTGAGCAGGGTGGTCTTGCCGGCGCCGTTGGGGCCGATCAGGCCGGTGATGCGGCCGGGCGCGATCGTGAAGCTGGTGTTGTCCAGCGCCACGGTCTGTTTATAGGCCTTGCGCAGGCCTCGAGCGGAAATGACGACATCACTTGCAACGGCATTCATGAGGATTTCCCCTGGGGCAGCAATTCGTCGAGGTTCAGGCCCAGGCGCTGGATGCGCTCCAGGACCAGCGGCCATTCTTCATTGAGGAACCGGTCGCGCTCGCTGCTGCGCAGCTGCGTGGCCGCTTCCTCGGTCATGAACATGCCCAGGCCGCGGCGCTTTTCGACCAGGCCTTCATCAGCCAGTTCCTGGTAGGCGCGCGATACGGTGATGGGGTTGAGCTGGTACTCGGCGGCAACCTGCCGGACCGAAGGCAGGGCGTCGCCGGGCTTGATGATGCCGTCAAGCATCATGGCGATCACGCGCTCTTTCAGCTGGCGGTAGATCGGAGCACCATCGCTCCATTGAATATCGCTCATGGTCAGCTCCGTGGGTTCAGCGACTGCGCGAATGAGAAGTAAGGCATGGACAGGGAGCTGTGCAGCCGGCGGGGGGGCGTGGGGGCGCCGTTGGCGGTCCCTGCCTCGATGACGCCTGCGTCCTGCGGGCCTTCAAACACATCGGCGCTGGCAGGGCTGCCAGCGTCACCGGAGGGGAGGCCGAACCAGCCGAGCAGGAGCAGCGCCGAGGCGGCGGTGACGGCTTTGGCGGCGTGGCGGTGGCGCATGCGGTTCATGGGCTTCCCCTGTCTAGGTGACTGGTGTTGTATGCAACTATAACACCGGCACGCCGAAGATCAACAGGGCGCGATACCCAACTGATGGCAGGGGCCTGACGGCCCCGTCCGGAATCTCCCAAGTCTTTGAATGGAAAGGATGTTTGTTGGATGCGCGACGTCGACATGCGCCAGCGCACATTCATTGATGTCAATGGTATGGCAAGCCGTAAGCGCATTCAGGCAATGGGATGCGGATGCCCGCTACCGCAACCGACACCGCCAAACGCGGCAAAGCAGCCCCCGAATGCGCTGGGCCCGCGCCCTGCATGGGGCGCTGCGACCGCGTTGCTGGCGTGTGCCTGAAACCGGCGGACCGGCGGCGTCCGGCGGCAAAAACACCGGTGATATAGTGCCCGCCGCAGCCTTGGCAGCCCTTGCCAGGCCCGTTCACCCCCTCGTTGTCCCCACTTTGGAGTGTCGCGATGCACCACGTGTCTCTGTCGTCTGTCCGTCGCGACCGCGCTGCGCGCCGGGCGCCTTGGTCCCTGCTGTTGCTGGCGGCCAGCCTGCTGGTGGGCGCGTCGGCCCAGGCGGCCGATCTGCTGGATGTGAGCTACCGCCCGCTGGCCGGCAAGGGCGAGGTCAATCTGGCCAAGCAGTACGGTGGCAAGGTGCTGTTGGTGGTCAATACGGCCAGCAAGTGCGGTTTCACCCCGCAGTACGAAGGCCTGGAGGCGCTGCAGCGCAAGTACGCCGCGCGTGGTTTCTCGGTGCTGGGCTTCCCCTCCAACGACTTCAAGGGTCAGGAGCCGGGCGATGAGAGCCAGATCCAGGAGTTCTGCACGCTGACCTACGGCGTGAAGTTCCCGATGTTCCAGAAGGTGGTGGTGACCGGGCCGGAAGCGACGCCGCTGTACCGCAGTCTCGCCACCGCCACGGGCGTGTCCCCGGGCTGGAACTTCCACAAGTATCTGATCGGCCGCGATGGCCGGGTGGTAGCGCAGTTCCCGAGCAAGGTCACGCCGGACGATCCGAAGCTGGTGGCGGCGATCGAACGTGAACTCTCTGTCACCACCAACACGCGCTGACGATATCGACATCTCGGACGCGCGTGCGACAATGGTTGCTTTCGCGCCGACGTCGGCGTCCAGTCACTTCCAGGAATGCAGCGAATGAAGATGGGAATGCGCGGCGCCGCGGCGTCGGTTCTGATTCTGGCGATGGGTGCCACCGGTACCGCGATGTCGCAACAACCAGCCGCCCGCGCGGCTGTCAAGGAGACTTCCACTTTGAACACCCAACGGGAAAAGCTCGGCTACGCCATCGGTATCGATGTGGCCAATTCGTTCGGTCCGATCTCCAGCGAGATCGACCTGGCCGCCCTGCGTCGCGGTGTGACCAATGCCTTTGAAGGCAAGCAGCCGCTGATCAGCCAGGAAGAGGCGCAGAAGACCGATGCCGCCCTGCGCCAGGCCGTGATGGCCAAGAGCGGCCAGCCGGTTCCGGGCGTTGCGCCGGGCACCGCGCCGCCGAAGGTGGACCGTGAAAAGGTCGGCCTGATGCTGGGCAGCTTCGCCGTGGGCCCGTCGCTGGCACCGCTGAAGGACGATCTGGACCTGGACGCGCTGTTCGATGCGGTCAGCACCACCTTCAACAACGGCACTCCGAAGATGAGCGCCGAGCAGGCCAAGGCCACGCTGGAAGGCTTCATGAAGGGCAAGCAGGCTGAAATGGACGCCAAGTCCGCCGCCCAGGCCGGTACCAACCGCGTGGATGGCAACAACTTCCTGGCCAAGAACAAGACCGCGCCGGGCGTGGTGACCACCGCCTCGGGCCTGCAGTACCAGGTGCTGCGCCCGGGTTCGGGCGAGCGCCCGATGCCGACCAGCAAGGTGCGCGTGAACTACGAAGGCAAGCTGCTCGACGGCACCGTGTTCGACAGCAGCTACCAGCGTGGCCAGCCGATCGAGTTCGGTCTGGACCAGGTGATCAAGGGGTGGTCCGAAGGCGTTTCGCTGATGCCGACCGGCTCGAAGTACCGCTTCTGGATTCCGGGCGAGCTGGCCTATGGCGAGCAGGGCACCCCGGGTGGCCCGATCGGTCCGAACGCGACGCTGACGTTCGACGTTGAGCTGCTGAACGTTCTGCCGTAACGGATCTGGAGCACCACCGCCCATGCGCGTTGCGATTTTCGGTACCGGCTACGTCGGTCTTGTCACGGGTACCTGCCTGGCCGAGGTTGGCCACCAGGTGATCTGTGTCGATATCGACCAGGCCAAGGTCGACGGCCTCAACAACGGGATCGTTCCGATCTATGAGCCCGGCCTGGAGCCGATGGTCAAGGCCAACCACGATGCGTCGCGGTTGACCTTCACCTCCGACGCCGCCGCCGCGATCGCGCATGGCCAGGTGATCTTCATTGCCGTGGGCACGCCACCGGACGAGGACGGCAGTGCCGACCTGCAGTACGTGCTGGCCGTGGCCCGCACCATCGGCCGGCACATCACCGTGCCGGTGGTGGTGGTGAACAAATCGACCGTGCCGGTAGGCACGGCCGACAAAGTCCGTGAGGCCATCGCGCAGGCGCTGGCCGACCGCGGCGTGGAGATCGCGTTCGACGTGGTCTCCAACCCCGAATTCCTCAAGGAAGGTGACGCGGTCGCCGACTGCATGCGGCCGGACCGCATCGTGGTGGGCGCGTCCAATCCCGAATCGGTCGCGCTGATGCGCCGCCTGTATGCGCCGTTCAACCGCAACCACGACCGCGTGGTGGAGATGGACGTGCGCTCGGCGGAGCTGACCAAGTACGCGGCCAACGCGATGCTGGCGACCAAGATTTCGTTCATGAACGAAATCGCCAACATCGCCGAGAAGGTCGGTGCCGATATCGAGCAGGTCCGCCAGGGCATCGGCTCGGATCCGCGCATCGGCTGGCACTTCATCTACCCCGGCGCCGGGTACGGTGGCTCGTGCTTCCCCAAGGATGTGCAGGCGCTGGCCCGGACCGCCCAGCAGTACGGCCATGAGCCGAAGCTGTTGAACGCGGTCGAAGCCGTCAACCAACACCAGAAGGGCCATCTGTACGCCCTGATCCAGCGCCACTACGACCGTGGCGAGGATGAAGGCGTGCGCGGCAAGACCTTCGCGGTGTGGGGCCTGGCGTTCAAGCCCAACACCGATGACATGCGTGAAGCCTCCAGCCGCCGCCTGCTGGCGCAGCTGTGGGAGGCCGGTGCGCAGGTGCGCGCCTACGATCCTGAAGCGACCGAAGAAGCGCGCCGCATTTTCGGTGAGCGCGATGATCTGGTGTTCTGCGACAACGCTTATGACGCCCTCGAGGGCGCCGATGCGCTGGTCGTGGTGACCGAATGGAAGCAGTTCCGCAGCCCGGATTTCGTCCGCCTGCGTGAAATGCTCAACGATGCGGTCGTGTTCGACGGCCGCAATCTGTACGACCCGCAGGACATCGAAGCCGCGGGCCTGGCTTATTACGGCATTGGCCGGGGACGTTCGTTGAATGCATGAGTCCACACCCTCCGAGCGCGAACAGGCACTGGAAGCACGCCTGATCGAGCTGGAAATGCGCGTCTCCTTCCAGGAGCAGGCGTTGGCCGAACTGAGCGAGGCCCTGGCCGATGCGCGCATGGAAGGCAACCGCAATGCCGACCTGACCCGCATCCTGCTCGAAGACCTCGGCAAGGTCCGCACCGCGTTGTATTCCGATTCGGCCGAAGAGCCGCCGCCGCCGCACTACTGATCTGACGTCATGAGCGATACTCTCCGCGACCAGCTGCTGGGCCTTGGCTTCAAAGCCGCGCCCAAACCCGAACGAACCAACGACCGCAAGCCGGATCGTCGACCCGACGCGCGCCGCGATGGCCGCCCGGCCGGCAAGCCGCAGGGCGCGCGCCCGGCCGGCAAGCCCGGCGAGGGCCAGCGGCCCGCCCGCGACGGCGAGCGCCGCCCGCAGGGCAAGGGCCGCCCCGCTGGTGCCCGCCCGCCGCAGGGCGCACCCGGCAAGCCGCGCTCGCGCGAGGACATCGACCTCGCCAAGGCGTATGCGATCCGTGCGCAGAAGGAAAAAGACGACCGTATCGAGGCCGAGCGCCTGAAGCAGGAAGAAGCCCGTCTGCGTCGCGAAGCCAAGGCCAAGCTGGAGGTCCTGCTGGAAGGCAAGTCCCTCAACGCTGAAGCGGCCGACATCGCGCGCCACTTCCCGTACGGCGGCAAGATCAAGCGTATCTACGTCACCGCCGACCAGCTCAGGGCACTCAATGCCGGCGAGCTCGGCGTGCTGCAGCAGAACGGCCGCTATGTGCTGGTGACTGCCGCGGTGCTGGCCGAAGCCGAAGCGGTGTTCGCACCGTCGGTGGCGCTGAAGGTCGATCCGGATGCGCCGGCCGGTGAAGATCCGTATGCCGATCCGCAGTACCAGGTGCCCGACGACCTGGTCTGGTAAACCAACGCAACCATTGTTGAACGCACTGGGCGCCGTGAGGCGCCCAGTGCATGTCAGGAGCAGGGCCATGCAGGAACGCAGTCCCGGGTATTTCCCGCATATCGATGGCCTGCGTGCGATCGCGGTCCTGGCGGTCATCCTCTATCACCTCAAGGCGAGCTGGTTGCCGGGCGGCTTCACTGGTGTGGACGTGTTCTTCGTCATCTCCGGTTTCGTGGTCAGCGCCTCGGTGGATCGCCTGCCGGCGGTCGGCGGCTGGGCCGGGCTGGCACGCTTCTATGCGCGCCGCATGCGTCGCATCGCTCCGGCACTGGTGGTCTGCCTGCTGGTAACGGCGATGCTCAGCGCGTTGCTGATTCCCGAATCCTGGCTCAGCGAGACCAGCGACAAGACCGGCCGGATGGCGTTCGTCGGGCTGAGCAACTGGGTGCTCGCCAGCACCGGCAACGATTACTTCTCGCCGCGCACCGAGTTCAATCCGTACACCCATACCTGGTCGCTGGGTGTGGAAGAGCAGTTCTATCTGCTGTTCCCGCTGTTGTTCCTGGCGTGGGCCAAAGGCCCGCGTGGGCGCTGGCTGTCGCTGGGCCTGTTCGGCGTGGCAACCGTGGCATCGCTGGGCTATGCGGTGTTCCGCGCGCGACAGGGCGGCCATGAGATCGATGCGTTCTACCTCACGACCACGCGCTTCTGGCAGCTGGGCGCTGGCGTGCTGCTGTTCCAGCTGCTGTCCCTGAGCGGGCGGTTCACGCCGCCGCCGGTGCCGCCGCGCGGTATCAGCTGGCGCTCGCCGCTGCTGGTGCTGAGCCTTGCGGCGCTGGGCTATGGTTTGTGGGCCGCACGGCCGGGGCATTCGCCATGGATCGATGGGCTGTGGCCGGTAGTGGGCACGCTGGGGTTGCTGGGCCTGCTGCAGCGCTCACCCGGGGGCTGGGTCGGGCGGGCGCTGGCGACCACACCGATGGTGACGATCGGTCGGCTGTCCTACTCGCTGTACCTGTGGCACTGGCCGGTCTTCGTGCTGTTCCGCTGGACGGTGGGCCTGGAGACGGTGGCCACCGGCGGCGCCGCGCTGCTGTGCGTGGCACTGTTGTCCTGGCTGTCGTGGCGCTGGGTGGAACAGCCCCTGCGGCATGGTGCGCGCTGGGGCGTCAGCAACGCGCGCTGGGTCGTGGTCGGGCTGGGCGTACTGGTGCTTGGCGCCGGCCTGCAGGCGGCGCTGGTCAAGACCCAGCAGTACACCTCGCTCAGCGTGGTCAGCCGTGCCCCGCTGGACTGGTATCCGTATGCCAAGGGGTTGAAGAAGGAGATCCCCGACTGCCGCGTGCGGGTCAGCAACGTGCCGGTGCTGGGCGGGCAAGCGCGTCTGTATGCGCGTGGTGAGTGCCCGGGACGCACCGCATCCACCCGCCAACTGTTCGTGGCCGGCGATTCGCATGCGCTGGCCTACCACGAAATGCTGCAGCGCCTGGCTGTGCTGGATGGAGCGCCGATCCGACTGTATGGCAGCGGAGGTTGCGCGCTGGTCGGGCTGCGCGCCTGGCAGGGGCCCAATCCGGCGTGCGAGGCCTATGCGCGCAATGTGCTGGACGATATCCAGGTGCGTGCGCAGCCGGGCGATGTGGTGCTGTTGGCAGGGCTGCGGCTGCCGCGCCTGTCCGAACAGTACGCACTGTTCGATGTCGCGCAGGTTCGCGCTGCCCATCTCAGCGAGGCGGCCAATGCAGGCCGTACCGCCGAAATCGCGCACTGGATCGAGCAGCTCACGCCGCTGGCCGATCGCGGTGTTCACATCGTGCTGGAGGCGCCCAAACCCGTTTTGCCAGCGCCCCCGTACCGGTGCTCGGATGTGTTCAACCGGCACAATCCGATCTGCGCCAACGGCATGACCGTGCCGCGCACCGAGATCGAGCAGTTGCGTGCGCCGGTATTGGCCGGCCTGCAGCAGGTGGCTGCAGGTCTGCCCGGCGCGTCGATCTGGGATCCGATGCCGTTGCTGTGCCCCGGCGAGCAATGCCTGCCGACACGTGAGGGCAAGCCGCTGTTCTTCGATGGTGATCATCTCAGCGGCTATGGCAATCGTCTGCTGCTGCCTGATTTCCAGGCGCAGCTGAAGCGGTGGGAGACGACGGCGCCCGCCGTCGCCCCCTGAATCACACACCCCGCGATCAGTCGCGGGTAGCCGTGTCTGCAGCGGCCTCGATCGGGCCGGCGACCTGCTGGCCGGCCTGCCAGACCGCGCCAATGCGCTGCGTGTTGGCGATATCCACCAGCGGATCGGCATCGAGCACCAGCAGATCGGCGCGCTTGCCGGCGGCAATGCGGCCGCGGTCGGTCAGCCCCAGCAATGCCGCCGCCTGCGTGGTGGCGACCTGCAAGGCTTCGGAGGGCGTCAGCCCGGCTTCCACCAACAGCTGCAGTTCGCGATGTTCGGCCACGCCGATCACCCGTTGCGGCATCGCGCCGGCATCGGTGCCGAAGCCGAGCTTCACTCCCGCCGCATGCAGGCGGCGCACGTTGTCCAGATTGGTCGCGACCGCCTTGCGCGCGGCGGGTATGCCGTCGCTGGCCAGCTGGCTGCGCTGCCAGTCCGGCTGCGACCAGCGCGCCAGCACATCGGCGTGCAGTGCCTGGCGCAGGAAGGGCTGCTGCAATGCCAGCGGATGCTCGGCATACCAGTAATTGGCCTCGTCGATGGCGATGGTGGGGATGTACCAGGTGCCCTGGTCGCGCATCTTCCGCGCCAGCATCGGGTCCACCGCGCGGTCGCGGATACCGTGGGCGAGGATGTCGACCTTGGCATCGACCAGGTCGCGGGCCTGCTCCAGATCGTGGATGTGCGCGGCAACCTTGAGCCCGCGCGCATGCGCTTCGGCGATGGCCGCGCCGTACACCTCCGGGGTCATCATCGGCCGCTTGCCGCCGAGGTCGTCCACCCACAGCTTGATCAGGTCCACGCCATCGGCATGCTGGGTGGCCACGGCCGCGCGTGCTTCTTCGGCGTTGCGCGGGCGTGCCACCGGATCATGGCGCAGGCCCATGGTGTCGGCCGGGGGCGCGCCCTCCGGGGCGCCGATGCCGCCGCCGGCACCGTACAGCTGCGCACCCAGGCCGGGATCAATGTTGATCGCCTTGCGGAGGGTGAAGAAGTCCGCGCCGTTCATGCCCAGCGCCGTCACCGTGGTGATGCCGTAGCGCTGGAACTGGCGCAGATCGCGCACCACGTTGTCATGGGTGTAGAAGCGGTCGCCGTGTTCCAGCCCCTGCGTATTGCCAACGTGGGCATGGTCGCTGACCAGGCCGGGCAACAGAGTTTTGCCTGTGTAATCGACGCGGCGCGCACCGGTGGCGGCCGCCGGCAGCGGCGTGCCGACATGCACGATCCGCGCGCCGTCGATCAGCACTGGCGTGATGCCGAGGTCGCGGGTGCCATCGAAGACACGGGCGTTTTCGAACAGGATCGGCTCGGCTGCGGCAGGCAGGGCGGTGGTGGCGGCAAGCAGCAGCGCCCACAGGCGGGTCGGTCGCATCGGCGGCTCCAGTCAGGGGGAGCCTTGAGCCTACCCCATCCGGGGATCGGGTTGCCGGCCAGTGGCCGGCACTACCGGCAGCGGACAATCAGTGCGTGCGCGCCCGCAGCAGCGGCAGGCTGATCGCGAAGAAGCACAACAGTGCGCCAGCCAATGCAAAGCCACTGCCCGCGAGGAACGCGGTACGGCCCTGATCGATCGGCCACAACTGGCCCGCGATCAGTGCGCCGAGCACGCCGCCCACTCCGGAGGAGAAGCCGTACAACAAACCCTGGCCATGGCCGTTCAGGCGCCCGGGGAAGTAGGTGGCCAGCATCTGCATCGCGGCGGCGAAGAAGGCGGCAAAACCGAGCGCATGCGCAGTCTGGGCGAGGAGCATCACCGGCAGGTTCTCCGGGAACAGCGCGGTCACCGCCCAGCGCACCGTGGAACTGAGCAGGGCGATCAGCAGCATCCAGCTGGCGTCATAGCGGCGGAAGAAGCGGCCGATGGTGAAGAACACACCCACTTCGAACACCACCCCGACCGTCCACAGCACGCCCAGCGTGGAGGTCGCGTAGCCGTGGTGATCCATGTAGACCGAAAAGAAGGTGTAATAGGGGCCGAACGACAGCTGCTCCATGAACGCGGCCAGGAAGAACGCCAGCACCTGCGGCTTGCGCACGATCGCCCAGAATCCACTGGCATCACCGTCGCTGCGCTGCAGGTTGCGTGCGTAGTGGTTGGCAAAGCCCGAGGCGGTCAGCAGGCCGAACAGCGGCAGCATCAACCACGGCAGCAGATGTGCGTTGCCGGCGCCGCCGTCGCCTTCGATGATCCAGCCGAACAGCATCACCACGGCGATGAAGCCCAGCGAGCCCCACACCCGGATCAGCCCATAGCGATGGCTGTCGCTGCCCAGGTGGGTCAACGTGATCGATTCGAACTGTGGCATCACCGCGTTGTAGAAGAAACAGAACGCGATCATCGCCGGGTACAGCCACGGCTGCGGCAACGGCAGCAGGAACGCGCAGAAGGTCAGCAGGGTGATCACGCAGCCCAGTCGCAGCCAGAAGATCGGGCGCGGCGAGGCGGCGGCGAGGGAGGTCCAGGTGGTGGGCGCCACGATGCGGGTGGCATACCAGATGCCCATCATCACGCTGATCGCGGTGACGCTCATGCCGCGCGAGGTCAGGAACAACGACCAGTACGGTGTGAACGCGCCCAGAGCGGCGTAGTAGAACAGGTAGAACGAGGACAGGCGGACGGCCGGTACGGCGTCGCGGGGGAGGGCGGTCATGCGGGATCTCGGTGACGACCGGTGCATTATGGACGCGCGCACCCGGGCACGGGGTGGGCGACCGCCTTATTCCGGATCGTAATCCAGATTGGACGCCAGCCAGCGCTCGGCCTGTACACGGTCCACGCCCTTGCGCTTGGCGTAATCGACCACCTGCTCGCGGGTGACACGGCCGACCACGAAATACTGGCTCTGCGGGTGGCTGAAGTAGTAGCCCGACACCGCCGCGGTGGGCAGCATCGCAAAGCTCTCGGTCAGCTGCATGTCCGCGTTGCGCTCGGCATCCAGCAAGCGGAACAGCGTGGCTTTCTCGCTGTGCTCGGGGCAGGCCGGGTAGCCGGGCGCAGGGCGGATGCCGGCGTACTTCTCGGCGATCAGCGATTCGTTGTCCAGCTGCTCATCGGGCTGGTAGCCCCAGTAATCCATGCGCACGTGCTGGTGCAGGCGCTCGGCCAGGGCCTCGGCCAGGCGGTCGGCCAGTGCCTTGAGCAGGATCGCGTTGTAGTCGTCGTGGTCGGCCTCGAAGCGGGCCACGTGCGGGTCGATGCCGATGCCGGCGGTCACCGCGAACGCGCCGATCCAGTCCTGCTTGCCGCTGTCGGCCGGGGCGATGAAATCGGCCAGGCAGAAATCCGGGCGCTCGACCGGCTTGTCCACCTGCTGGCGCAGGAAGTGCAGCACGGCCGGGCCATTGTCGGTACGCAGGTGCACATCATCGCCAACGCTGTTGGCCGGCCACAGGCCGAATACGGCCTTGGCGGTCAGCCACTTCTCCTCGACGATGCGGGTGAGCATCGCGCGGGCGTCCTTGTACAGATCGGTGGCCTGCGGGCCGACGATCTCATCGGTGAGGATCGCCGGGAACTTGCCGGCCAGTTCCCAGGCCTGGAAGAACGGCGTCCAGTCGATCACCTCGACCAGGTCGGCCAGCGGGTAATCGTCGAGCACATGCAGGCCCGGCTTGCGCGGTGCCGGCGGTGTGTAGGTGGCCCAGTCGCCCACGAACCGCTGGGCGCGTGCCTTGGCGAGGGTGACCAACCGCTTGGCGTCGCCACGATTGCGGTGGCGCTGGCGGATGTCGGCGTAGTCGGCCTCGTTGGCAGCCACGAAGGCATCGCGCAGCTCTCGCGAGATCAGCGATTGCGCCACGCCGACCGCGCGCGAGGCGTCCTTCACCCACACCGTGGGTGCCTTGTAGTGCGGATCGATCTTCAGCGCGGTGTGCGCGCGCGAGGTGGTCGCACCGCCGATCATCAGCGGCATCGTGAAGCCCTGGCGCTCCATCTCGCGCGCGACGTGGCTCATCTCTTCCAGCGAGGGCGTGATCAGGCCGGACAGGCCGATGATGTCGGCGTTCTCGGCGCGCGCGGCATCCAGGATCTTCTGTGCCGGCACCATCACGCCCAGATCGATCACGTCGAAGTTGTTGCAGGCCAGGACCACGCCGACGATGTTCTTGCCGATGTCGTGCACGTCACCCTTGACCGTGGCCATGATGATCTTGCCGTTGCTCTTGGCAGTGTCGCCGCTGCGGGCCTTTTCCGCCTCGATGTACGGCAGCAGGTAGGCCACCGCCTTCTTCATCACGCGTGCGGACTTGACCACCTGCGGCAGGAACATCTTGCCGGCGCCAAACAGGTCGCCCACGATGTTCATGCCGTCCATCAGCGGTCCTTCGATCACATCCAGCGGACGGGTCGAGCGCGCACGGGCTTCTTCGGTGTCCTGCTCGACCCACGCATCCATGCCGTGCACCAGCGCATGCGCGAGGCGATCATTGACCGGCTTTTCGCGCCAGGCGAGGTCTTCGCCGCGCACTTCGCCCTTCTTGCCCTTGTAGCGCTCGGCAATTTCCAGCAGGCGCTCGGTGCCGTCACTGCGGCGGTTGAGGATCACATCCTCCACGCGCTCGCGCAGCTCGGCGTCCAGATCATCGTAGATCGGCATCGCGCCCGCGTTGACGATGCCCATGTCCATGCCCGCGCCGATGGCATGGAACAGGAACACCGAGTGGATCGCCTGGCGCACGGTTTCATTGCCGCGGAACGAGAACGACACGTTGGAGACGCCGCCGGAGACATGGCAGTGCGGCAGGGTGCGTTTGATGATGCGGGTGGCTTCGATGAAGTCGACCGCGTAGTTGTCGTGCTCTTCGATGCCGGTGGCGACGGCGAAGATGTTCGGGTCGAAGATGATGTCTTGGGGCGGGAAGCCGACCTGCTCGGTCAGGACCCGGTAGGCGCGGGTGCAGATCTCGACCTTGCGCGCGCAGGTATCGGCCTGGCCGTCCTCATCGAAGGCCATCACCACGGCGGCCGCACCGTAGCGCAGCACCTTGCGTGCCTGTTCGATGAACTGCGCTTCGCCTTCCTTGAGCGAGATCGAGTTGACCACGCTCTTGCCCTGCAGGCACTTCAGACCCGCTTCGATCACGCTCCACTTGGAGGAGTCGACCATCACCGGAATCCGGGCGATGTCCGGCTCGGACATGATCAGGTTGAGGTAGCGCGTCATCGCCTTTTCGGAATCGATCAGGCCCTCGTCCATGTTGACGTCGAGGATCTGCGCGCCGTTGGCGACCTGCTGGCGCGCCACTTCCACCGCCTCTTCATAGCGTTCT
Organism: Stenotrophomonas sp. IS26; assembly: GCF_054188265.1. Classification (NCBI taxonomy): domain Bacteria; kingdom Pseudomonadati; phylum Pseudomonadota; class Gammaproteobacteria; order Lysobacterales; family Lysobacteraceae; genus Stenotrophomonas; species Stenotrophomonas sp. IS26. The sequence continues at coordinate 244,019 of NZ_JBSZJV010000004.1, forward strand.
TCCTTCACCAGCTTGCGGAACTGCGCGCTGCCGGTGACGTTGGTGCGCTCCCCGATGTTGACGAACAGCAGGTCCGGGGTGATGACCAGCGGCTCGAGACCGGACAGGCGGGTGTGGCGGGAAGACGTCATGGGCAGGCTGGCACGGGCTGGCGGAGGAGGGTCAACGACAACGGGAGCGTGGGGCGGATGCGGTCATGCCGCGTCTTCCAGCGGTGGTGCGGGCAGGCGGCGCGGCGGCAGATCGGCCACCGCTTCGGCAATCGCGCGGATGTGCGCCGGGGTGGTGCCGCAGCAGCCGCCCACCAGGTTGAGCAGACCGGCGCTGGCGAACTCGCGCAGCGTGGTGGCCATTTCTTCCGGGGTTTCGTCGTACTCGCCGAAGGCATTGGGCAGGCCGGCATTGGGATGCGCGCTGACCAGACACTCGGCCACAGTGGACAATGTCTCCACGTGGGGCCGCATGTCGCTGGCGCCGAGCGCGCAGTTCAGCCCGATCGACAGCGGCCGGCCATGCGCGACCGAGGCGTAGAACGCCTCGGCCGTCTGCCCGGAGAGGGTGCGGCCGGAGGCATCGGTGATCGTGCCGGAGATCATCACCGGCAGTCGACCACCGCGCGCATCGAACACTTCTTCGATGGCGAACAGCGCGGCCTTGGCGTTGAGCGTATCGAAGATGGTTTCCACCATCAGGGTGTCGGCGCCACCGTCGATCAGGCCATCGATGGCTTCGCGGTAGGTCTCGCGCAGCGCATCGAAGCTGGTATTGCGGAAGCCGGGATCGTTCACGTCCGGGCTGATCGACGCGGTGCGGCTGGTCGGGCCGAGCACGCCGATCACGAAGCGCGGTTTGCCCGGCGTGGTCGCCGCGACTGCATCGCAGCAGGCACGCGCCACTGCAGCACCGGCTTTGTTGAGCTCGTAGACCAGGTGTTCAAGGTGGTAGTCGGCCTGGCTGACCGAGGTCGCATTGAACGTATTGGTCTCGACCAGATCGGCGCCGGCCTCCAGGTACGCGGTATGGATGCCGCCGATCACCTCCGGGCGGGTCAGCAACAGCAGGTCGTTGTTGCCCTTGAGGTCATGTCCCTCCGGCGTGTCACCGGTCGCGGCATGATCGCAGCCGGGCTCGTGCTGGTGGTCGTAACCGCCGGCGAAGCGCGCGCCGCGGTAATCGTCCTCTTCCAGCCCATGGCGCTGGATCATCGTGCCCATGGCGCCATCGATGATCAGGATGCGCTGGGCCAGCGCCGTTTCCAGCGCATGCACGCGGTCGGGGTGGAGCCAGGGCAGGGATGGCATGGGCAGACCTCAGGGCTTGCTGGCAATCAGCGAAATGACTTCGAAATGCGGCGGGCGCTTCTCGCGGGTCACGGTTTCCAGGCTGGAAACGACCAGGCCGGCCTTCTCCACGAACTTGCGCAGTTCCTTGTCGCTGAAGCCGAGGTTGACGTGGCCATAGGCATCCACGGCCGCACGGTGTTCGTGGCGGGCCAGGCTGCACAGCAGCAGGCGCCCGCCTGGGCGCAGCACGCGCGCACCCTCGGCGACGGCCTGGGCCGGCTTGGCCGCATAGGTCAGTGCGTGCATCAGCACGACCAGGTCGAAACTCTGGTCGGGGAAGGGCAGGGCATGCATATCGCCTTCGCGCACTTCCACATTGGCCAGCCGGCGCAGGCGCTCGCTGGCAGCGGCGACCACGCGCGCGCTGGTGTCGATACAGATGTAGCGCTTGGCGTGCGGCGCCACAAGCTCGGCCAGCACGCCGTCACCGGAGGCGATATCGAGCACGTCACCGGTTTCCAGCAACGGCAGGGCGGTGCGCGCCAGCGCTTCCCAGGTGCGACCCGGGGAATAATGGCGCTCCATGTCGCCAGCGACGCTGTCGGCCCAGTTCTGGTCCGCCGCTCGGCTGGCCATGACGGCAGCCACGCGTTCAGCGTCCTGGCGCAGCAGCGGGTCGTCGCTGCCGGTGCTCAGGGCATGCCACAATGCGCGCTGCGCCGGATCCAGCGCGGCGTCATCGAAGCGGTAATACGCCGAGACGCCAGAGCGACGGTCGCGTACCAGGCCGGCTTCCTTGAGCCGGGCCAGGTGGGTGGACACCCGCGGCTGCGCCAGCGTGGTGATGGCCGACAGCTCGGCCACAGTGAGTTCTTCCTGCTCCAGCAGCGCCAGCAGGCGCACCCGGGTGGCGTCGGCAAACACTTTCAGCCGGACGGACCAGTCCTCGAGATCCATAAATATCTACCTATCGCGATATAGAGATATTTTCGTCCTTTGGCGGCGGTGCGGTCAAGTCAGGCGTGCTTTCCCCGGCCCCCGGTACAATCGCCCGACCGGGCCGCGCGCACTGCGGCCCTTATCACTCTGTACCCGGGAGGGTGTTGTGGATTTCAGTTTTACCGAAGAGCAGTTGATGCTGCAGGACGTTGCGCGCCGAATCGCGCAGGAAAAAATCGCGCCCAGCGCCGAACACCACGACCGCACCGGCGAGTTCCCGCTGGAGAACATTCGCCTGCTGGGCGAGAACGGGCTGATGGGCATTGAAGTGCCCGAAGCCTACGGCGGTGCGGGCATGGACCCGATCGCCTACGTCCTGGCGATGGTGGAGGTCGCCGCCGGGGACGCTGCGCATTCGACGATCATGTCGGTCAACAACTCGCTGTTCTGCAACGGCATCCTGACCCACGGCAGCGAAGCGCAGAAGCAGAAGTACGTGCGCGCCATCGCCGAGGGCGAGGCCATCGGTGCGTTCGCGCTGACCGAGCCGCAGTCCGGTTCGGATGCGACAGCCATGCGCTGCCGCGCGGTCAAGCAGGCCGACGGCACCTACGTGATCAACGGCAAGAAGAGCTGGATCACCTCCGGCCCGGTGGCCAAGTACATCGTGCTGTTTGCGATGACCGATCCGGAACAGGGCGCGCGTGGCATCACCGCCTTCATGATCGACACCGACAAGGCCGGCTTCCACCGGGGCAAGACCGAGCCGAAGCTGGGCATCCGCGCCTCGGCCACCTGCGAAATCGAGTTCCAGGACTACGTGGCCAGCGCCGACGACGTGCTGGGCAAGGAAGGCGAGGGCTTCAAGATCGCCATGGGCGTGCTTGACGCCGGCCGTATCGGCATCGCCTCGCAGGCGATCGGTATCGCCCGTGCGGCGTACGAAGCGACGATCGAATACGTGAAGGACCGCAAGGCCTTCGGCGCGGCGATCGGCACTTTCCAGATGACCCAAGCGAAGATCGCCGACATGAAGTGCAAGCTGGATGCAGCCCTGCTGCTGACGCTGCGCGCGGCGTGGGTGAAGGGGCAGGGCAAGCGCTTCAGCAACGAAGCGGCGATCGCCAAGCTGACCGCCTCCGAAGCGGCGATGTGGATTACCCACCAGGCCGTGCAGATCCACGGTGGCATGGGCTATTCCAAGGAAATGCCGCTGGAGCGCTACTTCCGTGATGCCAAGATCACCGAGATCTACGAGGGCACCTCGGAAATCCAGCGGTTGGTGATCGCGCGCAACGAGACCGGGCTGCGCTGATCGATAGGACAGCGGCGCCCGTTGGGCGCCGCTGGTCGGTCCGGGGCCTCTGAAGTGGCCTTGAGAGGTTGCGGACGCTCCAGCGTCGGATCAAGGTAGGTGCCGACCGCTGGTCGGCACGCGGGGTAGTGCAGAATGTGCGGCCCCGTTCTGCAGGTCACCCCATGGTTATTTATCGAGGCGCAGGGTTCCTGACCCTGCTCACCCCCATTGCCGCCCTGTTGCTGCTGATGTGGCTGTGGCCGGATCCTGCGGTTGCCAAAGGCAATACCTCGCTGGCGCAGCTGCTGGTCGGATTCGGCATCGGCGCAGCGATCAATGTCGTGCTCGGCATCGTGCTCAACCGCGGCCCGCGCGCGGTGGGCGAGCATGCCCGCCATCACTTCTTCTACATGCCAATGCAGTGGCCGTCGTTGGTGATCGTGTTGGTATGCGCGGCAGTAGCGTTGCTGCGCTGAGACCATTTGGTAGTGCCGGCCGTCGGCCGGCAACCCGGCGATCCTTGCCTGGCAGGTGCCCGGAGCAGCCGGCCAGCGGCCGTCATTACCTGGTCCTCCGATGCGTGCCTTCGCTCAGCCACACATGGTGTGGCTCTACCCGTCATGCGGCGCACACAAAAAAGCCCCGGCTCGCGCCGGGGCTTCTTCATTCCAGCGTGACCACCCACGGTGGTCACCTGGCGGTGGGGCAACCGTGGCTGCCCCTGTGCATCAACGATCCGGACGGTGGGCCGTATTGGCTTCGCCCTGGCGTTCCAGGAACTCCTTGGACGGTTCGTCCAGCTTGTCACCCAGCATGCGGCGGACCACCACGAAGAACACCGGGATCATCAGCAGACCCAGGAAGGTGGCGAACACCATGCCGCCGATCACGCCGGTACCGATGGCGTGACGCGCGTTGGCACCGGCACCGGTGGAGATGGCCATCGGCACCACGCCCATGATGAAGGCGAACGAGGTCATCAGGATCGGGCGGAAACGCAGGCGGGAGGCTTCGATGGTCGCCTCGCGCAGGTTCTTGCCTGCAGCCCGCTGCTCCACCGCGAACTCCACGATCAGGATCGCGTTCTTCGCCGCCAGGCCGATCACCGTGATCAGGCCGATCTTGAAGTACAGATCGTTCGGCAGGCCACGTGCCAGCGAGAAGGCCAGGGCGCCGAGGACACCCAGTGGCACCACCAGCAGCACCGCCACCGGGATCGACCAGCTTTCATACAGCGCGGCCAGGCAGAGGAACACCACCACGATGGACAGCACCAGCAGCAGGGTCGCGGCGTTGCCGGCCAGGATTTCCTGGTAGGACATGCCCGACCAGTCGTAGCCGAAGCCGGCTGGCAGGTCGTCGTTGACGATCCGCTCCATCGCCTGCATCGCCTCGCCCGAGCTGCGCCCGGCCGCCTGCGAACCGACGATGTTGACCGCCGAGTAGCCGTTGTAGCGGCTCAGCGACGGCGGTGCGGACACCCACTCGGACTTCACCACGGTGCTCAGCGGGATCATCGCCTGCGTGCCGTCGGGATTGGTCTGCAGCGTGCTGGGCGTGTAGAAGCTGTTCAACGACTCCGCACCGGTGCGATACGGGCCATCGGCCTGCAGGGTCACGCGCTTGATGCGGCCTTCGTAGAAGAAGTCGTTGACGTACACCGGGGCCAGCATCAGCTGGATGGTGCTGTACACGTCCGACACCGACAGGCCCATGGTCTGCGCCTGCACGCGGTCCACGTGCAACTGCAGCTGCGGGGCGTTTTCCAGGCCGTTCGGGCGCACGCCGGTCAGCAGGTCGCTTTCCTGGGCCGCCTTGCCGAGAAGGATGTTGCGGGCCTGCGTCAGCTGCTCATAGCCCACGCCGCCACGGTCCTGCAGCCACATGTCGAAGCCGCCGAACTGGCCCAGGCCCTGCACGGTCGGCAGGTTGACCACGAAGATCTGCGCTTCCTTGATCCCGTAGAACGCGCCGTTCATGTTGTTGATGAACTCGGGCACCGTGATGTCACGGTCCGCCCAGGGCTTGAGGCGGATGAAGCCCATGCCCACGTTTTCACCGGAGCCGACGAAGCTGAAACCGGCCACCTGCAGCATGCCTTCGAAGCCATCCTGCTTTTCCAGGATGCCGCGCATCTGGGCAAAGGCGTGGTTGGTCTGCGACTTGGTCGAGCCCGGCGGCAGCTGCACGATCGCCAGCGCGTAGCCCTGGTCTTCTTCGGGCAGGAAGCTGCCCGGCATGCGCGTGAACAGGAAACCGCACAGCACGGTCAGCACCACGAACAGGATCATCCAGCGCGGGGCATGCTTCACCGCCGAGGTGATGTGGCCCACGTAGGTGTTGCTGACCTTGTCGTAGTACTTGTTGAAGGTGCGGTAGACGATGTTCGGCTTGTCGTTGTGCGTGGGCTTGAGGAACGTCGCGCACAGCGCCGGGGTGAAGCCCAGGGCCAGGAAGGCCGAGAAGGCCATCGCGATGGCGATGGTCAGCGCGAACTGCTTGTAGATCTCGCCGGCGGCGCCGCCCTGCAGGGCCGACGGAATGAACACCGCGGCCAGCACCACGGTGATGGCCACCACCGCACCGGTGATCTGGGTCATGGCCTTCTGGGTGGCGGCCTTGGGCGGCAGCTTCTCCTCGGTCATGATGCGTTCGACGTTCTCGATGACCACGATGGCGTCATCGACCACGATGCCGATCGCCAGCACCATCGCAAACAGCGTCAGCTGGTTGATGGTGAAGCCGATGATGCTCATGCCCAGGAACGTGCCCAGCAGTGCGACCGGGATGACCAGGGTCGGGATCAGCGTGGCGCGGAAGTTCTGCAGGAAGATCAGCATCACCAGGAACACCAGCACGACCGCTTCGATCAGGGTCTTGACCACTTCCTCGATCGAGATCTTCACGAAGGTGGTGCTGTCGTACGGCGAGAACCAGCTGACACCAGCCGGGAAGCTCGGCTTGAGCTCATCCATCTTCGAGGTGACCGCATTGGCCACGTTCAGCGCGTTGGCGCCCGGCAGCAGCTGGATCGCGAAGGCACCGGTCGGCTTGCCGTTGTACTGGGTGTCAAAACCGTAGTTGTTCGCACCGAAGGCGATCCGGGCGACGTCCTTGAGCAGCACGCGCGAGCCGTCGGCATTGGCGCGCAGGATGATGTTCTCGAACTCTTCCGGCGAGCTGAAGCGGCCTTCGGCCGACACGGTCGCGGTGAAGTAGTGCCCCTCGGGCGAGGGATCCGAGCCCAGCGAACCGGCCGCGAACTGCACGTTCTGGTCCTTGATCGCGGCCAGTACCTGGGTGGCCGACAGGCCGTAACCCTGCATCTTTTCCGGGTTGAGCCAGATATTCATGGCGTACTCGGAACCGAACTGCTGGGTGCTGCCCACGCCGGGGATACGCGAGATCTGGTCGAGCACGCGCGAACCGACGATGTCGTTGAGGGCGTCGCGGTCGATCGAGGCGCTGTCGGACTGCAGGGCCACCACCATCAGGAAGCCGGCGTTGGCCTTGGCCACCACCACGCCCTGCTGGGTCACTTCGGTCGGCAGGCGAGGGGTTGCCAGCGAGACCTTGTTCTGCACCTGGACCTGGGCGATATCGGCATCGGTGCCGGTTTCGAAGGTCAGGGTGATGGTGACGCGGCCGTTGGAGGCCGAAGAGGAGCTGAAGTACAGCAGGTGATCGATACCGGTCAGCTGCTGCTCGATCACCTGGGTGACCGACTTTTCGGCGGTGTCGGCGCTGGCGCCGGGGTAGGTGGCGCTCACCGTCACCTGGGGAGGCGCGATGCTCGGGTAGGACTCCACGCCCAGACCCAGGATCGAGATCACGCCCGCAAGCGAGATCAGGATCGCGACCACCCAGGCGAATACCGGGTGTTCAATGAAAAATTTAGGCATGACGGAGGATTCCCGTTATTGCTTGTTCGGTTCGGCAGCCGGAGCGGCGTCGGACGTTGCGGCGGCGGCATCAGCCGGGGCGGCCGCGGCATCGGGCTTGGCGGCAGCCGCCGGAGCAGCACCTGCCGGAGCAGCACCCGCCGGCGCCTGGCCATTGCCGTTGCCGGCAGCCGGGTTCCACGGGGCAGCCTTGGCCGGTTCGCCTTCCTTGACCTTCTGCACGCCGGCGACGATGACCTGATCGCCCGCATCCAGACCGCCGCTGACCAGCCAGTTGCTGCCCTGCTGGCCTTCGCTCTTCACATTCTTGCGGGCAACCTTGCCGTCCTTGCCCACCACCAGCACGTAGCCGCCGGTGGTGTCGCGCTGCAGCGCCTGCAGGGGCACCAGGTAGGCGTTGTTGCGCTCACCCAGCGTCGCCTGGAAGCTGACGAAGGCGCCCGGCAGCAGGATCTGCTGCGGGTTCGGCAGTACCGCGCGCAGCGAGACCGCGCCGGTGGCCGGGTCGACCGTGGTCGAGGAGAAGTCCAGCGTGCCCGGCTGGTCATAGACCGTGCCGTCGGCCAGCTTCACCTGCACCGTGGATTTGCCGTCCCCGCTCAGCGCCAGTGCGCCCTTGGCCTGGGCCGCGCGCATCTGGGTCAACTCATCCACGCTCATCGAGAAGTTCACGTACAGCGGGTCGAGCTGGTCCACGGTGGTCAGCAGGGTCACATCGCCCTGGCCAACCAGCGCACCTTCAGTGACCTGCTGCTTGCCAGCGCGGCCGCTGATCGGCGAGCGCACTTCGGCATAGCCCAGGTTGATCCGCGCGCTGGCCAGCGAGGCCTGGGCCTGCTGCACGGCGGCAGCGGCAGTGCGCTCGGTGGCTTCGGCTGCATCCAGGTCGGACTTGGAGACGTAGGCCTGCGGCGCCAGCGAGCGGGCGCGGTTGGCAGCGGCTTTGGCATTGGCGGCGGTGGCCTGGGCCGAGGCCAGTTCGGCCTGCGCAGCATTGAGCGAGGCACGCAGGGGAGCAGGATCGATCAGGAACAGCACCTGGCCTTCCTTCACATCCGAGCCTTCCTGATAGACGCGCTTGAGCAGCACGCCCGGCACGCGGGCCCGGACGTCGGCACTGCGGAACGGCGAAAGGCGGCCGACCAGTTCACGCTGCAACGGCAGGGTCTGCGGCTTGGCCTCGATCACGCCCACCTCCGGCGGCGGCGGGGCCTGCTGCTCTTCCTTCTTGCAGGCGGTCAACGCAAGGGCGACTGCGCACGTCAGGGCAAGGGTGCGGAGTGGGGCGATCATCAGGAGAAGCTCCGGTGTTGGTTTGAATACGAAGCCGTGGCGGCTTCGGGCGCGGCGAACGCGCGCAGGAAGCTGTCAACGGAGAATTCTGCCCAGCGGCGGCGCACGGCGGCGTCAGCGCGATGGGGGATATGGAAGCGCTGTTTTTCGACATCCAAGCCGGCGATCATGCTCAATAGCAGTTCAGCCATGAAGTGCGGGTCGTCATGCCTCAATTGGCCGCGGGCAGAGCGTGTTGCCAGCCATTCAGATACGTGAAGCGCCAGGGCCCCGGCGCCGTCCTGATAGAGAGTACGGGCTTCCTGGGGGAACTGGCTGGATTCTGTCGCGATCAGCCTTCGGGCCTGGACCACATGCGGCTGGTTGAAATGGTCCAGGTAGTCGTTGGCGAACTGCAGCAGGCTGCCACGCAGGTCATCACCGTCGAGTGAGCGCAGCCCGGCGGTCGCGCGGCAGACATGCCGCTGCATCACCCGGCGCAACAGTTCCTGCTTGCTGCCGTAGCGGCTGTAGAGCGTCTGCTTGGAGCAGCCCGCGTGCTGGGCCACGGCGTCCATGCTCAATTGCATGCCCTGGCTGGCCAGCAGTTCGCGCACAGCATCGAACACGCGATG